>NZ_JADBQL010000037.1:66901-129025 GCF_014895905.1 Enterobacter cloacae complex sp. P15RS | reverse complement strand
GGTCATACAGCAGCGCCACCGGGCTCTTTTCGACAACGTCCGGCATTGAAATCCTCTACACTTAACCCCATTACTGAACAATATGCACAGCGCCGGATGCGCGCTTCATTCATCTATTTCAACAGGACAGCGTTTATGACCAATCCATTACTGACGCCTTTTTCGTTGCCACCGTTTTCTAAAATCCTCCCTGAGCATGTGGTTCCAGCCGTTACCCAGTCGCTGGACAACTGCCGCGCGGCGGTAGAAAGCGTGGTTGCGCAGGGCGCGCCGTACACCTGGGAGAATCTGTGTCAGCCGCTGGCCGAAGTGGACGACGTGCTGGGGCGTATCTTCTCCCCGGTGAGCCACCTGAACTCGGTGAAAAACAGCCCGGAACTGCGTGAAGCCTACGAACAAACCCTGCCGCTGCTCTCTGAGTACAGCACCTGGGTCGGCCAGCACGAAGGGCTGTACAAAGCCTACCGCGACCTGCGCGACGGCGACCATTATGCCGAACTGAACACGGCGCAGAAAAAATCGGTTGATAACGCCCTGCGTGACTTTGAGCTGTCCGGTATCGGTCTGCCAAAAGAGAAGCAGGTTCGCTACGGCGAAATCGCTGCGCGCCTGTCCGAGCTGGGCAATCAGTACAGCAACAACGTCCTCGACGCCACCATGGGCTGGACGAAGCTGATTACCGACGAAGCCGAGCTGGCGGGTATGCCGGAAAGCGCGCTGGCGGCGGCGAAAGCCCAGGCCGAAGCGAAAGAGCAGGAAGGCTTCCTGTTAACGCTGGATATCCCGAGCTATCTGCCGGTGATGACCTACTGCGACAACCAGGCCCTGCGTGAAGAGATGTACCGCGCCTACAGCACCCGCGCCTCCGATCAGGGGCCGAATGCGGGTAAATGGGATAACAGCCCGGTGATGGCGGAGATCCTCGCCCTGCGCCACGAGCTGGCACAGCTGCTGGGCTTCGACAGCTACGCGGATAAATCCCTCGCCACCAAAATGGCCGAGAACCCGCAGCAGGTGCTCGACTTCCTGACCGATCTGGCGAAACGCGCCCGTCCTCAGGGTGAAAAAGAGCTGGCCCAGCTGCGCGCCTTTGCGAAAGCCGAGTTTGGCGTGGACGAGCTTCAGCCGTGGGATATCGCGTACTACAGCGAAAAACAGAAGCAGCACCTCTACAGCATCAGCGACGAACAGCTGCGTCCGTACTTCCCGGAAAACAAAGCCGTCAACGGTCTGTTTGAAGTGGTGAAACGCATTTACGGCATTACCGCTAAAGAGCGTACCGATATCGACGTCTGGCATCCGGACGTGCGCTTCTTTGAGCTGTATGACGAGAAAAACGAGCTGCGCGGCAGCTTCTATCTGGATCTTTACGCGCGTGAAAACAAACGCGGCGGGGCGTGGATGGACGACTGCGTGGGCCAGATGCGTAAAGCGGATGGTTCCCTGCAAAAACCGGTCGCCTATCTGACCTGTAACTTCAACCGTCCGGTAAGCGGCAAACCGGCGCTGTTCACCCACGATGAAGTGATCACCCTGTTCCACGAGTTCGGTCACGGCCTGCACCACATGCTGACCCGCATCGAAACCGCCGGCGTCGCCGGTATCAGCGGGGTGCCATGGGATGCGGTCGAGCTGCCAAGCCAGTTTATGGAAAACTGGTGCTGGGAGCCGGACGCGCTGGCGTTTATCTCCGGCCACTATGAGACCGGCGAACCGCTGCCTAAAGAGTTGCTGGATAAAATGCTGGCGGCGAAAAACTACCAGGCGGCGATGTTTATCCTGCGTCAGCTGGAGTTCGGCCTGTTCGACTTCCGCCTGCACGCCGAGTTCAGCCCGGAGCAGGGGGCGAAAATCCTCGAAACGCTGGCCGAGATTAAAAAGCAGGTCGCCGTTATTCCAGGCCCAACCTGGGGACGCTTCCCGCACGCGTTCAGCCATATCTTCGCGGGCGGATACGCCGCGGGCTACTACAGCTACCTGTGGGCCGACGTGCTGGCGGCGGACGCCTTCTCTCGCTTCGAAGAAGAGGGGATTTTCAACCGTGAAACCGGTCAGTCGTTCCTTGATAACATCCTGACGCGCGGGGGTTCAGAAGAGCCTATGGAGCTGTTCAAACGCTTCCGTGGCCGCGAGCCTCAGCTGGATGCGATGCTGGAGCATTACGGAATCAAAGGCTGATTGCTACGTGAAGATCTGCTTAGTGGATGAAACGGGCGTCGGGAACGGCGCCTTATCTGTTCTGGCGGCCCGCTGGGGGCTGGAACATGATGAAGACAACCTGATGGCGCTGGTGATGACGCCGGAACATCTGGAGCTTCGCAAGCGCGACGAGCCGAAGCTCGGCGGGATTTTTGTCGATTTTGTCGGCGGCGCGATGGCGCACCGGCGTAAGTTCGGCGGCGGTCGCGGCGAAGCGGTGGCCAAAGCGGTCGGCATTAAGGGAAGCTATCTGCCTGACGTGGTGGATGCCACGGCGGGGCTGGGGCGCGATGCGTTTGTGCTGGCGTCGGTGGGCTGCCGGGTGCGGATGCTGGAGCGTAATCCGGTTGTCGCCGCGCTGCTCGACGACGGGCTGACGCGAGGCTATGCGGACCCGGAAATCGGCCCGTGGTTGCAGGAACGTTTGCAGCTGATCCACGCGTCAAGCCTGACGGCGCTGACGGATATCACTCCGCGCCCGCAGGTGGTCTACCTCGACCCGATGTTCCCGCACAAGCAGAAAAGCGCGCTGGTGAAGAAAGAGATGCGTGTGTTTCAGTCGCTGGTGGGGCCGGATCTGGATGCAGATGGCCTGCTGGAGCCTGCTCGTCAGCTCGCGACGAAGCGGGTGGTGGTGAAGCGTCCGGACTACGCGCCGCCGCTGGCGGACGTTGCCACGACCAACGCGGTGACCACCAAAGGGCACCGGTTTGATATTTATCCGGGGACGCCGGAATAAAAAAAGCCGGGTGGCGGCTTCGCCTTACCCGGCCTACATTCAGTGCCGCTTTTTTTGCACTTACTCGTCTTCTTCGTCACGCAGTGGAACAATCAGCATATCCACGTGAACGGTATTAATCAGCTGGCGCGCTGAGGACATCAGCTTGCTCCAGAAGTCCTGGTGATGACCGCAGACCACCAGATCCATATCGTATTTCTTAATCGCATCAACCAGCACCTGACCCAGATCGCCGCTACCGCTCAGGGTTTCAGTGATCGGATAGCCCGCGTTGGTAGAGAGCTCGCTCAGCGCGTGGTGAGTCTCTTCGGAGATGCGTTTCTGCATATCGCCGAGATTCACGTCGATCAGACCGGTGTAGAGGTCGGAGTAATTCACATCAACGTGAATCAGCGAAACTTTCGCGTTGTAGGGACGTGCCATGGATACGGCTTTGTCGACCAGCACTTTACTCTCCGGGGAGAGGTCTACCGCGATAAGAATGTGTTTGTAAGCCATAGTGTTACTCCTTCCTTAAGTTATCGATGACTAAATGGGAAAGCGTCGTCTGATGCTTTCATTACGGCCCAGTTAAACATATTTTTCAAGCTTTGGTGTTGATAACGATTAACCTTGTGGCAAAAAAATTAACGGATCTCCTACACTATTTAATGAGCCGTTCGGATATTAAAACGCGAACCGGATCGACTTTTAGTCATTCTTTCACTGAACTGTCTGTCAGGGCATTGGGGTGCGGTAGCTCAGGAGCCTTGCTTCGTGGGCGGACGCCGGGGAGGATGTATGATTAGCACCGTCGCATTGTTTTGGGCGTTATGCGTAGTTTGCATAGTGAATATGGCGCGCTACTTCTCATCGTTACGTGCGCTGTTAGTGGTACTTCGTGGTTGCGATCCGCTGCTTTATCAGTACGTGGACGGTGGAGGGTTCTTCACCTCGCATGGACAGCCCAGCAAACAGATGCGTCTGGTGGGGTACATCTATTACCAGCGCTACCGCGATCACCACGATGAAGAGTTTATCCGTCGCTGCGAGCGCCTGCGTCGTCAGTTCATTTTGACCAGCGCCCTGTGTGGCCTGGTGGTGGTGAGTATGATTGCACTGATGATTTGGCACTGAGCATAAAAAAAGCGGGCCAGTTTCCTGACCCGCTTTTTTGTCGCCTTCAGCCGGTTAAATCAGCTTCAGCGAAATCCAGTACAGACCGCCGGACAGCAGGATGGACGCCGGGAGGGTGAACACCCAGGCCATCAGAATGTTGGTCACGGTTTTACGCTGTAAACCGCCGCCGTCAACAATCATGGTACCTGCCACGGACGAAGAGAGTACGTGGGTGGTTGATACTGGCATACCGGTGTAGCTCGCCAGACCGATAGACACCGCCGCCGTCATCTGCGCGGACATACCCTGTGCATAGGTCATGCCTTTCTTACCGATCTTCTCGCCGATGGTGGTCGCCACACGACGCCAGCCAATCATCGTACCGATACCCAGCGCCAGCGCGACCGCCATGATGATCCAGATTGGCGCGTACTCAATGGTGTTGAGCATATCGCCTTTCAGTTTCTTCAGCAGACGTTTGTCGTCAGCAGTCACCTCTGGCAGCTTCGCGACTTTATCGGTCACGTCGGAGATGCAGAGCATGATGCGACGCAGCTGACCACGCTGTTCAACAGCCAGTTTGTCGTAGCTTTCGATATCGGCCAGCATGCCTTTCGCACGTTCCAGCGCGTTAATCGCGTTTGCCGGGTGGCAATGGAACTCGCCAGGTGCAGTCATTGCGCCAGAGTCAGGAGAAGGGATCAGCTGGTCTACGCCGGTCGCTTTCTTCAGCAGCTGAGGATGCTGCTGGAAGTACGTTTCAACGTTGTTTACCGCATCACGGGTACGGGTGATCTCGTAGCCAGAGGCGTTCATGTTAACCACGAAGCCCGCCGGTGCGACGCCAATCAGAACCAGCATCACCAGACCAATGCCTTTCTGACCATCGTTCGCGCCATGAGAGAAGGCCACGCCGATAGCGGAAACGATCAGTGCGATACGCGTCCAGAACGGCGGCTTTTTCTTGCCGTCTTTCTTTTCACGCTCTGCTGGCGTCAGGTGGATACGCGCACGTTTCTTCGTGTTGCTCCAGTAGCGACGCAGGATGAAAATCAAGCCACCCGCCACCACCAGACCCACGATAGGAGAGATGATCAGAGAGCCGAAAATGCCCAGTACTTTAGGCAGGTTCAGCGCATCAACAACCGAGGTACCGGTCATCAGGGCGTTGGTTAACCCAATACCGATAATCGCGCCAATAAGGGTGTGAGAGCTGGATGCAGGCAGGCCAAAATACCAGGTACCGAGGTTCCAGATAATGGCAGCAAGCAGCATTGAGAACACCATGGCCAGGCCATGACCGGAACTCACGTTAAGAAGCAGATCCGTTGGCAGCATATGCACAATGGCATACGCAACGCTCAGTCCGCCCAGGAGGACACCAAAAAAGTTAAATACCGCCGCCATAACGACCGCAAGCTGCGATCGCATTGCGCGAGTGTAGATAACCGTTGCAACTGCGTTTGCAGTGTCGTGGAAGCCGTTGATCGCTTCGTAAAACAGCACAAAAACCAGAGCAAGCAATAATAAAAGCCCGGTATGTAAATCCAGGCCGGCAAACAAATGTAGCATAGGACGTTACGCCATTTTGAGGACATGAACGCGGCGCATTATCCAGGACAAATGCGCAACGGGCAAAGTGAAATATAGACTTTTTTTGACATACCACCTGATTTGAGAAATGAGCCTGAAAGGATAATCTTTAAATATCAATGAAATGGCTTTGTAATATCTTTTTACGCTGGTGCGACCACTGAGGAAACTTTACAATCCGCGGCAGTTAACGAAGAGGATTTTGACGTGGAAAGGTTTGATGCCGTAGTAATTGGCGCCGGTGCGGCGGGTATGTTTTGTGCGGCAATGGCCGGACAAGCGGGTCGTCGCGTGCTGCTGCTGGATAACGGAAAAAAGCCTGGCCGCAAGATCCTGATGTCCGGCGGCGGGCGCTGCAACTTCACTAATCTCTATGTCGAACCGGCGGCCTATCTGAGCCAGAACCGTCATTTTTGTAAATCTGCGCTGGCGCGCTACACCCAGTGGGACTTTATCGAACTGGTGGGTAAATACGGTATCGCGTGGCATGAGAAGACGCTGGGACAGCTGTTCTGCGACGACTCCGCCCAGCAAATCGTTGATATGCTGGTGGCCGAGTGCGAGAAAGGCGGCGTGATCATGCGCCTGCGGACGGAAGTGCTCGAGGTCGCCCGCGACGAGCAGGGCTACACGCTACAACTCAACGGTGAAACCGTCAGCGCCGATAATCTGGTGATCGCCAGCGGCGGTCTTTCGATGCCGGGTCTCGGCGCCTCACCGTTCGGCTACAAAATTGCCGAGCAGTTTGGCCTGAAGGTGCTGCCCACCCGCGCCGGGCTGGTGCCGTTCACGCTGCATAAGCCGCTGCTGGAACAGCTTCAGACGCTCTCCGGCGTGTCCGTGCCGTCGGTTATTACGGCCGAAGACGGCACGGTATTTCGCGAAAACCTGCTCTTTACCCATCGCGGCCTTTCGGGGCCGGCGGTGTTGCAGATCTCCAGCTACTGGCAGCCGGGAGAGTTTGTCTCCGTAAACCTGGTACCGGACTGCGATCTGGACGCGTTCCTGAACGAACAGCGCGCTGCGCACCCGAATCAAAGCCTGAAAAATACCCTGGCAATGCAGCTGCCGAAGCGTCTGGTGGAATGTTTGCAGGCGCTGGGGCAGATCCCGGACGTATCGCTTAAGCAGCTGAACAGCCGCGAGCAGGAAACGCTGGTGGAGACGCTGACGAACTGGCGCGTACAGCCAAACGGCACCGAGGGCTACCGCACGGCGGAAGTGACGCTGGGCGGCGTGGATACAAACGAACTCTCATCCCGCACGATGGAGGCCCGCAACGTGCCGGGTCTCTATTTCATTGGCGAAGTGATGGACGTGACCGGCTGGCTCGGCGGGTATAACTTCCAGTGGGCGTGGGCCAGTGCCTGGGCATGCGCGCAGGCACTCGCTGAAAAGAACGTTTAATATTTATTGTTTAGCGTGCTGCGTCCTTAACGGGTCCACGCTTTTTATTGTCTGCATGGTGTTTTGTCTTCTTAAAAGGGTTGTCTATGTCTGCTGCTCATCTCGGTTTCCCGACGGAAACCGTTGTTGTCTTTGTGGTGATGGCCGTTGGGGCGATGTTTATCGACCTCTTCATGCACCGTCACGATAAACCTATCTCGCTGAAAAGCGCGGCTATGTGGTCCATCTTCTGGGTCATGATGGCCATGGCGTTTGCCGGCTTCTTATACGTGCACCACGGCGCAGAGATGGCGAGTCTGTTCCTTACCGGCTATGCGCTGGAAGAGGTGCTCTCCGTCGACAACCTGTTCGTGATGATGGCGATCTTCGCCTGGTTCGGCGTGCCGGATAAGTATCGCCACCGCGTGCTCTACTGGGGCGTGCTGGGGGCGATTGTGTTCCGCGGGATTTTTGTGGCCATCGGCACCAGCCTCCTGAGCCTAGGGCCGTACGTTGAGGTCATTTTTGCGCTGGTCGTCGGCTGGACGGCGGTGATGATGCTGAAACGCAATGAAGAGAGCGATGAAGTCGATGATTACTCGAACCATCTGGCGTACCGCCTGGTAAAACGCTTCTATCCGGTCTGGCCAAAAATCAGCAGCCACGCGTTTATCCTGACCCAGAAAGAGGTGGATGCCGAGCTGGAGAAGCCTGAAAACAAGGATGTGATGGTAGGTCGCGTGAAGAAGGCGAAGCGCTACGCGACGCCGCTGCTACTCTGCGTGGCGGTGGTAGAGCTGTCCGACGTGATGTTCGCGTTCGACTCCGTTCCCGCTATCATTGCCGTCAGCCGCGAGCCGCTGATTATCTACAGCGCAATGATGTTCGCGATCCTCGGCCTGCGTACCCTCTACTTCGTGCTGGAGGCGCTGAAGCAGTATCTGGTGCATCTGGAGAAAGCGGTCGTGCTGCTGCTGTTCTTCGTGGCGTTCAAGCTGGGGCTAAATGCGACCGACCACTTCTGGCATCACGGTTATAACATCGGTGCCACGGCAAGCCTGTTTGTGGTGCTGGGGGTACTGGCGCTGGGGATTATTGCGAGCGTGATGTTCCCGGGGAAACGTGAGGCCTGATGTACCGCCCGGTGGCGCTTCGCTTACCGGGCCTACGATTGGGTTGTAGGCCGGGTAAGGCGCAGCCGCCACCCGGCAAAAGGCTACCTTATTGGTGAATTTCGGCGCTTGCTCGGGTGATGGAAATGGCGCCAGTGCGGATCCTGCGCCGCCGCCAGCAGCTCGTGGTCGCCACGGGTGTCGCCCCATGCGCGCAGGTGATACGCGTTCAAATCCCCATACACCTTCTCCAGCCTCGCCACCTTCTGCGCACAACGGCAGTTATGGCCGGTGATTCGCCCGGTCAGCTTACCGTCCTTCACTTCCAGCTGCGTGCCAATCAGCTTAATGCCGAGCTTATCGGCCCACGGCTGCAATACCAGCGCCGGGGAGGCGGAACAAATCGTCACTTCCGCACCAGAATTGACTTCGTTGGCGACGGCCATGACCCCTTCCGGGCGCATCAGCTTGCTCCAGTATTTTTCACAGAAGGCTTCCGCCTGCTGACGTAACCAGTGTTCATCCACGCCCGTCAGGAAGGTTTTGATCAGCACCTCTTTCAGTTCATCACGCGTCAGCTTGCGGCGCACGCAGTGCAGCGTAGGCAGGGCCATGCGCACCAGTCGGCCAGCAAAGTAGCGCTTGCCAAAGGCAAAGCGCAGGAAAGGAATAAAGCTGTCGTGGTGCGTCAACGTACCATCAAAGTCAAAGACAGAGAGCACGCTGGACTTCGCCACGGCTTCGTCGGCAATCATATTGGTCATAAATACGTCTTAGCTGAAATACACATTCTGTTCACTAGTTTACCTGCTTTACCTTCGCAGTCCTTCTATCCGATCTCATTTTTTCTCGAACCTGTGGCCTGACGGGTCAAACGATGTCATCCACTACGCCACCGTCAACGCGCAGCGCCGCGCCGGAAGTCGCGGAGGCCTGCATCGAACAGACGTAAACGACCATGTTGGCCACTTCTTCCACCGTGGCGGCGCGCTGAATCACCGAGCTGGGGCGATTCTCCATCACGAACGCTTTCGCCAGCTGCTCCAGCGATTTGCCGGTTCTCTCGATCTCGTCCTTCATCATCGCGGCAAAGCCGTCCGACATCGTCGGGCCCGGCAGCACGCTGTTCACCGTGACGCCGCTGCCTGCCACAAACTTCGCCAGACCGCGCGCCAGCGAAAGCTGGGCTGTTTTCGTCACGCCATAGTGGATCATATCCGCCGGAATATTGCAGGCCGATTCTGACGAGATAAACACCACCCGACCCCAGCCTTTTTGCACCATGCCGGGCAGCAGGGCGCGGGAGAGGCGCACGCCGGACATCACGTTGGTTTGCCAGTAGCGTTCCCAGGTCTCGTCGTCGGTGGAATAAAAATCCTGCTGACCATAAATCCCGGCGTTATTCACCAGAATATCGACGTGCGTGGCAACCCTGAGCAGTTCGTCAACGCCCTCCTGCGAGCTCAGATCGGCGATGGCGGCACGGACCTGCACGCCAGGCACCACCTGCTGTAAAGCCTGAATGCCTTTGTTCACCGAGTCGATGCTGCGCCCGTTCACGATCACCTCCGCACCGCTCTCCGCCAGCCCGCGGGCGATGGCAAACCCTATACCGCCGGTGGACGCGGTCACCAGCGCCACTTTTCCCGTTAAGTCGATTTTCATCGTTCGCTCCTTGTCGTCTTCTGGTTCAAAACTTAAAGCGTAGCAGGTGACGATGACGGATCCTGCTTAAAAAGGCGCAACAACGTCTCAACCTGCTCGTCCAGCGGGCTGAGGGAGCGTTTGACGATGAGGTGCAGCGGCGTAGCGCGACGTACGCCGTGGCTGAGCGGCAGAGTTTTGAGGATGCCTTGCTGGAGCGGGGCCTGAATACGTTCTTCCGGTAGCCAGCCGTATCCAACCTGATACATCACCGCTTCGATCGCGGCATCAATGGTTGAGAAGGTCCACGACTCCCCGGCGGGGCGAACGGTGGGCTGGCTGTCTGCGATCTGAATGCGCGGCCACGGGCGTAACGTCTCGTCATTAAGCGGTGTATCCAGCGCGAACAGCGGGTGCGCGTGATGCGCAACGGCAACAAAATCGATATTCATCAGCCATTCGCCCAGCCCGGTGACGTCCTGGCGGCGGGTTAAGACCATCACGTCGGCTTCATCATTGAGCGCGTCCGCGCGGCTGTTTTCCAGCACCTCGGTGAGCCGCACCTGCGTTTGCGGATACCGCTGCTGAAACTGCCGCAAAATAGCGAACAGCCGGCTGCGCGGAAAAATACTGTCTACCATCAAATCGATACGGGTTCGCATCCCGCTGCGCAGGGTCGCAGCGCGGGTTTCAACGTAGGCGAAGGCTTTCAGCAGCGGCTTCACCTGATTCAGCAACAGCTCACCCGCCGGGGTCAGCACGGCCCGCCTGCCTTCCGTCATTAAAAGCGCCACGCCAAGCCGTTCCTGCAACAGCGACAGGTTATAGCTAACCGAGGACTGGCTGCGGTGCGTCTCTTCTGCTGCTCTGGCAAAGCTGCCAGCCTCGACTACTCTCTCCAGCAGGGCCCATTGTTCTAGCGTCGTCTTATGCATGATTAATCTAAATTTTGGATGAATTTGATTCAAACATAGCGTTATTCATTCATTTTTTGAAGGGTTACGATAGTTTCATCAAAACAAAGGAGACATCTTATGAACACCTTCGACAAACATGACTTAAGCGGCTTCGTCGGCAAACATCTGGTTTATACCTACGATAACGGCTGGAACTACGAAATTTACGTCAAAAACGAGAACACGCTCGACTACCGTATTCACAGCGGTCTGGTGGGTAATCGTTGGGTGAAAGATCAGCAGGCGTACATCGTCCGCGTCGGGGAGAGCATCTATAAAATTTCCTGGACCGAGCCAACCGGTACCGACGTCAGCCTGATTGTGAACCTGGGCGACAGCCTGTTCCACGGCACCATTTTCTTCCCGCGCTGGGTCATGAACAATCCGGAAAAAACCGTCTGCTTCCAGAACGATCACGTTCCGCTGATGAACAGCTACCGTGATGCCGGTCCGGCCTATCCGACTGAAGTAATTGATGAATTTGCCACCATCACCTTCGTTCGCGACTGTGGTGCTAACGATGATACCGTGATTGCATGTGCGGCCAGCGAGCTGCCAGCAAACTTCCCTGAAAATTTGAAATAAGCTTCGCAACGCGTTAAATGCACATCGGCCATTTCGGTATTAACCGGAATGGCCGTTTTTTTATGCCGCAGAGGTACCGCAATAAGCGATTGATTCTGCCGTCAGGGTGAAGGGGGTAGGGGTACAGACCGCCAGGCTCAGCGAGCCGAAGCGTAGCTGGCTGACCGGAAGCGACTGGGCGGTGCTGTCAATGCTGACAATCTGCCACGCGCTGCCGCCACGCTGCTTGACGATGGCCTCTTTGCGCGTCCAGATGCGCCAGAAGGCGGAAAGCTGCTCTTCCGGCGCTTCTCGTTCCAGCTCGGCATGTTCGGTAAGGCTGAAGACGGCATTCGCCAGCGCCTGCCAGTTCGAACGCGGCCGAATCGCTTCAATATCGCAGCCAACTTCACCTTCATCGCTCAGCAGCAGGGCAATGTCGTCCCCGCAGTGGCTCAGGTTAAACCACAGCGGATGACCGTTAGCGAAGGCCGGTTTCCCCTGCTCGCCGTAGATTATCTCGGGAAGCGGAGAAGGGGATAAGGTTCTGGCGAGCAGCGTCCGGCCTGCAAGCCAGGAAGCGTGTCGCGCACCCTGAGGTGCCATGTCTGCGAGCGTTGACGCCAGCGGGTCCGCGCTAAGGGTGGAGATCTTTCCCAGTACAAACTGGTACATAGTTACGCCCAGCGTTTAATGATTATCGAGGTATTGATGCCGCCAAAGGCAAAGTTATTGCTCTGTATAAATTCGCAATCAATCGGGCGGGCTTCCCCCATAATATAATCTAAAGCGCCACATTGCTCATCCGGTTGTCTTAAATTGAGCGTCGGCGTGAACCAGCCTTCCCGCATCATGTGCAGGCTCAGCAGCGCTTCCAGCGCACCGCAGGCGCCCAGGGTATGACCGAAATAGCTCTTTAAGGATGAGATGGGCACGCTGTCGCCGAAAATGGCGGCGGTCGCCTGACTCTCGGCGATATCCCCGCGATCGGTTGCCGTGCCGTGGGCAGAAATGTAGCCAATGTCCTGAGGGCTAAGGCCCGCCATCGCCAGCGACTGCTCCATACACACCTGCATGGTTTCACGCTGGGGTTGGGTGATGTGCGCCGCATCGCAGTTAGTGGCAAAGCCTACGATCTCGCCATAAATTGTCGCCCCGCGGGCTTTGGCATGATCCAGCGCTTCCAGCACCAGCGTGCCCGCCCCTTCGCCAATCACCAGACCGTCGCGCTGAACGTCAAACGGCGACGGCGTGGTTTTCGGCGCGTCGTTACGTTGGCTGGTGGCAAACAGGGTATCGAAAACTGCCGCTTCTGACGGACACAGCTCTTCCGCACCGCCCGCCACCATCACCGTCTGGTAACCGTGACGAATCGCTTCCCAGGCATAGCCAATTGCCTGGCTGCCGGAGGTACAGGCGCTCGAGGTGGGGATCACCCGTCCGCGCAGGCCAAAGAACAGCCCGGTGTTCACCGCCGTGGTGTGCGGCATCATCTGCACGTAGGTGGTGCCGGTGATGTTGTGGGTGTGCTTTTCCGTAAGCATGGAAGCAAACTCGCTGACCGGCCCGGTGCTGCCCGTCGACGAGCCGTAGGCGATCCCGGTCTGACCGTTAGTGAGCACCGCGTCGTCAATCAGCCCTGCCTGCTCAAGCGCCAGCTCGGTGGCACGGGTAGAGAGCAGCGACACGCGGCCCATGGCACGTATGCGCTTACGGGTATAGTGAGCGGGGAGCGCGAAGTCTTCAATCGGCGCGGCGATCAGGGTTTGCAGGCCGTCATACGCCTGCCACTCCGTCATGGTGCGCACCGCATTTTCATACCCGCGCAGACGGCACGAGATGGTCGGCCAGTCCTCGCCGAACGCGGTGACGCCGCCCATGCCCGTAATCACTACCCGACGGGTCATAGCATGCCTCCGTTAATTGAAATTACCTGACGCGTCACATAGCCCGCTTTATCCGACATCAGGTAGCTCGCCAGCGCGGCGACTTCCTCGGCCTGGCCCATACGCTGCATCGGGATCATCGACATCGCCGCGTTCAGCGCGGCTTCGTCCATCTCGATCATGCCGGTATCAATCAGCCCCGGCGCGATGCAGTTCACGGTGATTTTACGTTTTGCCAGCTCGGTGGCGAGCGCTTTGGTGGCGCCGATAATCCCGGCTTTGGCCGCGCTGTAGTTCACCTGCCCACGATTGCCCATAATGCCTGACACCGACGACAGGGTGACGATCCGCCCGCCTTTGCGAGTGCCGATCATCGGCATAATGCAGGGATGGATGACGTTATAAAAACTGTCGAGATTGGTGTGGATCACGCTGTCCCAGTCATCGTCGCTGAGCGCCGGAAACGCGCCGTCGCGGGTAATGCCGGCGTTACTGACCACGCCATACCACGCGCCGTGGTCCGCGATTTCCTGTTCCAGCACCGTGCGGCACTGCTCGCGGTTGCCCACGTCGAAGGTGAGTAAACGGCCCGCGCCGCCCGCCCGGAGTATTGCCTCCAGCGTCGCCTGCGCGCCCGCTTTATCGCGATGGTAATGTACGCCGACGGTAAAACCGTCCGCCGCAAGCTGAAGGGCGATAGCGCGGCCAATGCCTTTGCTGGCACCGGTGACCAGTACGGATCTCATGATGGGGTTCCCTGGTTGAAAAGTGTGGTTAATTCATCTTCGCTCGGCTGGAAGGTGTTCACCCGGCCCGTGGCGAGGGTGGCGTTATCCGCGCGAATGCTGCACTCGAAGCTGCCAAAGCGTTCATCCTGCATCAGGCGTTCGATGGTGATGGTCAGCCTGCTGCCTGCGGCAAAATGCCCCGCGCTGCACACCAGCTCGCGCGCGCCGAGCACCATACCGAGCGCACAGTGCGGCAGCCCTTTTTGCATCCGGTGCCACTCGGACCAGACGCCCACGGTCTGGGCCATCAGCTCCAGCGCAAACCAGCCGGGCAAGTTGCCGTTAGCGTCCAGAAACGGTGCCAGCACGCCGCGATCGTTCACCATCACGCAGCAAACGGCGCTGTCATCGGTGACGCTCTCCACGCTTTCGAGCAGCAGCATCGGCGTATCGTGAGGAAGATAATCCCCGGGGGGTAAATAGCGCATCACACTCTCCCCAGCAGAAGGCAGGCGTTGTTGCCGCCAAACGCGAAGGAGTTCGACAGGATCGTCGGTTTTTTCAGCGGCGCGGCCCGGTGCAGCAAGCCGCAGGCGGGCAGCGTGTCGTCCGGCGCGTAGCGGGAAAAATCCTGCGGCGGCAGCGGCAGGTCACGGGTCAGGATCAGCCAGCTCAGGGCGGCTTCGACGATCCCGGCGGCCCCCAGCGTGTGGCCGGTGAGGTGTTTCGTGGAGCTGCACGGTACGCGGTCGCCAAAGAGGTCGTGGATGACCTGCGCCTCAATGCGATCGTTAAGCGGCGTGGCGGTGCCGTGCAGGTTGATATAGCCGACGTCCGCCGCCGTCATGCCCGCCTCGTTCAGCGCCTGGGTGATGGCGCGGATCGCCCCTTCACCCTGCGGATGCGGGGCGGAAATATGGTACGCATCGCTGGATTCTCCCGCGCCCAGGAGCGCAATCTCGCCCGGCTCGCGGGTCAGCACCATCAGTGCCGCCGCTTCACCAATGGTGATCCCCCGACGGTTGCGGCCAAATGGCTCGCACAGGGTCGGGGAGAAGGATTCCAGGCTATTGAAGCCGTTGACCGGCATGCGGCTCAGGCTGTCGGCCCCGCCGACGATGGCGACGTCCACCAGCCCAGCGTCGATCAGGCGACGACCGCTGACGATCGCCCGCGCGCTGGAGGAGCAGGCGGTCGAGATGGTATACGCCGGGCCGTCCAGCGCAAGCCAGCTGGCGAGAAAGCGCGACGGATCGCCCAGCTCCTGCTGGGGATATTGCCACTGCGGGCTGCGTTCGCCGTTCTGCGTGCGCCGCACGTACTCATCACCCTCGTCCAGGCCGGAGGTGCTGGTGCCCAGCACTACCGCCACGCGGTCGCGCCCCACGCGCGCAATGGCCGCATCAACGGCAGGCCGGATTTGCGCCAGCGCCGCCAGCAGCAGCTGGTTGTTGCGGCTGCGGTGGGCGGAAAAAGGCTCGGGGATAGGGGGGAGCTCACCCTCCACGCCCCCCAGCACAGCCTCCGGCAAGCCCTGTAGCCAGCCCGCACGGTGGCGCATTCCGGGGGCCACACCGGCGGTAAGGTTCGCCGCTATTTCATCAGCCGAGTTGCCGAGCGCGTTGACCATGCCAACGGCAGAAAGGTAAATCATCTCAGTCACCCAGATATTGAATGGTGATGTGGTAGTGAAAAGCGTGCTGCGCAATGCTAATCGGTTCGCGCTTGCCTTTGCGGTTCAGGTAGACAATCTCCGTGACCAGTTTGCCATCGGGATTGCGCAGTTCGCGTCTGGTGTCAGTATCGTTCAGCGTCCAGCCTTTCGGCAACTGCGGCTGCCAGGCGCTGAGCGGCCAGTGGCTCAGCATCACGTCGGCCAGCACCTGGCTGGCGGGCGGCAGCTGCGGCATCACAACCGACTGCTCGGTGTGGATCCCGGTATCGTCGTAGGTGGCGAGAAACAGGCGGATCCCGACGGAGGAGAGGCCCGCCAGCGTCACTTTATCGCCGTCGGCGTTCAGCATCACCAGCAGCGACTGGGTCTGGCCTTTAAAGCTGCCGGTAAGCAACTGCTGCGCGCTGATGGCAGGCGTGATCCCCGGCGGCGGCAGCGTGACGCGTGTGCCCGGCTCTAGCCAGGCCTGAGGGAGCGCGTCATCGCGATTCGTCGTATGGCTACACCCCGCAAGCAGCAGGGCCATCATTACTGCCGCCAGGCGAATAAAACGGATCATGGAGAGTTCTCTTTGTTAGTCGGCATCGCCAGCGGGGCGAGCAGGAACGCGGTGAAGATACCGCTCACCAGCACAATGCCAAAGCTGCTGATGGCCTGAGTGGTGCTGAATACCAGCATCCCCAGCGTCAGCAGGGTGGTCAGCATGGCGAGGGTAATCGCCAGCATGGAAGTCAGCGGCGTGCCGCGCGGGTTGCTGAAAAACAGCGTGTAGTTGATGCCAATGCCGAGAACCAGCACCAGCGCCAACAGGGAAAACAGGTTCACCGGATGGCCCGTCACGGCCAGCGCCGCCAGCCCGCCGCCCAGCGACAGTACGGACGGCACCAGGGCCACCAGCCCTTTTCGCCAGCCAAGACGCACCATCGCGCCGCAGGCAATCACCGCCAGCGCCACGCCCAGAAGCCCCGTCAGCAGCGAGCGGTAGAGCGAAAACAGGCTGTCGAAGCGGGCTTTACGATCGACCCAGACAACCCCCGGTTGGCGGGCGGCCAGCTCGCCGAGCGCGGCGCTGTTCCTGACGCCATCGACCGGGACCAGCACACCGCTTTTGCCGTCCGGCAGCGTCAGCCACAGCAAACGCCAGCCCTCGCTGGCCGGGCTGGCGAGCCACGCCTCCACGCTGACAGGCATGGCGTTCAGGTTCGGTTCACTGGCCTTCAGCCCCGTGCTTTGCAGCATTTTCGTCACCGTCGGCGCGGCGTTGCGCAGAAGATGCAGATCGCTTTTCTGTCGTGCCAGCGAGTTCAACGGCAGGGTGCGCCAGCGGGTAAATTCACCGGCTTTTTGCGCCTGCGCCAGCGCCGGGGTAAACGCCTCCAGCCGCTCCAGCGTTTCCTGCGCCGACGCGCCGTACACCACGAACCACTTCTGATCGACGTTCTGCCCGGTCAGGGCGGTGATGGTTTTTTCCTGCGCCAGAATATCCTGCGGCAGCGCCTGAAGCTGGGCGATATCGTCGTCGACCCGCAGGCTGGCGATTCCGATGGTGGACAGGAGCGCCAGCGCGACCGGCAGCCCGACGGAGAGGACTTTACCGTCGCGCCAGGCGTTCAGCCAGCGCTGCATCATCCCGCTCAGCGGGACCGGGCGAACCGGCATGCCCCGGCACAGCCACGGATGCCAGAAAATCACCGTCAGGCACGAGGCGCTCAGCCCTGCGGCGGCGAAGACCGCCATCTGACGAATGCCGGGGAAGGGGGCCAGCATCATGAAGAGATATGCCACGACGGTGGTCAGCAGCGCCAGCAGCAGCGCGTTACGCACCTTCGCCAGGCTTTGCCAGGGCGACTGTTCCGCGCCGTGCACCATCCGCTCCGTGAGGTAGTAAATCGTATAGTCCGCCGAGATACCGATGATGCTCATGCTCATCACCAGCGTCATCAGGTGCAGCTCGCCAAACAGCAGCAGCGTCGCGACCGTGCCCGCCAGCGCGCCTATGCCAATAGAAAGCAGGCTCAGCAGCAGCGGACGCACGGAGCGGAACACTAACACAATCAGCAGGATCACCCCGAGCACCGTGGCGACGCCGAGCGTGGAAATATCTCTTTTGGCCTGCTGGCTGGCGTAATCGCTGTAGAATACCGTCCCGCGCGAGAGCAGCTGCGCCTGTGGAAACTCGGCTTTCAGCGTCTGCTGCAACGCGTTTAGGGTGGTCACCCGCTGGCGGGTTTGCTGCATATCGAACGAGGAGCCCGCCAGTTCGCCGTGCAGCAGATACCAGTAGTTCCCGTCCGCGTCTTTTGTCACCAGCCAGCCGTCCATCAGCTGCATCTTCTGGCTGTTCTTCGCCAGCGCGAGCTGCGCGCCGCGCATCAGCATCAGCGGATCGTTTTGCAGCTCCCTGCCGCTCACGCCGGAAAAGGCGGAGTAGAGCTGGGAGAGGATCCACTGTGCCTGCGCTTCACCGCCGTTTTGCAGGCGTGCGCGGGTGGCCGGATCGACCAGGCCATTGCGGTGCTGCCAGAAGAAATCCCCCCAGGCCTGTTGCCCGGCGGCGTCCAGCGGCCCTTTTACGACGCTCAGCGCCTGGCTGTGTTGCAGCAGGGTCAACCACCGTTGCGCCACGCGCGGGTCCGGCTGTTTGCCGGGGCTGACCAGCCAGATGAGCTGGCGGTCGAGGCGCTGTATAAATCCGTCGTTGAGGGCGGGAGGGATCGCGCCGAGCGTCTGTTTCGGCAGCATGGCGAGCACGCTGCTGTTCAGCCGCGCGCCGGGCAGCAGCGACAGCAGTACGCCCAGCAGGATCAGGCATACCGTGGCCCACAGCAGCGCCGGGCGCAGAGGTTTACGGTGCGGCAAAGCGCTGGCGTTCTGCATCGGTCAGGCGGGCGGGCGTGAGCTGGTGGCGGGAGAGCGCGATATCCGTCGTATCGCCCTGCTTATCGTTCAGGCGAATCGACTCCAGATAGATCGCGCCCTTCAGATCAAGGGAGGTGAAGATCTTATCCAGCGGCGTGGTGGTGGGCGTCAGCACCAGCGACCAGCGGCCTTCGCCCAGATCTTTGAAATCGATGCGGAAGTTCTCTTCCAGCACCTTGCGGTCGGCCTGGAACAGTGCCCGCAGCAGGTGGTTGAACTGGAACATCTGGGGGTTAGTGTCAGCGGTAAGGGTCTGCGGTGGCTGACCGTTAACGCTCTGCACCATCCGCGTGTCATCCAGCAGCAGGGTCATCGAAAACGGCGTTTTTTGATCCCACAGCAGGCCGCTGTCGCGGGCGATCAGCATCTCCCCCTGCGAGCGCAGTGGCTGAGGCATGTCTTTGATGGTACGGATCTGTTCGAAGTGCGCGCGCACCACCGGTTGCTCCGCAAACCGCTGTTGCAGTTCATCCAGCGTTATCGCGTTCACCAGCGGGCTTATCAGCAGCGCAAGCAGCATTATCCATTTCATGGCGCGATCCCCATGCGTTCGAACAGAATGGCCGGGCTGACAAAGCACATCTCCCGGCTTGTTTCTTCCACCGCTACCTGAATGGTGTAGCCGGTGGTGGTGCGTTTCCCGGTTTGCGCGTCGAAGATTTGATAGGCGATGCGCAGACGGTTTTCATACTCCTCAACGTGGGCGCGGACGCGAATGCGCTGCTCGAAGGTCACCGCATCGCGGTATTTCACACGGGTATCTACCACGGGCCAGACGTAGCCGGACGCTTTCATCTGGCGATAGCCGTAATCAAACTGGTTGAGCAGCGCTTCGCGGGCAATCTCAAAGTAACGAAAATAATTGCCGTGCCACACCACGCCCATCATATCGACGTCGTGGAACGGCACGGTGATTTCAACTTCAGCCGTAAAGCGGGGATCGGTCAGCACCCTTTACTCCTTCTCGTTGACCTCTGGCAGCTGCCAGAAATCGAAAAAATTAAACCAGTCGAGCGGCGACATGAGCGCGTAATGCTCCAGCCGTTGCGCATAGCAGTCGACGGTCTGCTGTAGCGCCTGCTGGCGTTCGCCGCGCGGCAATAGCAGCGGGTCGGCAAACGGCTCGCAATGCAGGGTCAGTTTCCCCTGCTGGCAGAGGGCAAAAATCAGCACCACCGGGCAGCGCAGTATGGACGCCAGAATAAACGGTCCCTGCGGGAACGGCGCGGGCTGGCCCATAAATTCGCTCCATACCACCCGCCAGCTGCCGCCGCGCTGCGGGGTGACGGCGATGCGATCGCCGACGATAGCCACCCATTCGCCGCGATCGAGCTTCTCTTTAATGAGGATGGCGGTATCCGGGCCGATGTCGGTGACCGGCATCAGGTGAATGCCCGCCTGCGGCGCCATCTCCTCCATCACCTGCTTAAAACGTCTGGCGTTGTCGCTAAAGACCAGCGCGTTAATGGTTTTCGCCCCTTCGCGCTGGGCCAGCGCCCGGCAGGCTTCCACATCGCCAAGGTGCGACGCGAGCAGCAGTTTGCCCCGTGGGTCATCGAGACCGAGCGCCTCCTGCGCGCCTGGTGCGAAGACCAGATCGCGATGAGGCTTCATTTCGCCGCGCCAGCTGGCCACTTTGTTCAGCATGGCATGACCGAAGCGCAGGAAGTGGGAAAAACTGTTGAGCCGCGCGGGTGGCGTCATCTGCCGCTGTGCCATCACCGTTTTAACCCGCGCCAGCCACTGGCGGGATGCCCGGCGTGCAGAGCGGGCAGTCAGCCAGTAGACGGCCGTAACTGGCCACAGCAGGACGGTGAACGCCTTTCGTCCCAGCAGCTGCCAGACGCGCAGCATCAGGCGCATGCCCCACAATCCTTTCACCTCCTGCTGT
This sequence comes from Enterobacter cloacae complex sp. P15RS, assembly GCF_014895905.1. Classification (NCBI taxonomy): domain Bacteria; kingdom Pseudomonadati; phylum Pseudomonadota; class Gammaproteobacteria; order Enterobacterales; family Enterobacteriaceae; genus Enterobacter; species Enterobacter cloacae complex sp. P15RS. The sequence goes on along the minus strand of NZ_JADBQL010000037.1, from coordinate 108,635 downwards.
TGCGCCCAGTGCTGCGAGCGGCGACGCATCAGCAGCGTGGGCATACGCGGCAGCATGCCGAGAAACAGGCGGGCATGCATCAGGGAGATGCGCATGTTGTCTTTCAGGGCATCGAAATGGGACACCCCGTCCGGCGGGTAGGTCACGCGGGTGGGCAGAAAATAGCTGTTATTGCCCTGCCAGTAGAGGCGCACCATCACTTCGGTATCAAAATCCATCCGCCTGCCGAGCGGCGTGGTTGCCGCAAGTTTCAGCACCGGCGCTATCGGATAAACGCGAAACCCGCACATGCTGTCTTTCAGTTGCAGGGAGAGGGTTTCAATCCAGACCCAGACGTGGGTTATCCAGCGTCCGTACAGGCGCGAACTGGGGATCGAGTCATCGTAAACGGGCTGCCCGGAAATGAGCGCATCGGGATGGCGTTCGGCCAGCGCCAGCAGTCTGGGAATGTCTTCGATAGCGTGCTGACCGTCAGCGTCGACCTGAACGGCGTGGGTGAAACCGCGCGCTGCGCAGGCTTCCAGCCCCCGCATCACCGCCGCGCCTTTGCCGCTGTTTTCTGCCAGCCGCAGCAGCGTGACCTGCGGACGATCCGCCGCCAGCGCTTCAAGCGTGCGGCGGGTGGGTTCATCGCTGCCGTCGTCCACCACCAGACAGGGCAGATCGAACGGCGCGAGGCGCGTCAGCACTGAAGCCATCATCGCCCCGTGGTTGTAGCACGGAATAAGCACGCAGGGGCGGAAGGTTACTGACATAAGCGAATCTTCCCGCTACTGGCGGTGTGGCGCTCGCTGCCCGCGTGGCGCTGATAGCTGAAGGTCAGCATCTGGCGTTCGGGTTGCCACGCCAGGTGCAGCGTGACCGTATTCTCCGGCAACAGCGGGGCAGCGAACTTCACGTTCTGAATACTGTGAAAACGGTAGCCCGGCGCCAGCGCGGCGGCGTAGTGCATTACCCAGTCGAGCTGCGCCACGCCGGGCAGCAGTGGCTGTACGGCGAAATGCCCCCTGAACCAGACCAGAACGGGGTCGAGATAGAAGGTTATCTCCAGATGCCCGGGTTCAGGCTCGCGGCGTTCGATTTCAGGGATCTTCATGAAACAACTCCTGTAGCTGTGCAGTCACGCGCTTGTTCATGCTGTTGACCGGGATTTCATCAACGATCCGCCAGTAGCGCGGCACTGCAACCGGTTCAAGCCAGGGGCGAAGGGCGCGACGCCAGGCGAGCTCCTGCGCTTTTTTGCCCTGTTCATCCCGCTGCTGACGCGCGGCGTCGTTCAGCACCAGCAGCACGCCAATGCCCTGACGCCCGCCGCGCGTGACCGTCAGCGCAGCGGCCTCACGGATGCCGTCCAGCGCCAGCAGGCGACGCTCAATTTCATCGAGCGAAATGCGTTTATCTTCAATTTTGACCACCCGGCCACGGCGCCCAACGAGGTTGAACCGCCCGTCAGCGGTGAAGTGCATGATGTCATCCAGCACGATCCCCTCCGCCTCGGGGATCAGCGGCGATGTCACGCGATCGCCATGAAACGTTACGCCGGTGAAGGGCTGCCAGCGCGTGCTTTCCTCCTGACGGTAGCGCCAGGCCATAACCCCCGTTTCCGTGCTGCCGTAAATCTCATCCGGCCAGACGTTGAGCCAGGCCTGAACTGCGGTAACCGCCTGCCAGGGCAGCACGCCGCCGGCGGAAAAGAGGAGATCGACGGGAGGCGGCATCAGCGACGCGTCCAGCCGCTTGAGGAACGCCGGGCTGCTGATGAAAAGATAGCGTTTATCGCCTGGAAGAGCAGCGAGCTGCTCGACATAGTTGAGCAGGCTGGCGTACAGCGGCAGGCCGAGCGCCATGGGTAAGACGACACGAAACGTCAGGCCATACAGGTGGTGCAGTACTACCGAAGCCACGACGTGACGGCCCGCCAGACGATCGCCAAAATGCTCCGCCAGCAGACGGGCTTCACGATCGAGGCTGATCACCGGCTTACTCACCCGCTGCGGCGCGCCGGTCGAGCCGGAGGTGTACAGCTCGATCGTGCGCATCTCGTCGATGGCAGGCAGCGGTGAAGAGGTATGGCCTGCCCGCTGAGCAGAAGCCACCCGCAGCTGTCGCCCCTGAAAATCGAGCGCGCTGTCGCTCAGCACGCCGCTGAACAGCCCCCGCTGCTCCTCAAGCTGCGCGCCGCGGGTGTGGCCCGGAAGGACTGGCGTTTTGCCCGCGTGCAGCGTCGCCAGCAGCGCGACGATAAACAGATAGCCATTTTCAACGCACAGCGCCCAGCGCTCGCCCTCTTCATGGCGCAGCGTGTCGACCAGCCAAGTGACGTCGTGGCGCAGGTTGCCGAGCGTCCAGAGGCGCTCCCCGCACCAGGCGATGGGGGTGTCGTCAGGACGCGGCGCGTTCAGCCACTGGCCAAGCGGAAGAGGGTTAAGCATCGTTTTTCATCACCCGTTGTCGCACCAGCCACTCGCAGGCCATCAGCGTGCCCATCAGGAGATAGGCAATCATCCCGTTCCACAGCGTCCACAGGCGGATATCGGCGTGAAGCACGGTAAACAGCGCGATCGCCCCGTTGATAATAAAAAAGCCGCACCAGACTTGCGTAACCCGGCGCGTGTAGCGTACGCCGACGGGCGAGAGAGCCGGCTCACGCAGGCGCGCCAGCCGTTCGACAACAGGCATTGCCGTCCACAGCGAGCCGCCAAACACCGCCAGCATGACCAGATTCACCACCACCGGATAAAACAGTACCCACTGATGCGCATGCAGGACGTAGCTCGCCGCGCAAAGCGCCACGCCAGCCAGCGCCACGCTCACGAACAGATAACGCAGGGGGCCGCCCTGACGGCGAGCCTGGCAGACGCGCAACAGCAGTATCAGCGCCATCACGGGCAGTATCCCGTGCAGGCTATTATTCGCCAGCCCGAAGCCGATCAAAAACGGCCATGCCAGCAGCGTCAGCCCCGTCAGGACGGGAAGGATCGGCATCGAACGCACGTTACGCGTCGCGCTGAAGCTGTTCCACAACGTTCACGACGTCCTGCACCGTGCGCACCGCCTTAAAGGTTTCAGGCTTGATTTTATGGCCCGTTTTCTTTTGCAGGTGCACCACCATATCGACGGCATCAATGCTGTCGAGGTCCAGATCCTCGTAAAGCCGCGCCTCAGGGGTAATGTCCTCCGGGGCGATTTCAAACAGCGTAATAAGAAGCGCAGAGACTTCCTGATAAATCGTTTGTTGTTCTGTCATGGCGGTCATTCTCAGGCGCGTTGTTGATGGATAAAAGCCGCGAGCGTGGCAACGGAATAGAAGTGCTGACGCATCTCGTCACTTTCGGCAGAAAGCACTACGCCGTATTGATTTTTCACCGCCAGCCCCAGCTCAAGGGCGTCGATTGAGTCCAGACCCAGCCCGTCGCCAAAGAGCGCGGCGTCCGTATCAATATCCTCTGGGGTAAGTTCTTCCAGATTCAGCGTAGAGATAATGAGATTCTTAATTTCAAGATAGAGCGCTTGCATCTTTCGTTCCTGACAAAGATTGAAGACCGGTTGTTAACTGATGCTGCATATGCCGGTTTAACTGCCTTGCCGCCAGCGCGGGCTCGTGCTGACTCGCATCATAAAAATCATGAATGTTGATGCGTTCGCGAACATCCACGGTGAAAACAGGTTTATTGGGGGGAACGTTATACCAGCTGCTCTGTTTATCCAGCATGCGTTCGCTACAGTGGATCACCACTACGCGCACGGCGCTGTTGCAGCGAACGGCGATATTCGCCGCCCCGCGTTGCAGGGTAATGGCTTCTCCCACCCGGGTGCGGGTGCCTTCCGGGAAGATAAGCAGGGTGTCGCCCTGGGCCAGACGCTGCTGGCTTGCGGCAAGCAGCGTGTCTGCTTCGCTGTTAATCAGATAGTCAGCCGCGCGGATCACGCCGCTGACGAACGGGTTACGCAGCAACGCGCTTTTCACCAGACAGTCGGTTTCGTTCATCACCGAAGCCAGCAGGACGTAGTCCAGCAGCGAAGGGTGATTCGCAATCACCAGACAGCCCCGCTCGGCGCGCAGAACGTCCAGGTTGTTGAAACGGTAATCCAGCACCCCTACCCCGCGTACCACGGCGAGGAACAGGCGAAAACTGGCGGAAATCGTGCGGCGTGCCAGGCGGCGGCGCTGAGTGCGGTCGCGCTGGAAAATCAGCAGCAGGTTAAACCACACCAGCGACAGCGTCAGCCCGCCGAGGCCAAACAGGACGAAGCACAATCCGGTCATCAGCATGCGCCATACCCGATTGAGGCGGGAAAGTAACCCACTCATTGGCGCGTCCATTGCCACAGCAGACGCTCGCCCGGCAGGGTAAACTGGCGCGCGTCGCGCAGGTAATGGCGCAGAAACTGGAGGCTTTGCGGCAGCGCGGGCTCTTCAGCCGTGCGGTTGGCGCGCGTTTCACAGCTGAGCGTTTCTCCGGCCTCAATCACCAGCGCCAGCGCGTAGGGCCAGACGGGCATCTGCGGCGGCAGCCCGGCGTGATAAAACGCCGGCAGCAGGCCGTCGAAATCCACCAGCAACACGCGGGAGTAGCCCGCATGCAGCAGGCTCAGCACCTCGCATAAGCTCTGCTGGAAGGTATCCATACCGGCGGAAACCGATGAGGAGACGACAGGCTGGCGTGCGGCGATGGTGAGATTGCCGACCGCCGAGTTGTGTACCGACATGGCAAAATCAGTAGGGGACACGGGCTGTTCTGCCGCCAGGGCCTGGAGAATACGGAAATTGCGTTCCAGCTCCCCGTGACGGCTGGCGTAGACGACGGCCTCGATGCGGTGTTTGCGCAGCATCATCAGGCCAAGATCAACGGCCAGCCTGCTGCCTGAATTAAGGCGGCGGGCAGTCATCATGGGCAGATCGGTCAGTTTCGCCAGCGGTGCCGCGGGATCGATAGCGTCAAACCCGCGTGACCATGCCTGCCATGCTCCGGCATCGCTGAGTCCTGGCGCTCTTGCCTGCCAGTCGATAATGGTAAGTGTAAATTTCATCTACGCGCGTCCGCGATAAACCTGTTTCTGTGACTTTTTCTTCGCCAGCGCGATTTTCTGCGCACATCGTACAATGTTGTCGTCGCGCTGGCGAATAAACGTCACTTTTAACCCTTTTCACCCGGTTATCCCGGCAAACGGCTTTTTGGCCTACCCGGCCCCAGCAGAATGGCGAGTTTACTGCCTCCTTTGGTGGTTTCCATCCAGATTTTACAGACGCTGGTGAGCGGTACGGAGAGCAACATGCCCACCGGTCCCAGGAGCCATCCCCAGATCAGTAATGATAAAAACACCACCATCGTCGACATGCCCAGGCGGTGGCCCATCATGCGCGGTTCGAGAATATTGCCCAGTACCATGTGCACGACAAGGAACAGCGCCCCCACCAGCATGCACTCATAAAAACCGTTAAAAAGGAACGCCTGGATCATCGGCGGGACGGCAGAAAGCACCGCGCCGATATTGGGCACGTAGTTCAGTAAAAACGCCAGCACGCCCCACATCAGCGCGAACTGCACGTCCAGCAGTACCAGCCCCAGCCAGACAATCACGCCGGTCCACAGGCTAAGCAGGGTTTTCAGCGCCAGATATTTGGACACGCCCTTCAGCGCGCGGTGCAAGCCGGCAATATGGATCTGCGGATTGTTCAGGGCAAAACGCAGCTTGTACGGCACGTGGCGCACTTCGAACAGCATAAACACCACCGTCATCACCAGCAGCAGAATGCTGGCCATCGCCCCGGAAAGCCCGGTCATTAACGTGGTGGCGTAGGTCATGACCTTCTCGGAATCCATCCGGCGCAGCATTCGCTCCGGTGAAATATGCAGATTAACGAACGGCATCATTCGCTGGAGATCGACCAGCTTGCGCGTCAGCTCTTTATTGTACTGCGGCAGCATAGTGGAAAATTCACTCAGCGAGGCGGCGAGCACGCCGAACAGCGCCGTCAGCACAATCAGCATTACGATAACCACAATGGTGATGGCGACCGGGCGGCTGATGCCCCGGCGTAAAAACCATGTCACCAGCGGGTTGAGGACGATGGCGAAAAACAGCGCCAGCAGAAGCTGAACAATGATATCCGCTGCCGCGTGGATACCCGCAAGGATAACCACCAGGCAGGCGAGTTTGAGTAAAATATGAAGTCCGGCTTTATCGGGCGGGCTGGCAGTCATAAGAATTCCTTTTTCCGGGGGGCTCGTTAATTGTAGTGCGCCGGAAGTGCTTCGTCTGGAGCGTTAGTCTGAAAGTCGTGGCAAAAAAATGGCCCCCGGCGCAAGCGACGGAGGCCACGGTATCCCGGTGAACGATTACTGGATCACGAGAGTGTTAATGATGTTTTCAGCGGCGCTCTGCGCTTTCTGCTGATTGTCTGCCGGCAGGGTGATCTGCATGGTCAGCAGTTTGTTATCCACCTTGCCGAGCACCACGGAGGAGTACGCGGTCTGGCCTTTGGCGGAGATGATGCTGTCCAGCTGTTGCAGCGTGTGGCCTTTCAGTTCAATCGACTTGTTGGTGACCACCTGAAGCTGCGGGTCGCGGCTGCGCTGCTGGTCTTCCAGACGTTTGGCCAGCACGCCCAGATCTTCGCTGGTATCGTCACCGACAATCACAATGACCGCTTTTTGGCCGGTGGCATCGGAATAGACGTGCATGTTGTTCGCCTGAGTGCCCAGCTTACCGCTCTGATCGGTCATATCCGCGGGCAGAGAGAAACTGAGTTTGCCATCCATCAGGCTCACCGGCTGACCGGTGGCGTTGCTTTCTGCTGACGCGCTTTGAGCAGGCGTTTTGGTGTCGCTGTTATCACAGGCTGCAAGGCCAACAACCAGCAGGCCAATCCCGACATATTTAACCAGATTGCGCATTGACTTCTTCCTTTCGATAAACGGCCATAGCGGCTCATTCGTTCATCTTATCACAACTGATAAAGCGAACCCTTAACCTGCCTGTAATGCGGCGATTTCAGATTTATCTGCCAGCCTTTTCAGCAGCATATTCAACAGCACGCCGTACATCGGCAGGAAGAAAACCAGGCTGATAAGCACCTTAAAGGCGTAGTCCACAAGGGCGATTTCCATCCAGTGTTCTGCCATGAAGGCGTCCGGGCTGCGCCAGAAGGCAATAAAGAAGAAGGCCAGCGTATCGCTCACGTTACCGAACAGCGTCGACGCCGTCGGTGCCATCCACCAGCGATGATTCTGACGCAGGCGGTTAAAGACGTGAACATCGAGGATCTGCCCCAGGGCATAGGCCATAAAGCTGGCGGCGGCAATACGCGCGACGAACAGGTTGAAATGCGTCAGCGCTTCAACGCCCTGCCAGCTACCCATGTAAAACAGGGAGGAGATGGCGTAGGAGACGAACAGCGCCGGGATCATCACCGCAAAAATAATCCGCCGCGCCAGCGGTGCGCCAAAGATACGCACGGTTAAATCGGTCGCGAGGAAAATAAACGGAAAACTGAATGCGCCCCAGGTGGTATGGAAACCAAAAATGGAGATGGGGAGCTGTACCAGATAGTTACTGGAGATGATCACCAGCAGATGAAATAGCGAAAGCCAGAACAACGCTTTGACGCGCTGCGATTGTGTAAAGGAGTTCATATTGTACCTTTTTGATTAATATTTGGGGTGAGGGAACCCAATAAAGCCGCCGCATGATACTGCTTTGACCGCACTTTGCAATGGCTAATTTTCACGCAATCGTTAACCTGGTTTGCATTGACGATAGCGGGGCGTAAACTACAGCCGTTTTTACCTGAACGAGAAGAAAATGACCGATCTGTTTTCCAGCCCAGACCACACGCTTGACGCCCAGGGCCTCCGTTGCCCGGAGCCGGTAATGATGGTGCGTAAAACCGTACGTAACATGCAGAGCGGCGAAACGCTACTGATCGTCGCTGACGATCCGGCCACCACCCGCGATATCCCCGGCTTTTGTACCTTTATGGAACACGAGCTGGTGGCGCAGCAAACGGAAACCCTGCCGTACCGGTATGTGATTCGTAAGGGGTAAGTGCGGCCTGAAGCCCGGCGGCGCTTCGCTTGCACGGGCTTACGGGTGTAGTAGGTCGGGTAAGGCGCAGCCGCCACCCGACAAGCACCCATCACAATTTCGAACCATCGTTTCAAAATTTCGCGCTTTTGTGAGGCGCTTCACCCTCCCTTTTCCAGCCGTAGTCTAATTTTTAAACGTCAAAAACTAAAACACCGTTTTAACGCTTATCTCACTACCCTGGAGTTGACTGAATGAAAACGACCCTCAAGCCGTTACTGGCCGCTCTGTGCCTGTCTGCTTTTGCCTGCACCGTTTCCGCGCAAACCATTAAAGCCGCCGATGTGCATCCTGAAGGCTACCCGAACGTGGTGGCGGTTCAGCAGATGGGAGAAAAACTTAAGCAACAAACCGACGGCAAGCTGGAGATTAAGGTCTTTCCCGGCGGCGTGCTGGGGGATGAAAAGCAGATGATTGAGCAGGCGCAGATGGGGGCGATTGATATGATCCGCGTCTCCATGGCGCCGGTTGCCGCCATCCTGCCGGATATCGAAGTGTTTACGCTGCCCTACGTGTTCCGCGATGAGGACCACATGCACAAGGTGATCGACGGGGATATCGGCAAGCAGATCGGCGACAAGCTCACCGCCAACCCGAAATCGCGTCTGGTGTTCCTCGGCTGGATGGACTCCGGCACCCGCAACCTGATCACCAAAGAGCCGATCGTCAAGCCGGACGATCTGAAAGGGAAGAAAATCCGCGTGCAGGGTAGCCCGGTGGCGCTGGCCACGCTGAAAGCGATGGGGGCGAACGCAATCGCGATGGGCGTCAGCGAGGTGTACAGCGGCATGCAGACCGGGGTGATTGACGGTGCGGAGAACAACCCGCCTACCTTTGTCGCCCACAACTACATGCCGGTTGCGAAAAACTACACGCTGAGCGGCCATTTCATCACCCCGGAAATGCTGCTGTACTCCAAAGTGAAATGGGACAAGCTGAGCGCTGACGAGCAGCAGAAGATCCTGACCCTGGCCCGTGACGCGCAGTTAGAGCAGCGCAAGCTGTGGAATGCCTATAACGACCAGGCGCTGGCGAAAATGAAGGCCGGCGGCGTGCAGTTCCACGATATTGATAAAACGGTGTTTATCAAGGCGACAGAGCCGGTGCGCGCGCAGTATGGCGACAAGCATCAGGATCTGATGAAAGCCATCGCCGACGTTCAGTGATCCGGAGTACGTATGTCCGAACTCTACCTGAAGTGGATGGATCGTCTGTACCTGCTCGCCATGGCGGTGGCGGGTGTCTCGCTGCTGGTGATGACGATTGTCATCCCCATCGGTATCTTCTCACGCTACGTGCTCAACCGCGGCGAATCCTGGCCGGAGCCCGTCGCCATTATCTGCATGGTGACGTTTACCTTTATCGGCGCGGCGGTGAGCTACCGCGCCGGATCGCATATTGCGGTCAACATGCTCACCGACCGTCTGCCCGCGTCGCTGCAAAAGTTGTGTGTACGTGTGGTTGATCTGCTGATGCTGCTGATTTCCGGTCTGATGTGCTGGTACAGCTACTGGCTGTGCGTCGAGCTGTGGGAGCAGCCGGTGGCGGAGTTCCCGATCCTGACTTCCGGCGAAAGCTACCTGCCGCTGCCGATCGGGTCGGCGATTTTGATTCTGTTTGTGCTTGAACGCCTGCTGTTTGGCGCGCAGGAAAACCGTCCGGTCGTGCTGATCGGCAATCACAGTTAAGGGGTGAACAATGGATGCTTTTGTTTTGTTATTCACCCTCGCCATTTTGCTGGCGCTGGGGATGCCGGTGGCCTTCGCCGTGGGGCTGAGCGCCGTGGCAGGTGCGCTGTGGATTGATTTACCGCTGGAGGCGCTGATGATCCAGATCACCAGTGGGGTGAACAAATTTACCCTGCTGGCGATCCCGTTCTTCATCCTTGCCGGAGCGATCATGGCGGAAGGGGGCATTGCCCGACGGCTGGTTAACTTCGCGTACGTCTTTGTCGGCTTTATTCGCGGCGGGCTGTCGCTGGTGAACATCGTGGCTTCAACGTTCTTCGGCGCGATTTCCGGCTCGTCGGTGGCGGATACGGCGTCCATCGGCAGCGTGATGATCCCGGAGATGGAGAAGAAGGGCTACCCGCGCGAATACGCGGCGGCGGTAACGGCCAGCGGGTCGGTGCAGGCGATTTTAATCCCGCCCAGCCACAACTCGGTGATTTACTCCCTGGCGGCGGGGGGCACGGTCTCCATCGCCACGCTGTTTATCGCGGGCGTATTGCCGGGCCTGCTGCTGGGCGTGAGCCTGATGGTGCTCTGCCTGTGCTTCGCCCGCAAGCGCGGATACCCGAAGGGGGACAAAATCCCGTTCAGGCAGGCGCTGAAAATCATGCTCGATGCCCTGTGGGGGCTGATGACGGTGGTGATTATCCTCGGCGGGATCTTGTCCGGGATTTTTACCGCCACCGAATCTGCCGCCGTGGCCTGCCTGTGGGCGTTTTTCGTCACCATGTTTATCTACCGCGACTACAAATGGAGCGAACTGCCGAAGCTGATGTGCCGCACGGTGAAAACCGTCACCATCGTGATGATTTTAATCGGCTTTGCCGCAGCGTTTGGCGCGGTAATGACCTACATGCAGCTGCCGATGCGCATCACCGAGTTCTTCACGTCGCTCTCCGATAACAAGTACGTGATCCTGATGTATCTCAACGTCATGCTACTGCTGATTGGCACGCTGATGGACATGGCACCGATCATTCTGATCCTGACGCCGGTGCTGCTGCCGGTGACCAACGCGCTGGGGATCGACCCGGTGCACTTCGGGATGATCATGATGGTTAACCTGGGGATCGGGCTGATCACCCCGCCGGTTGGGTCGGTGCTGTTTGTGGCGAGCGCGGTGAGCAAGCAGAAGATTGAAACCGTGGTGCGGGCGATGCTGCCGTTCTACGGCATCCTGCTGGTGGTGCTGGGGATGGTGACGTATATCCCGGCGATATCATTGTGGCTGCCGAGGATGTTAGGGATGCAGTGACGCCGTTGTTTGCCGGGTGGCGGCTGCGCCTTACCCGGCCTACGGTTCAGAGCCGTTGTAGGCCCGGTAAGGGGCAGCCGCCACCGGGCGTTTTTATTGGCGTCGTAATAACCTCAATGCGTTCGCCGTGACCAGCACCGTCGCTCCGGTATCCGCCAGCACCGCCAGCCACAGTCCGGTCATGCCGAGCAGCGTAGTGACCAGGAAAATGCCCTTCAGCCCCAGCGCAATGCCGATGTTCTGGCGAATGTTGGTCCGCGTCGCCCGCGCAAGATCTATCATCTGCGCCAGCCCGGTCAGGCGGTTGTGCGTTAGCGCCGCGTCGGCGGTCTCCAGCGCCACGTCGGTGCCGCTGCCCATGGCAATGCCAATGGTTGAGGCTTTCATCGCCGGGGCATCGTTTATCCCGTCACCGACCATCGCCAGCGGGGCGTGGCTGTTCAGTTCAGTTACCGCGCTGACCTTGTCCGCAGGCAGTAATCCGGCCTTAAACGCCAGCCCCAGCTCGTCGGCAATTGCGGCCGCCGCGCGCGGGTTATCGCCGGTCAGGATCACGCCCTGCACGCCCAGCCTGTGCAGCGCCTCAACGGCGTCTCTCGCATCGTCACGCAGGGTGTCGCGCAGGGCCAGCATGCCCATCGGTACGCCGTCCTGCATCACGGCAACGACCGTCTGACCGGCCTGCTCCAGCGCCTCAACCTGTGGCGTAGAGCGCGTACCCGCCGCGACAATCAGCACTTTTTTGTCCTCGACCACGGCTTCAATCCCTGAACCGACCAGCGCTCGTTGAGCGGTTGCCGAAGGAATAGCCAGCCCGCGCGCCTGCGCTTCACGCACGATCGCCTGCGCAAGCGGGTGGGTGGAGCCCTGCTCCACGGCGGCGGCCAGAATAAGCAGTTCATTTTCGCTGATGTTCTGCGGATACACCCCGGTCACCTGCGGTTTGCCGACGGTCAGCGTACCGGTTTTATCGAAGGCGATGTGCTGGATCTGGCTCAGCTGTTCCAGCGCCGCGCCGCCCTTAATCAGCGCCCCGCGGCGTGCCGCCGCTGCCAGCCCGGAGGTAATCGCCGCCGGGGTGGAAATCACCAGTGCGCACGGGCAGCCGATCAGCAGCAGGGTCAGCCCTTTATAAATCCAGCCCTCCCACGGCGCGCCGAAGAACAGCGGTGGAACGACGGTGACCAGCAGCGCCACCAGCATGATGGCGGGTGTGTAAATCCGGCTGAAGCGGTCGATAAAGCGTTCGACCGGCGCGCGGCGCTCCTCGGCTTCTTCAATCAGCTTCAGGATGCGGTCGATGGCGCTGTCGCCCGGTTCAGAAAGCACCGTAAGCTGCACCAGGCGGTCAACGCTGGTGGCACCGGCAGGGACTTTTTCGCCTGCCGCACGCTCTACAGGAATGGATTCCCCGGTCAGGGCGCTTTCGTCAAAGCTCGCGGTGGCGGTAACGAGCGCCCCATCGGCCGGCAGACGTCCACCTGCGGGCACTTCAATCACGTCGCCCGGGCGCAGGGCGTTAATAGCGACCGTTTCACGAGTACCGTCTATCACGCGCGTGGCGGTTTCCGGCTTCAGCGCCATCAGCGCGCTCACCCCCTTACGCGCCCGACTCGCCGCCCAGCCTTCAAGGCGTTCGCCGATTAAGAACAGCAGCAGCACCATCGCCGCTTCCGCCGTCGCGCCAATGAACAGCGCGCCGATGGCCGCCACGCTCATCAGCGTTTCGATGGCAAACCAGCTTCCGCTCCGCATCAGGCGTAGCGCCTGTCGGGCAATGGGGAACAGGCCGACCAGCGTGGTGGCGATAAACGCCAGGTTGCCGAACGGGTGGTTAACCTGTTCCAGCCCCCAGCTCAGGGCCATCATGATGATGAGGGTAATGAGCGGCAGGTTTTCTTTCAGGGGAGAGGTTTTTTCGGCAGGCGCCGTTTCGCTGCGCAGGGTATAGCCCGCCTTGCTGACGGCGGCTTCAACCTGCTTGCTGACGTCTTTTTCGGCGCTGACCATCAGCTTTTCGGTGGCAAACAGGACCTGAACGTGGTTCACGCCCGCTACCTGCTTCACCGCATTTTCCACTTTGCGGGCGCAGGCCGCGCAGTCCATACCGTTGACCACCCAGCTGTAGCGGTTGCCGCTTTCAGGAAGCGTTTGGATTGGTGTTTCGCACGTCCCTTCGCAGCAGCAGTCGTCTTTTGCCGGAACCGGGCTGAGCTTAAGTGCCGAGAACTGTGGAACTTTTTTAGGTGTTTCTGGAGTCGACATGGCAGTCTCCGGTAATGATAATTTTCTCATTAACCGCAGCATACACTCTGGAGTCGACTCCAGAGTCAAGCGTTATTTAGATATACAGCGAACGCACAATCAGGAAGTGCCCGGCGAAGTAACAGGCAGCGGAAATCGCATTATCCGCGCGGAAGCGGCGGCGATAGTGGCTACCCAGCCAGACGATATTGCCGAGCAGCAGCAGCGCGGCCCCGAAGAAGGCAGACATTGCCTGTGAGGTTGGGCGGAAGAACCACAGCTCACCGGCCAGCCACACCATCACCAGCGTCATGGCGATAAAGGTACACACCGGCAGACGCATCTCCTCCAGACGCGACCAAATCACCGCGATCAGCAGGGCGCCAATCACCAGCAGCACCAGCGGCAGCGGCCAGAAGATGGAGAGCGTCATCTGGCTGGCAAAATAGATGGTGTAAAGCAGATGCGACAGGAAGAACGCCCCTACGGCGTACAGCAGGCGCTGGCGCGGCAGCAGGGTTAAGGCATCGCCAATCAGGGAGGCACACAGCCCGGCGAGGACCAGATAGCTGATGGCATTGAACATGGGGGCCTGCCAGGCAAGCAACAGCAGGAGCAATAGCGTGACGGGTTTAAACAACCAGCGCTGCCAGGCTGGGCCACGGTAGGACGCATCGACATAAAGCCATGCGGAAAAACAGACAGCGATAAATGACCAAAGCATATTAACTCCCTGTAACTGTTGAGGCTGAATAATCAGTTTCTGATCCAGTGTAGTGACGCGAGCGGGCGTTTGGCAATGCCGGGTCAGGCGAGGTATCCTGAATTCCGCATAATCTGATGGGATTTTTCAATGAGCAAGATGCCGCTGTTTTTCATTATCGTGGTGGCGATCATCGTCATTGCCGCCTCGTTTCGCTTCGTGCAGCAGCGCCGTGAGAAGGCCGACAACGATGCCGCGCCGCTGTTGCACAAGCGCGTGGTGGTGGCGAACAAACGCGAGAAACCGCTTAACGACCGCCGCTCTCGTCAGCAGCAGGTGACGCCTGCGGGGACAACGATGCGCTATGAAGCAAGCTTTAAGCCGGAAACCGGCGGGCTGGAGATGACCTTCCGCCTGGAGGCGCAGCAGTATCACCAGCTGACGGTGGGAGAGAAAGGTACGTTGAGCTACAAAGGGTCGCGGTTTGAAGGGTTTGAACCGGAGCTGTGACGCCGGGCGGCACTGCGTTCTTTACGTCAGTGCCAACAATAAATCAAACTGGCATATATAATAGCCAGCAAATATATTCCTGATTAATATTTTTGTAATTATGTCGTTGCCATAATTTTTTTAGTTGGTGAAAGTTTCGCTTGCATCACTATTCTTTCATGTGTATTTCAATATTCTAATAATGTTATGCCATTTCAAGCATAAGCATTTATTTTGAAAGAGGTTGAGAGATTCATATGGCGAATATAATGTGGTTGACTTTAAAGGGAACGTCTCAGGGCATGATTTCTGCTGGATGTGCTTCTGTGAATTCCATAGGCAATAAAGCGCAGCCTGCTCACCAGGATCAAATAATGGTCATGGCTGTTCATCACGGCATGAGCCGTGCAAAAAATGTGAACCACCAGTGCCTGACATTTATTAAGCCCGTGGACAAGTCTTCCCCTTTATTAGGAAAAGCGATTACTGATAATGAAACGTTAAGCTGTGAATTTCACTTCTATCGCACCAGCCAGACGGGATTAAATGAGTGTTATTATGTGTTAAAACTGATTAATGCCAGAATATCCAGCATCCATTTGCAAGTGCCGCATACCATAAATGATAGCGAGGGGCAGCCAGAGGAAATCATAGAGCTGTCATACGAATCTATTGCCTGGGAGCATCGTATTGCTGGAACCAGCGCCTACAGTATCTGGGATGCACGAGTTTTTTAAGGACTTAAGATGAAAGGGTATTCGGACTGGATAAGGGATCATCGTGAAGATATTCTCAAAGGAAATAACTGGCAGCGTAATCAGCGTTTCGAAAATGAAATCAGGCAGCTGAAAAATAGCCTGGTCAACAATGCTCATCACATTATGCTGCTCACGCCTGACGAGGCGCAGGGTGTGGTTGACGATTTGTTAGGTAGTCAGCCTGTCAGCTTTTCCACAACCTATGCCGGTAACATCAAAGAGACGGTCTCTGCGGCTAAAAGTCTGTCAAAACTCTTTTCTTATCAGCAGGCTGGAAAGATTGTTTTCACGCTAAAAGGCTTTGGGATCAAAGCCACACAGTATGTTTATCGGGGAAAGCTGTATGTAAAGATTACGGGCTACCCTTCTCTACGACGCATTCTTAACGGAACGCGTTACCGGATTAATCATCCCAAAGTGCTCGAGGTGGGTATAGGAAGTGCCGGGTTTCGAAACGGTATTATGTCGGGAGCCAGATTCTGCATCTGGTTTTCAGCTTGCTGGCGGCTGGTGGAGTTGATCTTTAAATCCGAGCATGACGTCGCCGCATTTCTGGGGAATGTCACGATGGACGTGGCTAAAGTCATTGTGGGGGTTTTTGTCTCAAGACTGGCTGGGAGTGTTTCTTCGTTGGCTATATTACCATTGATAGCGAGTGCGGCTGTTCCTGTTTGGGGGCAAATAGTGGGTGTTGTTGTTTTAGGTTTCTTCATTGCCTGGACTTTGAATGAACTGGATAAACAGTATGGTCTATCAAATAAACTTATAGATTGTATTAAAAAGGGACTTAAAGAGCAGCAAAAAATCGCAGAGTGGAATTTTCGTCAATCCAAATATGGGAACTCACGTTACGGTGGACGTTATTGATATGAGCATCAAGCTGAATCTGGAGAACATCAAAAAAAGGTGTGGCTTATTGTTGGGTGTGTTTTTTTTCGGGGGAATTACCTGGGGGTTTTATCTTGCGAGCGTACCAGACATTACCGATCTGGTTGAATCCAGAAGCATAGTTTATTTTTTTTGGGGATCATTTTGCCTGTTATTAACGTTTCCGGTAGGTTGTTGCTTGGTTTTAGCTATTGCCTATGCGGCCTTTACTAAAAACATGCAGCCACCCAGATTCTTCGCGAAAGCGTTTACAATCGGTATCCATATTGTGGGGGCAGGATTTGTTATTGGCAACATCCTCTCCCTTATCGTCATATTTTATCCCCTTGGAGCCAACTATGTGTTATGTGAGCGCCCAGGGCCGTTTTCTGGAACGTATTACACCCGGACCGAAGAGATTTGCACGCAGGTTAAATACCTGCTCAAAACAAGAGCCAGAGATATCGAAAAACTCAATGACAAACTGGACGGCGTATCGTCGCAGTGATGGGGAAGGTGACGATGGATGTATGGCGTGAGGATGTTCCTGTTTGGGGGGCAGATAATACGTGTGATTGCATTTGGGGTATTAATAATTTATTAGCTGAATGTTTTGGGCAACAGAACGATTTATCAAATAACCATCATAAATTGCTTGAGAGATATCATGAAACAGCAGAAAGAAATCGCAGAGTGGAACGATCGATACCCGCTATATGAAGGTGTATTTTACTGGGGGTATTACTGATATGGGGGTGACAATTAATATTGATAACTTAAAAAAAAGATGCTTTTTACTGCTGGTTATTGTTTTTTGTTGTGGGTTAGCCTGGTTGGCGTATTACGTAAGTATACAAGCTCTCACTGATTTGATTGAATCAAGGAGTATTGTTTATTATTTCTGGGGGGCATTCATTAGTATGCTCTCCACCCCGGCTCTTTGTTATTTTGCATTTGTATTTATTTTTGTATTCTTTACAAGAAACCTTCAGGCACCTAAACTCCTGGCGAAAGGTGTTACCCTTGCATATCACTATTTCGGTGCGGTATTTGTCATTGGCAACATCCTCTCTTTTATCGTCATATTTTATCCCCTTGGAACCAACTATGTCTTATGCGAACGTTCAGGGCCGTTTTCTGGAACGTATTACACCCGGACCGAAGAGATTTGCACACAGGTAAAACACCTGCTCAAAACGAGAGCCAGAGATATCGAAAAACTCAATGACAAACTGGACGGCGTATCGTCGCAGTAAGGGTTATCTGAAGGCCCGGATCGCTGCGCGCCACCGGGCATCACACCGCAACTTACTTCTTCACCTGCGCCTTAAACTTCTTCATCCACACCAGCAGCTCAAACACGCCGAAAATAAACACCCGTAGCTGCTGCCAGCCGGTCATCGGTGGGCCATCTTTCGGCAGACCGTTTTTCAGCATCACCATCTGAAGGGCATGCATGAACGCGGTAAAAATCAGCGCCACGTTAACAAAGATATTCAGCGGGCGCGGGAATGGGTGCACCAGATTCAAAATCAAAAATGCCCAGACGCCCAGCATCAGCAAGCGCCCTACGTTAATCAGTACTGGCATCGGATCCTCCTTGTGCCTGACGGTGATACAGACGATAAGCCACCTGACCGGCGACCTTTTCGCGGTGCAGATCCCAGTGAACGGGAACGGGCGGCAGGCCATTTTCCACTTCGCTTTCAACGTAAATCAGCGCGTCGTCTGCCAGCCAGCCATTTTTTTCCAGCAACGATAACGTCTCTTCAAGCAGCCCTTTACGGAACGGCGGATCGACAAACACCACGTTGAACGGCGTCCCCTTTTGCGCAAGGAAGCTCAGCGTGTTGGTGTTCACTACCTTCGCGTTGGTTGCCTTCAGCGTAGCCAAATTTTGCTGCAACGTCTGCGCGACGCCGCGTTCCATCTCCAGCAGCGTGGCGCTGGCGGCATAGCGAGACAGCGCTTCCAGCCCCAGTGCGCCGCTTCCGGCGAAGCAGTCCAGGCAGTTGGCGTCTACCATTGACGGGGCAAGCCAGTTAAACAGCGTCTCGCGTACGCGGTCCGTGGTAGGGCGTAAACCGGGGCTGTCCGGCACCGGTAATTTCCGGCCTCGCCACTGACCGCCGATAATTCGAATTTGACCGGCCGGGGCGCGGGTGGGTTTCTTCATCTCAGGAAAGCTCTGTTAACAATGCCCTGCGATTGCGGGCGGTGATGTCAATTAAGTAAAGTGTTAGACTATTTCATCATTTTTTTAGCTTCCCTGTATATAGCGCCGCGAGGAGTGTAGTCGCAGATGGCAAAACAAAAAAAACGTGGCTTCTTTTCCTGGTTGGGTTTCGGTGAAAAAGAGCAAGAAACAGAACAGAAAACCGAAGAACAACAGGTTGTAGAAGAGCAGTCACAGCCTGAAACGCCTGTCGAAACCGCTGCGATTGTCGAAGCGGAAGAACCAGCGCACAGCAAAGAAGAGATTGAATCCTTTGCTGAAGAGGTGGTCGAGGTTACTGAACAGGTTCAGGAGAGCGAAAAACCAGAGCCGGTTATGGTAGAAACCCTTACCGAAGCGCCGCAGGCCGCTATCGAACACGAAGCGCTGCCGCTGCCGGAAGAGGTGAACACCGAAGAGGTTTCTGCCGAAGAGTGGCAGGCCGAAGCGGAAACCGTTGAAATTGTTGAGGCGGTGGAAGAAGAGGCGGCCCTTGAGCCTGAACTGACCGACGAAGAGCTGGAAGCCCAGGCGCTGGCGGCGGAAGCCGCTGAAGAAGCGGTCATTGTTGTGCCGGTAGAAGAGCAGGCCGAAGACGAGATCGCTCAGGAGCAGGAAAAACCAACCAAAGAAGGTTTCTTCGCGCGCCTGAAGCGCAGCCTGTTAAAAACCAAAGAAAACTTAGGTTCCGGATTTATCAGTCTGTTCCGCGGCAAAAAAATCGACGACGATCTGTTTGAGGAGCTGGAAGAGCAGCTGCTGATCGCGGACGTGGGCGTGGAAACCACCCGGAAGATCATCACCAACCTGACCGAAGGGGCGAGCCGCAAGCAGCTGCGTGACGCCGAGGCGCTGTACGGCCTGCTGAAAGACGAGATGGGCGAAATTCTCGCAAAAGTTGACGAACCGCTTAATATTGAAGGCAAAATGCCCTTTGTTATTCTGATGGTTGGCGTCAACGGCGTGGGTAAAACCACCACCATCGGCAAGCTGGCGCGCCAGTTTGAGCAGCAGGGCAAATCGGTAATGCTGGCGGCGGGCGATACCTTCCGTGCGGCAGCGGTGGAGCAGCTCCAGGTGTGGGGCCAGCGCAACAACATTCCGGTGATTGCCCAGCACACCGGCGCGGATTCTGCGTCCGTGATTTTCGATGCCATCCAGGCGGCGAAGTCGCGTAACGTGGACGTGCTGATTGCGGATACCGCAGGGCGTTTGCAGAACAAATCGCACCTGATGGAAGAACTGAAGAAAATCGTTCGCGTCATGAAGAAGCTGGACGAAGAGGCACCGCATGAAATTATGCTGACTATCGACGCCAGCACCGGACAGAACGCCATTAGCCAGGCGAAGCTGTTCCATGAAGCGGTAGGACTGACCGGGATCACGCTGACCAAGCTGGACGGCACCGCGAAAGGCGGGGTGATCTTCTCCGTGGCCGACCAGTTCGGCATTCCTATCCGTTACATCGGTGTGGGCGAGCGTATTGAGGATTTACGTCCGTTTAAAGCGGACGACTTTATTGAGGCACTTTTTGCCCGAGAGGACTAACAATGATTCGCTTTGAACACGTCAGCAAGGCCTATCTCGGTGGGAGACAAGCGCTACAGGGGGTGACATTTCACCTCCAGCCAGGCGAGATGGCATTCCTGACCGGCCATTCCGGCGCGGGGAAAAGTACCCTGCTCAAGCTGATCTGTGGGATCGAGCGGCCAAGCGCCGGGAAAATCTGGTTCAGCGGCCATGACATTAGCCGTCTTAAGAACCGTGAAGTGCCGTTTCTGCGTCGTCAGATCGGCATGATTTTCCAGGATCACCACCTGCTGATGGATCGCACGGTTTTCGATAACGTCGCGATCCCGCTGATTATTGCTGGCGCCAGTTACGATGATATCCGCCGTCGCGTCTCTGCGGCGCTGGATAAGGTCGGGCTGCTGGACAAAGCGAAGAACTTCCCTATCCAGCTGTCCGGCGGTGAGCAGCAGCGCGTGGGCATTGCCCGTGCGGTGGTGAACAAGCCAGCCGTTTTGCTGGCGGATGAACCGACCGGTAACCTGGACGATGCCCTCTCCGAAGGCATCCTGCGTCTGTTTGAGGAATTTAACCGCGTGGGGGTAACGGTACTGATGGCGACGCACGATATGGGGCTGATCTCCCGCCGTTCGTACCGCATGCTGACCCTGAGCGACGGGCATTTGCACGGAGGCCACGGTGAATAAGCGTGATGCAATGAACCAGATTCGGCAGTTCAGCAACCGGTTTGACCGTTTCCGCAAGCCTCAGGGCGGCGGGGACGGCAATCGCCATGCGCCTAAGCGTGCCAAAGCGACACCGAAGCCGAACTCCCGCAAAACCAACGTCTTTAACGAACAGGTGCGCTACGCCTTCCAGGGCGCGTTGCAGGATCTGAAAAGCAAACCGCTGGCGACGTTCCTGACGGTAATGGTGATCGCCATCTCCCTGACGCTGCCAAGCGTCTGCTACATGGTTTACAAAAACGTTAACCAGGCGGCGTCACAGTATTATCCGTCGCCGCAGATCACCGTTTATCTGGATAAAGCGCTCGACGATAACGCGGCGGCGCAGGTGGTCGGGCAGATTCAGGCCGAACAGGGCGTGGAGAAGGTGAACTATCTTTCTCGCGATGAAGCGCTGGGTGAGTTCCGCAACTGGTCCGGGTTCGGCGGGGCGCTGGATATGCTCGAAGAGAACCCGCTGCCTGCGGTGGCGGTGGTGATCCCGAAGCTGGATTTCCAGGGCACGGATTCGCTCAACACCCTGCGCGACCGCATTACCCGCATCAACGGGATTGATGAAGTGCGCATGGACGACAGCTGGTTTGCCCGTCTTGCCGCCCTGACCGGGCTGGTAGGACGCGTGTCGGCGATGATTGGTGTGCTGATGGTGGCGGCGGTCTTCCTCGTCATCGGTAACAGCGTTCGCCTGAGCATCTTCGCCCGTCGCGATACCATCAATGTGCAGAAGCTGATTGGCGCAACGGACGGTTTCATCCTGCGTCCGTTCCTTTACGGTGGCGCGCTGCTCGGTTTTTCCGGCGCATTTCTTTCACTGATATTGTCAGAAATTTTGGTGATGCGGCTTTCGTCTGCCGTCACCGAAGTGGCGCAGGTTTTTGGAACGAAGTTTGATATCAGTGGTTTAGGCTTCGATGAGTGCCTGCTTTTGCTGCTGGTCTGCTCCATGATCGGCTGGATAGCGGCATGGCTGGCAACGGTTCAACATTTACGCCACTTTACTCCCGACTAATAAAAGCGTGATATAATCTTTCCCTGCACCGAGATGTTCGCTTGCAGGGAAAGCGTCCCTGTCGTCTCTTTCCCTGTAATCATCTTCATGTCACATTTTGTGCGTAATTTATTCACGGTTGCACCTGGAACTTGTGGATAAAATCACTGTCTGATAAAAGAGTGAATGCTAATCTCGTTGCTCAAACGCTTTGGCATGGTTGTTGCCTGACGGGGACAACCTGGACCAGAAGAAACATTGAGAGGAATGAATGACCAAAGAAATGCAAACTTTAGCTTTAGCCCCTGTTGGTAACCTGGAATCTTACATCCGGGCTGCGAACACCTGGCCGATGTTAACGGCTGAGGAAGAAAAGGAGCTTGCTGAAAAGCTGCATTACCAGGGCGATCTGGAAGCAGCTAAAACGCTGATCCTGTCTCACCTGCGCTTTGTTGTTCACGTTGCTCGTAATTACGCGGGCTACGGCCTGCCGCAGGCGGACTTGATTCAGGAAGGTAACATTGGCCTGATGAAAGCGGTGCGTCGCTTTAACCCGGAAGTGGGTGTGCGACTGGTCTCCTTCGCCGTGCACTGGATCAAAGCGGAAATTCACGAATACGTTCTGCGTAACTGGCGTATTGTGAAGGTCGCCACGACGAAAGCGCAGCGCAAACTTTTCTTCAACCTGCGTAAAACCAAACAGCGTCTGGGCTGGTTTAATCAGGATGAAGTGGAAATGGTCGCGCGCGAACTGGGCGTTTCCAGCAAAGACGTCCGCGAGATGGAATCCCGTATGGCCGCGCAGGACATGACGTTTGATATGTCTGCCGACGACGATGCGTCCGACAGCCAGCCGATGGCCCCGGTCCTGTATCTTCAGGATAAAACCTCTAACTTTGCTGACGGCATTGAAGAGGATAACTGGGAAGACCAGGCGGCAAACAAGCTGACCTTCGCGATGGAAGGCCTCGACGAGCGTAGCCAGGATATCATCCGTGCCCGCTGGCTGGACGAAGATAACAAGTCCACCTTGCAGGAGCTGGCCGACCGCTACGGCGTCTCCGCTGAACGTGTGCGTCAGCTTGAGAAGAACGCCATGAAAAAACTTCGCGCCGCTATCGAAGCGTAATTCAGGCGAAGTCCCCGATAACCCTCGAATGCAAATTCGGGGGTTCTGTTTTTTTAGCGCCCGCTCTGGCGAATTTCTCCCCCCTGGCAAACACTTACTGATGCGCTAAGCAGGCGACATTCTCAGGGGGGCAGGGTGAAAAATAACGAACTGAATGACCGACGTATCCAGGCAACGCCGCGCGGTATCGGCGTCATGTGTCACTTCTATGCCGATAAAGCCGAAAACGCCACGGTGTGGGACGTGGAAGGTAACGAGTATATTGATTTTGCCGCCGGGATCGCCGTGCTGAATACCGGCCATCGCCATCCAAAAGTTATCGCTGCCATCGAAAAACAGCTTCACGCCTTTACCCATACCGCTTATCAAATCATCCCCTACGAAGGCTATGTGGCGCTTGCCGAGCGCATCAACCAGCGCGTGCCGATAGAGGGGCCGGCCAAAACCGCCTTTTTCTCAACCGGTGCAGAAGCGGTCGAAAACGCGGTGAAAATTGCCCGCGCGTATACCAGACGTCCCGGCCTCATCACCTTCGGCGGCGCGTTCCATGGCCGTACCTTTATGACCATGGCGCTGACCGGCAAAGTGGCGCCCTATAAGATCGGCTTCGGCCCGTTCCCCGGCTCGGTATACCACGCGCAATTCCCCAACGACCTGCACGGGGTCAGCACCGCCGAAGCGCTAAAAAGCCTGGAGCGCATTTTCAAAGCCGACATCGCACCCGATCAGGTGGCGGCCATCATTATTGAACCGGTTCAGGGGGAAGGCGGGTTCAACGTCGCGCCCGCTGATTTTATGCAGGCGCTGCGTGCCCTGTGCGACACGCACGGTATTTTGCTGATTGCCGATGAAGTACAAACCGGCTTCGCCCGCACCGGCAAGCTGTTCTCCATGGAAAACCATTGCGTGAAGCCAGACCTCATCACCATGGCGAAAAGCCTGGCGGGCGGAATGCCGCTCTCTGCGGTATCGGGCCGTGCCGAGGTGATGGATGCGCCTGCGCCTGGCGGATTGGGCGGCACCTACGCGGGCAACCCGCTGGCGATCGCCGCGGCCCATGCGGTGCTGGACGTGATTGACGAAGACAACCTCTTCACGCGCGCGTCTCATCTCGGCCATCATCTGGTCGAGGTGCTGAACAAAGCGAAGGATGGCTGTCCGTATATCGCCGATATCCGCGCGCAGGGCTCAATGGTGGCGGTGGAATTTACCGATCCGCAAACCGGGCAGCCGTCGCCGGAATTTACCCGCCAGGTTCAGGAGCGCGCGCTGACGGAAGGGCTGCTGCTCCTGAGCTGCGGCGTTTACGGCAATGTGATCCGTTTTCTCTATCCGCTCACCATCCCCGAAGCACAGTTCCGTAAAGCGCTGGATATTATTTCCGCCTCGCTGACACGATAAAGCCAAACGCCCGGCTGAAATAACGGTCGGGCCTATCATATTTTCATTTCAAATTAGCTATTCCAAAATCATAAAAATGGGGTATGTTTTAGCAGAGTATGCTGAAAAAGCGCGAGCAGCAGGCCTATAACTGAAATAAAGCGCTACACAACAACATCACAACAATCGTTATAACCATAATAATGGGGAATCTCAGGATGAATATGAAGGGTAAAGCGTTACTGGCAGGATGTATCGCGTTGGCATTCAGCACCATGGCGCAGGCCGATATTAAAGTGGCCGTGGTGGGCGCTATGTCCGGTCCGGTAGCACAGTACGGCGACCAGGAATTTACGGGCGCAGAACAGGCGGTTGCAGACATTAATGCTAAGGGCGGTATCAAGGGCGAAAAGCTGCAAATCGTAAAATATGACGATGCCTGTGACCCGAAACAGGCGGTCGCGGTGGCGAACAAAGTGGTGAACGACGGCATCAAATACGTTATCGGTCACCTGTGCTCCTCTTCCACGCAGCCTGCGTCTGATATCTACGAAGACGAAGGCATTCTGATGATCACCCCGGCAGCGACGGCACCCGAGCTGACCGCGCGCGGCTATAAGCTGATCCTGCGCACCACCGGTCTGGACTCCGATCAGGGCCCAACCGCCGCGAAATACATCGTGGAGAAAGTGAAGCCGCAGCGCATCGCGATTGTTCATGATAAACAGCAGTACGGTGAAGGCCTGGCGCGCGCGGTGCAGGACAACCTGAAAAAAGCGAACGCCAACGTGGTGTTCTTTGACGGTATCACCGCCGGCGAGAAAGATTTCTCTACCCTGGTGGCGCGTCTGAAGAAAGAGAATATCGACTTCGTTTACTACGGCGGCTATCACCCGGAAATGGGGCAGATCCTGCGTCAGGCGCGTGCGGCGGGTCTGAAGACTCAGTTCATGGGGCCAGAAGGCGTGGCGAACGTTTCCCTGTCTAACATCGCAGGTGAATCTGCCGAAGGCCTGCTGGTGACCAAGCCGAAGAACTACGACCAGGTACCTGCGAACAAACCAGTGGTGGATGCCATCAAGGCGAAGAAACAGGATCCAAGCGGTGCGTTCGTGTGGACCACCTACGCAGCGTTGCAGTCTCTGCAAGCAGGCCTGAACCAGTCAGCCGATCCGGCGGAGATTGCCACCTGGCTGAAAGCGAATTCGGTAGAAACCGTGATGGGGCCGCTCTCCTGGGATGAGAAGGGCGACCTGAAGGGCTTCGAGTTCGGCGTGTTTGACTGGCATGCTAACGGAACGGCAACTGACGCCAAATAATGCCTGGGAAAATGCGGTAGAAATTGTAGGCCGGGTAAGGCGCAGCCGCCACCCGGCTTTCTTTTAGCGCTTCTCCCACCCGTTCGCCTGTGCCGTAAACCCTAACGCCTGCATAAACGCCGCCATCACGCCGCGATCCTCCACGCCCACGTCGGCCATCCACCAGGAGGTCACGCTCGGGTTTTCGCGGATCACCTCTTCAATTAAATACTGCCCGACCCCACGGCGGCGGGTCACGTCGCGCACGCGAAGCGAGTCCAGCGCGCCTTCGGTGCCGCTCAGCGTTACGCGAACGGCGGCCAGCAGGCGCTCGTTAAAGCGCGCGGCATAAATGCGGTGATTCTCATCGACGGCCAACGACGAAGGGGAATATTCCGGCCAGATCTTGCCCAGGTCGATATGATCCTGTTCGCTAAAGGTCACCAGACGAACGATTGTCAGTTTCATTAGCTGCTTGTCCAAATCAAAAAAAGTAGGGCCAGTGTACTCAATTTATTTGCTCAGGCGCGTTCTCTTTTTATTCCCGTTTGCCAGGTGATTCGTTTTTTAGCGGCGACATGGGCAGTTCGAAAACACATGGATTGAAAAATAAGCAGGATTTTAACCTGAGGGGCAGTGATTTATTCCGCGCATTGTACCGTTATTTTATGCTGCAAAACGCGCTTTTATTTGTTTATCTCTGCCTGAATTCAGAATATTATCTTTCCTTAATATCCTGAAAAATAGAGATATTAGTCTGGTTTTTGATAAAAAACCGCGCTAAACCCTTAAAGGCACTGGTAAAAATAGCGTTGTTCATTAAAAGTACAGAATGCTTTTTAACCATAATAAAACAAAATATAAACATCACTTCACGAATGGGGATTCTGAGATGAAAAGGAACGCGAAGACGTTAATCGCGGGGATGGTCGCACTGTCGATCTCGCATACCGCTATGGCGGAGGACATTAAAGTTGCGGTAGTGGGTGCGATGTCCGGTCCTGTTGCCCAGTGGGGTGACATGGAGTTCAACGGTGCGCGCCAGGCCATAAAAGACATCAACGCTAAGGGCGGCATCAAAGGCGACAAGCTGGTGGGCGTGGAATATGACGACGCCTGCGATCCGAAACAGGCCGTCGCGGTCGCCAACAAAATCGTTAACGATGGCATCCAGTATGTCATTGGCCACCTCTGCTCGTCCTCCACGCAGCCCGCGTCCGACATCTACGAGGACGAAGGCATTCTGATGATCACCCCGGGCGCCACCAACCCGGAGCTGACCCAGCGCGGCTATCAGCACATCATGCGTACCGCCGGCCTGGACTCTTCTCAGGGACCGACCGCCGCCAAATACATCCTCGAGACCGTCAAGCCACAGCGTATCGCCATCATTCATGACAAGCAGCAGTATGGCGAAGGTCTGGCGCGCTCCGTGCAGGACGGCCTGAAAAAAGGCGGCGCGAACATCGTCTTCTTCGACGGCATTACCGCCGGTGAAAAAGACTTCTCCGCGCTGATCGCCCGCCTGCAAAAAGAAAATATCGACTTCGTTTACTACGGCGGCTACTACCCGGAAATGGGCCAGATGCTGCGCCAGGCGCGCGCCACCGGCCTGAAAACCCAGTTTATGGGGCCAGAGGGGGTGGGCAATGCCTCTCTGTCCAACATCGCGGGGGATTCTGCCGAAGGCATGCTGGTCACTATGCCAAAACGCTATGACCAGGATCCGGCCAACAAAGCTATCGTGGATGCGCTCAAGGCACAGAAGAAAGATCCGAGCGGTCCGTACGTCTGGATCACCTACGCGGCCGTGCAGTCTCTGGCAACGGCAATGGACCGTACCGGCAGCAAAGAACCGCTGGATCTGGTGAAAGATTTAAAAGCACACGGGGCGAACACCGTGATTGGGCCGCTGAACTGGGATGAGAAAGGCGATCTGAAGGGATTTGAATTTGGTGTCTTTAAGTGGCACGCCGACGGGTCTTCCTCGGTCGCCAAATAATTATCCCACCGCCCGGCTCCCCGGGCGGGTATAAAAAGGTTTGCATATGTCCGAGCAGTTTCTCTACTTTTTGCAGCAGATGTTTAACGGCGTCACGCTGGGAAGCACCTACGCGCTGATCGCCATCGGCTATACGATGGTTTACGGCATTATCGGCATGATCAACTTCGCCCACGGCGAGGTGTACATGATAGGTAGCTACGTCTCCTTTATGATCATCGCCGCGCTGATGATGATGGGCATCGACAGCAGCTGGCTGCTGGTGGCCGCCGGGTTTGTCGGCGCGATTGTGATCGCCAGCGCCTACGGCTGGAGCATTGAGCGCGTGGCCTACCGGCCGGTGCGCAGCTCCAAGCGCCTGATTGCGCTGATTTCCGCGATTGGTATGTCGATCTTCCTGCAAAACTACGTCAGCCTGACTGAAGGCTCGCGCGACGTGGCGCTGCCAAGCCTGTTTAACGGCCAGTGGATTGTGGGAGCCAGCGAAAACTTCTCTGCCTCTGTCACTACCATGCAGCTGGTTATCTGGGTTGTCACCTTCCTGGCGATGCTGGCCCTGACCGTTTTCATCCGCTACTCCCGCATGGGACGCGCCTGCCGCGCCTGCGCGGAAGATCTGAAGATGGCGAGTCTGCTCGGTATCAACACCGACCGCGTCATCGCCCTGACCTTCGTGATTGGCGCCGCAATGGCGGCGGTGGCGGGGGTTCTGCTCGGCCAGTTCTACGGCGTAATTAACCCGTACATCGGCTTTATGGCCGGGATGAAAGCCTTCACCGCGGCGGTACTGGGCGGTATCGGCAGCATTCCAGGCGCGATGATCGGCGGCCTGATCCTGGGCGTGGCGGAGGCGCTCTCCTCGGCGTACCTGAGCACCGAGTATAAAGATGTGGTGTCGTTTGCCCTGCTGATTCTGGTTCTGCTGGTGATGCCTACCGGTATTCTGGGCCGTCCGGAGGTAGAGAAAGTATGAAACCGATGCATTTTGCTATGGCGTTGCTCTCTGCCGCCATGTTCTTCGTACTGGCGGGCGTCTTTATGGGCGTCCAGTTAGGGCTGGACGGCACGAAACTGGTGGTCGATACCGCCCCCGACATCCGCTGGCAGTGGGTGTTTATCGGCACCGCCGTAGTGTTTCTGTTCCAGCTGCTGCGTCCGCTGTTCAAGAAGACGCTGAAAAACGTCTCCGGGCCGAAGTTCGTTCTGCCGGCGATCGATGGTACCACGGTAAAGCAGAAGCTGTTCCTCGTGGCACTGCTGGTGGCTGCCGTGGCGTGGCCGTTTATGGTGTCGCGCGGCACGGTGGACATCGCCACCCTGACCATGATTTATGTGATCCTCGGCCTCGGTCTGAACGTGGTGGTGGGGCTGTCCGGCCTGCTGGTGCTGGGCTACGGCGGTTTCTACGCTATCGGCGCGTACACCTTCGCGCTGCTGAACCACTATTACGGCCTCGGCTTCTGGACCTGTCTGCCGCTGGCGGGGCTGGTCTCTGCCGCCGCAGGCTTCCTGCTCGGCTTCCCGGTGCTGCGCCTGCGCGGTGACTACCTGGCGATTGTGACCTTAGGCTTCGGCGAAATTGTCCGTATCCTGCTGCTCAACAACACCGAAGTGACCGGCGGGCCGAACGGCATTAGCCAGATCCCGAAGCCGACCTTCTTCGGCCTGGAGTTCAGCCGTACCGCCCGCGAAGGCGGCTGGGATACCTTCAGCAACTTCTTTGGCATCAAATATGACCCGTCCGACCGCGTGATCTGGCTCTACCTGGTGGCGCTGCTGCTGGTAGTCATTACCCTGTTCGTGATCAACCGCCTGCTGCGCATGCCGCTGGGCCGCGCGTGGGAAGCGCTGCGCGAAGATGAGATCGCCTGCCGCTCTCTGGGCCTGAACCCGACCCGCATCAAGCTGACCGCGTTCACCATCAGCGCCGCGTTTGCCGGTTTCGCCGGCACGCTGTTCGCCGCGCGTCAGGGCTTCGTCAGCCCCGAGTCGTTCACCTTTGCCGAATCGGCCTTTGTGCTGGCGATCGTGGTGCTCGGCGGGATGGGCTCGCAGTTCGCCGTGATCCTCGCGGCCATCCTGCTGGTGGTCTCCCGCGAGCTGATGCGCGACTTTAACGAATACAGCATGCTGATGCTGGGTGGTTTGATGGTGCTGATGATGATCTGGCGTCCGCAGGGCCTCCTGCCGATGACGCGTCCACAGCTGAAGCTTAAGCGTGCGGAAGCGAAAGGAGAGCAGGCATGAGTCAGCCATTATTATCCGTTAACGGTCTGATGATGCGTTTTGGCGGCCTGCTGGCGGTCAACAACGTGAACCTGGATCTGCATAAAAAAGAGATCGTCTCCCTGATTGGCCCGAACGGCGCGGGGAAAACCACGGTCTTCAACTGCCTGACCGGTTTCTACAAGCCGACGGGCGGCACCATCATGCTGCGCGACCAGCACCTGGAAGGGCTGCCGGGCCAGCAGATTGCCCGCATGGGCGTGGTGCGTACTTTCCAGCACGTGCGGCTGTTCCGCGAGATGACGGTGATTGAGAACCTGCTGGTGGCACAGCATCAGCAGCTGAAAACCGGCCTGTTCTCCGGCCTGCTGAAAACCCCGGCCTTCCGCCGCACGCAGGAGGAGGCGCTCGATCGCGCCGCCACCTGGCTCGACCGTATCGGCCTGCTCCAGCACGCCAACCGGCAGGCGAGTAACCTGGCCTATGGCGACCAGCGTAGGCTGGAGATTGTACGCTGCATGGTGACCCAGCCGGAGATCCTGATGCTCGACGAACCGGCGGCGGGCCTCAACCCGAAAGAGACCAAAGAGCTGGACGAGCTGATTGCCGAGCTGCGCGATCATCACGACACCACCATCCTGTTGATTGAGCACGACATGAAGCTGGTGATGGGCATTTCGGACCGTATCTACGTGGTAAACCAGGGCACGCCGCTGGCAAACGGCACGCCGGAAGAGATCCGCAACAACCCGGACGTGATCCGCGCATACCTTGGTGAGGCATAAGATGGAAAAAGCGATGTTAACGTTCGACAAGGTCAATGCGCACTACGGCAAGATCCAGGCGCTGCACGATGTCAGCCTGCACATCAATCAGGGTGAAATCGTCACCCTGATTGGCGCCAACGGCGCGGGCAAAACCACGCTGCTCGGCACCCTGTGCGGCGACCCGCGCGCCACCAGCGGGCGGATTGTGTTTGATGGCAAAGATATTACCGACTGGCAGACCGCCAAAATTATGCGTGAAGCGGTGGCGATTGTCCCGGAAGGGCGCCGCGTCTTCTCGCGCATGACGGTGGAAGAGAACCTGGCGATGGGCGGCTTTTTTGCTGACCGCGACCAGTATCACACCCGCATAAAATGGGTGTACGAACTCTTCCCGCGCCTGTGGGAACGCCGCATCCAGCGTGCGGGCACCATGTCCGGCGGTGAACAGCAGATGCTGGCGATTGGCCGCGCGCTGATGAGCCAGCCGCGCCTGCTGCTGCTGGACGAACCGTCGCTCGGTCTTGCGCCGATCATCATCCAGCAGATTTTCGACACCATTGAGCAACTGCGCAAAGAGGGGATGACCATCTTCCTCGTCGAGCAGAACGCCAACCAGGCGCTGAAGCTCGCCGATCGCGGCTACGTGCTGGAGAATGGTCGCGTGGTGCTGGAGGATACCGGCGACGCGCTGCTGGCGAACGAAGCGGTGCGGAGCGCGTACCTGGGCGGCTGAGCCGTCTGTAGTGCCCGGTGGCGCTACGCTTACCGGGCCTACGGATACCCTCCAGGCCGGGTAAGGCGCAGCCGCCACCCGGCTTTTTTCATATTAACCCCTTCACACAACCATCATCCCCCTGACGCCTGGCCGTCACTTATCTGTAAACAAACAGTTATTTTTCTGTCATTCGAGCATGTCATGTTACCTCGCGAGCACAAAACGCGTGATATCGCGCATCCGGCATAATAAGAGAGATGACAATGACATCGTTACGACACACGGCTTTGGGTCTGGCAATCGGTCTGGCTTTTGCGACGAACGCAATGGCCGTGACCACCATTCCATTCTGGCATTCCATGGAAGGGGAGTTGGGTAAAGAGGTTGACTCCCTGGCGCAGCGTTTCAACGACACCCACCCGGATTACAAAATTGTGCCGGTGTACAAAGGCAACTACGAGCAGAGCCTGAGCGCGGGCATCGCCGCCTTCCGTACCGGCAACGCGCCTGCGCTGTTGCAGGTGTATGAAGTCGGCACCGCAACCATGATGGCCTCGAAAGCCATCAAACCGGTCTACGAAGTGTTCAAAGACGCGGGCATCAACTTTGACGAATCCCAGTTCGTGCCGACCGTCTCCGGTTACTACACCGATTCCAAAACCGGCCACCTGCTGTCCCAGCCGTTTAACAGCTCCACGCCGGTGCTGTACTACAACAAAGATGCCTTCAAAAAAGCGGGCCTGGATCCGGAGCAGCCGCCAAAAACCTGGCAGGATCTGGCCGAGTACACCGCGAAGCTGAAAGCGGCGGGCATGAAGTGCGGCTACGCCAGCGGCTGGCAGGGCTGGATCCAGATTGAGAACTTCAGCGCCTGGCACGGCCTGCCGGTTGCCACCAAAAACAACGGCTTCGACGGCACCGACGCGGTTCTGGAGTTCAACAAGCCGGAGCAGGTGAAGCACATCGCGCTGCTGGCGGATCTGAACAAGAAGGGCGACTTCAGCTACTTCGGGCGTAAAGACGAATCCACCGAGAAGTTCTACAACGGCGACTGCGCCATTACCACCGCGTCTTCCGGCTCGCTGGCGGATATCCGTCACTACGCCAAATTCAACTACGGCGTGGGCATGATGCCGTACGACGCCGACGTAAAAGGCGCGCCGCAGAACGCCATCATCGGCGGGGCCAGCCTGTGGGTGATGCAGGGTAAAGACAGCGGCACCTATAAAGGCGTGGCCGAGTTCCTCGACTTCCTGGCGAAGCCGGAAAACGCGGCTGAATGGCACCAGAAAACCGGCTATCTGCCGATCACCAAGGCCGCCTACGACCTGACCCGCGAGCAGGGCTTCTACAGCAAAAACCCGGGCGCGGATATCGCGACGCGTCAGATGCTGAATAAGCCGCCGCTGCCGTTCACCAAAGGCCTGCGTCTGGGCAACATGCCGCAGATCCGCACCATCGTGGATGAAGAGCTGGAAAGCGTGTGGACCGGGAAGAAAACCCCGCAGCAGGCGCTGGACTCTGCGGTAGAGCGCGGCAATCAGCTGCTGCGCCGCTTTGAGCAGTCGACGAAATCGTAATCGCTGAAACGCCCGGTGGCGCTTCGCTTACCGGGCCTACGACGTGCCCCATCCAGGCAGGGTAAGGCGCAGCCGCCACCCGGCATTGTTCAGGAATCAAATCTCCATGTCCTCATCCCGTCCGGTGTTCCGATCCCGCTGGCTGCCGTACCTGCTGGTCGCGCCTCAGCTGATCATCACCGTTATCTTCTTCATCTGGCCTGCGGGCGAAGCGCTGTGGTACTCGGTACAAAGCGTCGATCCGTTCGGGCTGTCCAGCCAGTTCGTTGGGCTGGACAACTTTACGGCGCTGTTCCACGACAGCTATTACCTGGACTCCTTCTGGACGACGATCAGGTTCAGCGCGCTGGTGACCGTGAGCGGCCTTGTCGCGTCGCTGTTTTTCGCCGCGCTGGTGGATTACGTGGTGCGCGGCAGCCGACTGTATCAGACCCTGATGCTGCTGCCTTACGCCGTGGCCCCCGCCGTGGCTGCCGTGCTGTGGATCTTCCTGTTTAACCCCGGACGCGGGCTGATTACCCATTTTCTGGCGGAATTCGGCTATGACTGGAACCACGCCCAGAACAGCGGTCAGGCGATGTTCCTCGTGGTGTTCGCCTCGGTGTGGAAGCAGATCAGCTACAACTTCCTGTTTTTCTTTGCCGCGCTGCAATCCATTCCGCGTTCGCTGGTGGAGGCCGCCGCCATCGACGGCGCAGGGCCGGTGCGCCGCTTCTTCAGGCTGTCGCTGCCGCTGATCGCCCCGGTCAGCTTCTTCCTGCTGGTGGTTAACCTGGTGTACGCCTTCTTCGATACCTTCCCGGTGATCGATGCCGCCACTGCGGGCGGTCCGGTGCAGGCGACCACCACGCTTATCTACAAGATCTACCGCGAAGGGTTTGCCGGACTCGATCTCTCGGCCTCTGCCGCGCAGTCCGTCGTGCTGATGTTCCTCGTCATCATCCTCACGGTAGTGCAGTTCCGCTATGTCGAAAGTAAGGTGCGCTACCAATGATTGAGAACCGTCGCGGGCTGACGATTTTCAGCCATACCCTGCTGATCCTGGGTATCCTCGTTATCCTGTTCCCGCTGTACGTGGCCTTTGTCGCCGCCACGCTGGACACCAAAGCGGTGTTCGACACGCCGATGACGCTGATCCCGGGCGGGCACCTTTTCGAAAACATGAAGACCATCTGGACCCAGGGCGTGGGCGCCAACAGCGCGCCGTTCTGGCTGATGATGCTCAACAGCTTCATCATGGCGTTCGGCATTACGGTGGGCAAAATCACGGTGTCGATGCTCTCGGCCTTCGCTATCGTCTGGTTCCG
Source organism: Enterobacter cloacae complex sp. P15RS (assembly GCF_014895905.1). Taxonomy (NCBI): domain Bacteria; kingdom Pseudomonadati; phylum Pseudomonadota; class Gammaproteobacteria; order Enterobacterales; family Enterobacteriaceae; genus Enterobacter; species Enterobacter cloacae complex sp. P15RS. The sequence goes on along the minus strand of NZ_JADBQL010000037.1, from coordinate 74,639 downwards.
CTTTCCGCTGCGTAACCTGTTCTTCTGGATGATTTTTATCACCCTGATGCTGCCGGTGGAGGTGCGTATCTTCCCGACGGTGGAGGTGATCGCCAACCTGAAGATGCTGGACAGCTATGCGGGCTTAACCCTGCCGCTGATGGCCTCGGCGACCGCCACCTTCCTGTTCCGCCAGTTCTTTATGACCCTGCCGGACGAGCTGATTGAGGCCGCACGCATCGATGGTGCCTCCCCGATGCGCTTCTTCCGCGACATCGTGCTGCCGCTGTCGAAAACCAACCTCGCGGCGCTGTTTGTGATCACCTTTATCTACGGCTGGAACCAGTACCTGTGGCCGCTGCTGATCGTTCAGGACGTTAACCTCGGCACCGCCGTGGCGGGCATCAAAGGCATGATCGCCACCGGTGAAGGCACCACCCTCTGGAACCAGGTGATGGCGGCGATGCTGCTCACCCTAATCCCACCCGTAGTCATTGTTTTAGCCATGCAGCGCGCGTTTGTCCGCGGCCTGGTCGATAGCGAGAAATAAGATGGCAGGTTTAAAACTTCAGGCAGTTACCAAAAGCTGGGACGGTAAAACCCAGGTCATTCAGCCGCTGACGCTCGACGTGGCGGACGGTGAATTTATCGTGATGGTCGGCCCATCCGGCTGCGGGAAGTCCACGCTGCTGCGCATGGTGGCGGGGCTGGAGCGCGTCACGTCCGGAGATATCTGGATTGACCGCCAGCGCGTCACCGAGATGGAGCCAAAAGATCGCGGCATCGCGATGGTGTTCCAGAACTATGCCCTCTATCCGCACATGAGCGTGGAGGAGAACATGGCCTGGGGGCTGAAAATTCGCGGGATGGGCAAAGGCCATATCGCCGAGCGCGTAAAAGAAGCCGCGCGCATTCTGGAACTTGACGGCCTGCTGAAGCGCCGCCCGCGCGAGCTCTCCGGCGGCCAGCGCCAGCGCGTGGCGATGGGGCGCGCCATCGTGCGCGACCCTGCGGTATTCCTGTTCGACGAACCGCTCTCGAATCTCGACGCCAAGCTGCGCGTGCAGATGCGTCTTGAGCTACAGCAGCTGCATCGCCGTCTGAAAACCACGTCCCTCTATGTCACCCACGATCAGGTCGAAGCCATGACCCTCGCCCAGCGCGTGATGGTGATGAACAAAGGCATTGCCGAGCAGATTGGTACGCCGGTGGAGGTTTACGAAAAACCGGCCAGCCGTTTTGTGGCGAGCTTTATCGGCAGCCCGGCGATGAACCTGCTGGACGGGCGGATCAATGCTGCGGGAACCCACTTTGAACTGGAAAGCGGGATGGCGTTACCGATCAACTGGTACTATCGTGGGTACGCCGGGCGTAAGATGACGCTCGGCATCCGCCCGGAGCATATTGGCTTAACGTCTCAGGCGGACGGCGGCGTGCCGCTGGTGATGGACACGCTGGAGATGCTGGGCGCCGATAACCTGGCGCACGGACGCTGGGGCGAGCAAAAGCTGGTGGTGCGCCTGCCGCATCAGGAGCGCCCGAAGGCAGGCAGCACGCTGTGGCTGCATGTGCCGGAAAATCACCTGCACTTATTTGACGGTGAAACAGGACAACGAGTATGAGCAACTGGCCTTACCCCCACATCGTCGCCCACCGTGGCGGCGGTAAACTGGCGCCGGAGAACACCCTGGCGGCGATTGACGCTGGCGCACGCTACGGCCACACGATGATCGAGTTTGACGCCAAGCTGTCGAAAGACGGCGAAATTTTCCTGCTGCATGACGACAACCTCGAACGCACCAGCAACGGCTGGGGCGTGGCGGGCGAACTGCCGTGGCGCGATCTGCTGAAGGTGGACGCCGGAAGCTGGTTCAGCGGTGATTTCAAAGGCGAGCCGCTGCCGCTACTGGCGGAAGTGGCGGACCGGTGTCGTCAACACGGCATGATGGCTAACATCGAAATCAAACCGACCACCGGCACCGGGCCGCTGACGGGCAAAGTGATTGCGCTGGCCGCGCGTGAGCTGTGGGAAGGCATGACGCCGCCGCTGCTCTCCTCGTTTGACATCGACGCGCTGGAAGCCGCACAGGCGGCTGTGCCTGAACTGCCGCGCGGGCTGCTGCTGGACGAGTGGCGAGAAGACTGGCGCGAACTGACGGGCCGCTTAGGCTGTGTCTCTATCCATCTGAACCATAAGCTGCTGGATGCGGCGCGGGTCAAAATGCTGAAAGACGCAGGTCTGCATATCCTGGTCTACACCGTCAACAAACCCCAGCGTGCAGCCGAACTGCTGCGCTGGGGCGTAGACAGCATCTGTACCGATGCGATTGACCAGATCGGGCCAGACTTTATTTATTAAGCATGCTGCCGTTCTGCTGGGTCGGCAGCATATGCTGCTGACCGCTGCTTTGCGACATCCCGCCACCTAACATCCCGCCGTTTGGGTTTTGCAGCGGCTGCTCGCGCATCTGGCCCTGCTGCACGCGCTGGGTGTTAGCGTTCATCTGGTTTTGCAGGTGCTGCTGCTGCACCTGGGTCTGCGTCTTTAACTGCTGGTTGAGCATCCCTTTCTGCTGTTGTTGCTGGCTCATCATCTCCGTCTGCATACGCTGCTGGCTCGGAATGACGTAGCCCGGCTGGTTCGGGTTGTTCAGGGTGTTAATGGGCTGTGCGAGCGCGGCGAACGGGAGCAGCGCGGTCAGGATCAGGAATCGTTTCATGGTTATCTCCTCCTTTGAGGCTTCTCTTAAGTTTACCCCTAAACCAGCATAACGATGATTTTTTAAGAGTTGTGAACCAGGCTTAAGCGGGGAATATGGACCCCTTCACCTGGAGAACAATAATGATGAAACCAACCTTTTTGCGCTGGGTCGCCCTCGCTGCGCTGATGGCAGGCGGCACATTTACCGTGGCGGCCAACCCGCCCGCCGCTCCTCCGGTCTCTTACGGCGTGGAGGAGGATGTTTTTCACCCCGTGCGGGCCACGCACGGCATGGTGGCCTCGGTTGACGCGCTGGCAACCCAGGTGGGCGTCGATATTCTTAAGCAGGGCGGTAACGCGGTGGACGCGGCGGTCGCGGTCGGGTACGCGCTGGCGGTAACGCACCCGCAGGCGGGGAACCTGGGCGGCGGCGGGTTTATGATGCTGCGCACCAAAGACGGTAAAACCACGGCCATCGACTTCCGTGAGATGGCGCCGAATCAGGCCTCCCGCGATATGTTTCTCGACGATCAGGGCAACCCGGACAGCAAAAAATCCCTGACGTCGCACCTTGCGTCCGGCACGCCTGGCACCGTTGCGGGCTTCTCGCTGGCGCTGGAAAAATACGGCACGCTGCCGCTGAACAAGGTGGTGCAGCCTGCTATCAGGCTGGCGCGTGACGGCTTTGTGGTGAACGACGCGCTGGCGGATGACCTGAAAACCTACGGCAGTGAAGTGATTCCGAATCACGAAAACAGCAAGGCGATTTTCTGGAAAGACGGTGAGCCGCTGAAGAAGGGCGATAAGCTTGTGCAGAAAAACCTCGCCAAAAGCCTGGAGCTGATTGCGGAAAACGGTCCTGACGCCTTCTACAAAGGGGCGATTGCCGATCAGATTGCCGACGAGATGCAGAAGAACGGCGGGCTCATCACCAAAGCGGACCTGGCAGAATACAAGGCGGTGGAGCGCGAGCCGATTAGCGGCACCTATCGCGGATACGAAGTCTTCTCCATGCCGCCGCCGTCCTCCGGTGGCATTCACATCGTGCAGATCCTCAACATTCTTGAAAACTTTGATATGCACAAGTTCGGCTTCGGCAGCGCGGACGCCATGCAGGTGATGGCGGAAGCGGAAAAGCGTGCCTACGCCGACCGCTCGGAATACCTTGGCGATCCGGATTTCGTGAAGGTGCCGTGGCAGGCGCTGACCAACAAAGCGTATGCCAAATCGATTGCCGACGAGATCGACATCAACAAGGCGAAGCCGTCGAGCGAGATCCGCCCCGGCAAGCTGGCACCGTATGAAAGTAACCAGACCACGCATTTCTCGGTGGTGGATAAAGACGGTAACGCGGTGGCGGTGACCTATACGCTGAACACCACTTTCGGCACCGGGATCGTAGCGGGCAACAGCGGCATTTTGCTGAATAACGAGATGGATGATTTCTCGGCCAAGCCGGGCGTGCCGAACGTGTACGGGCTGGTCGGCGGGGATGCTAACGCCGTGGGGCCGAAGAAGCGTCCGCTGTCGTCCATGTCGCCAACCATCGTGGTGAAGGACGGTAAAACCTGGCTGGTGACCGGCAGCCCTGGCGGGAGCCGCATCATTACCACCGTGCTACAGATGGTGGTGAACAGCATCGATTTTGGCATGAACGTCGCCGAGGCGACCAATGCGCCGCGTTTCCATCATCAGTGGCTGCCGGATGAGCTGCGCGTCGAGAAGGGCTTTAGCCCGGACACGATAAAACTGCTTGAGCAGCGCGGACAAAAGGTGGCGGTGAAAGAGGCGATGGGCAGCACCCAGAGCATTATGGTCGGGCCGGACGGGGCGCTGTTTGGCGCGTCGGACCCGCGTTCGGTAGATGATTTAACGGCGGGGTATTGATGTTTAGCCGGGTGGCGGCTTCGCCTTACCCGGCAACAAACTACTTCATTCGCGCCATATAATACGCATCCACGTACTCACCGTTGCGCAGGCCGTAGCGCTTGCCGGTGCCTTCAATTTCGAATCCGTGCTTTTTGTACACCGCGATTGCCGGTTCGTTATCCACAAACACCGTTAACTCAATGCGGTCGACGCGCAGCCAGTTGTCGCACATATCGATCATGGTACGCATCAGGGCGCTGGCGACGCCCCGGTTTTGCCACTGCGCACCCACACAAATTCCGAAATCGGCAACGTGGCTGCGACGTGGGCGCTGGGCTACGGCAATGCACAGGTGCCCGGCGACGGTCCCGTCGATGCAGGCGACCAGCTGTTTAATGCCTGGCTGATCGGTTAGCCGCTCCTGCCACATCTGCTCTGAGGGATGAGGAACCTGTAGCGTGTTGTGGTACACCTCCGGCTGGGCGTGGATCTGACGAATGGCGTCGTAATCTTTCGGTTCCGCGTGGCGTATCACTATCTCACTCATTCCTTGTTCCTCAGTCGGTTAAAAGTCCCTTCCAACATCATTGACTTTAAAATCTGAGTCAATCGCTATTTTTTGCAAAAAGTGTTGGACAAGTGCGAATGAGAATGATTATTATTGCTCTGCATTCAGGAAGACCTCCTACGGGAACCTGAAAGCACGACATTGCTCACATTGCTTCCAGTATTACTTTAGCCAGCTTCTCGCTGGCTTTTTTTTTGTTATGGTTAAACCCAGTAACCTTAAAAAGGACTGAGCCATGACACTACATTGCGCATTTATTGGATTTGGCAAAAGCACCACGCGTTACCACCTTCCGTATGTTCTCAACCGTAAAGACACCTGGCATGTAGCCCATATCTACCGTCGCAGCGCGAAGCCGGAAGAGCAGTCTCCGCAGTATTCCCACATTCACTTCACCAGCGATCTCGATGAAGTGCTTAACGATCCGCAGGTAAAGCTGGTGATCGTCTGCACTCACGCCGACAGCCACTTCGACTACGCGAAACGCGCGCTCGAAGCGGGCAAGAACGTACTGGTGGAAAAACCGTTCACCCCAACGCTTGCCGAAGCCAAGGCGCTGTTCGCGCTGGCGAAAAGCAAAGGTCTGACCGTCACCCCGTACCAGAACCGTCGCTTTGACAGCTGCTTCCTGACGGCGAAAAAGGCGATCGAGAGCGGCAAGCTTGGCGATATTGTAGAGATCGAAAGCCACTTCGATTACTACCGTCCGGTGGCAGAAACCAAACCCGGCCTGCCGCAGGACGGCTCGTTCTACGGTCTGGGCGTACACACCATGGACCAGATCATCTCCCTGTTTGGCCGCCCGGACCACGTGGCGTACGACATTCGCAGCCTGCGCAATAAAGCCAACCCGGACGATACCTTCGAGGCGCAGCTGTTTTACGGCGACCTTAAGGCCATCGTTAAAACCAGCCATCTGGTGAAAATCGACTACCCGAAATTTATCGTTCACGGCACGAAGGGCTCGTTCATCCGGTACGGTATCGACCAGCAGGAGACCAGCCTGAAGGCCAACATCATGCCGGGCGAACCGGGCTTTGCGGCGGACGATGCCGTGGGCGTGCTGGAGTACGTGAACGATGAGGGCGTGACGGTCAGGGAAGAGCTGAAACCGGAAACCGGCGACTATGGCCGCGTCTACGATGCGCTGTATGAAACCCTCACCAACGGCACGCCGAATTACGTCAAGGAATCTGACGTTCTCACTAACCTGGAAATCCTTGAACGGGCATTCGAACAGGCTTCTCCTGCCACGGTAACCCTCGCCAGATAAGCAAAAACGGCTCCTCTGCGCTTGTTCATAATTTTTGAACAGAGGAGTCAATTTTCACCCTCTATGATCCCGGACGGTTTGCGTCCACACTTACTCCATCGAAACGAACTGAGGGTGAAAACAATGATCTACTTACGCAAAGCAAACGAACGCGGTCACGCAAATCATGGCTGGCTGGACTCATGGCATTCATTCTCGTTTGCCGACTATTACGACCCGAACTTCATGGGCTTCTCCGCGCTCCGCGTCATTAACGACGACGTGATTGACGCAGGCCAGGGCTTCGGTACCCACCCGCACAAGGACATGGAAATCCTGACCTATGTGCTGGAAGGGGCGGTTGAGCACCAGGACAGCATGGGCAACAAAGAGCAGGTGCCGGCGGGTGAGTTCCAGATTATGAGCGCGGGTACCGGGGTGCGTCACTCTGAGTACAACCCGAGCAAAACGGAAAAACTGCACCTGTATCAAATCTGGATCATTCCAGAAGAGACCGGCATCACGCCACGCTACGAGCAGCGCCGCTTCGACGCGAAACAGGGCAAACAGCTGGTGCTGTCCCCGGATGCGCGTGAAGGTTCCCTGAAGGTGCACCAGGATATGGAACTGTACCGCTGGGCGCTGGCGAAAGACGAACAGTCTGTCCATCAGATTGCCGCCAACCGTCGCGTCTGGATCCAGGTGGTGAAAGGGGAAGTGTCTATTAACGGCACGAAAGCCACAACCGCCGATGGCCTGGCTATCTGGGACGAGCAGGCGCTCTCCGTGCATGCCGACAGCGAAAGCGAAATCCTGCTGTTTGACCTGCCGCCGGTCTAAATAATTTCTCAACCTTCCCTTTAAACGGGGAAGGTTGAGCTTTGTCCGTGATAAACTGAGCAAATCTCTCACTTCAAGATTTCTCAGGACGATGAAAAAGAAACGCCCCGTACTTCAGGATGTCGCCGATCGCGTCGGTGTGACCAAAATGACGGTCAGCCGTTTTTTACGTAACCCGGAACAGGTTTCCGTGGCGTTGCGTGGCAAGATTGCCGCCGCCCTTGATGAACTGGGTTATATCCCCAACCGCGCACCCGATATTCTCTCCAATGCGACCAGCCGTGCGGTGGGCGTCCTGCTTCCTTCCTTAACCAACCAGGTTTTCGCCGAAGTGCTGCGCGGTATCGAAAGCGTTACCGATGCGTTTGGCTACCAGACCATGCTCGCCCACTACGGGTACAAGCCGGAACTGGAAGAGGAACGTCTTGAATCGATGCTTTCCTGGAACATCGACGGGCTGATTTTAACGGAACGTACCCACACGCCGCGCACGCTGAAAATGATTCAGGTGGCGGGCATTCCGGTGGTG
>NZ_JADBQL010000037.1:0-66843 GCF_014895905.1 Enterobacter cloacae complex sp. P15RS | reverse complement strand
GCGTCAGATGACGGCGGCGATCATTGCCCGCGGTCATCGCCATATCGCATACCTGGGTGCACGACTGGATGAACGTACTATCATCAAACAGAAGGGATACGAGCAGGCGATGCTCGACGCCGGTTTAACCCCGTACAGCGTAATGGTGGAGCAATCTTCATCTTATACGTCGGGTATTGAGCTGATGCGTCAGGCGCGACGCGAGTATCCGCAACTGGACGGTATTTTCTGTACCAACGATGACCTTGCGGTGGGCGCGGCGTTTGAATGCCAGCGTCTGGGGCTGAAGATCCCTGATGACATGGCGATTGCCGGCTTCCACGGTCACGACATCGGCCAGGTGATGGAGCCGCGGCTGGCAAGCGTCCTGACCCCGCGCGAACGCATGGGGCGCATTGGTGCAGAACGCCTGCTGGCGCGCATTCGTGGTGAGGCAGTTACCCCTAAAATGTTAGATTTAGGTTTCACCTTGTCACCGGGTGGATCTATTTAATCCGACAAATTTGAAGTAGCTCACACTTATTCACATCGCGCACGTTTGGATATTGCTTCTCTTTTGCCCCGGCAGGACAATGTTACCGATAACTGTTACCCGTAACAATTGACTGAGGGACACCCTTTGAGCACGACTAATCACGATCACCACGTTTACGTCCTGATGGGCGTGTCCGGTAGCGGTAAATCTGCCGTGGCGAGCGAAGTGGCGCATCAACTCCAGGCTGCGTTTCTTGATGGTGACTTCCTCCATCCGCGCAGCAACATCATGAAAATGGCTTCCGGCGAGCCGCTGAACGACGACGACCGCAAACCGTGGTTGCAGGCGCTGAATGACGCCGCGTTCGCGATGCAGCGCACCAACAAAGTCTCCCTGATCGTCTGCTCCGCGCTGAAAAAAACCTATCGCGACCTGCTGCGCGACGGCAATCCGAACCTCTCTTTCATCTACCTGAAAGGCGATTTCGGGGTGATTGAAAGCCGACTGAAGGCGCGTAAAGGCCACTTCTTCAAAACCCAGATGCTGGTCACGCAGTTCGAGGCGTTGCAGGAGCCGGGTGCTGACGAGCAGGATGTCTTAGTGGTTGATATCGATCAGCCGCTGGAAGGTGTTGTAGCCAGCACCATCGAGGTTATTAATAAAAGGCAGTAAGTTTTGAGTACATTAACGCTAGTTCTGACAGCAGTGGGTTCCGTATTGCTGCTGCTGTTTTTAGTGATGAAGGCGCGTATGCATGCCTTCGTTGCTTTGATGGTGGTTTCTATTGGTGCAGGTCTCTTTTCCGGTATGCCGCTCGACAAAATCGCGGCGACGATGGAAAAAGGGATGGGCGGCACGCTGGGCTTCCTGGCCATTGTGGTGGCGCTGGGCGCGATGTTTGGCAAGATCCTGCACGAGACGGGCGCGGTCGACCAGATTGCCGTCAAGATGCTGAAATCCTTCGGTCACAGCCGAGCGCACTACGCGATTGGTCTGGCCGGTCTGATTTGCGCGCTGCCGCTGTTCTTTGAAGTGGCGGTTGTGCTGCTGATTAGCGTGGCGTTTTCAATGGCGCGTCATACCGGTACGAACCTCGTGAAGCTGGTCATTCCGCTGTTTGCGGGCGTGGCGGCGGCCGCGGCGTTTCTGCTGCCCGGGCCTGCCCCGATGCTGCTGGCCTCCCAGATGCACGCGGACTTTGGCTGGATGATCCTGATTGGCCTGTGCGCTGCGATCCCGGGCATGATTATCGCCGGTCCGCTGTGGGGCAACTTCATCAGCCGCTACGTTGAGCTGCACATCCCGGACGACATCTCCGAGCCGCACCTGGGCGAAGGCAAAATGCCGTCCTTCGGCTTTAGTCTTTCTTTGATCCTGCTCCCGCTGGTGCTGGTGGGTCTGAAAACCATCGCGGCGCGCTTTGTGCCGGTCGGTTCAACCGCGTACGAATGGTTCGAGTTTATTGGTCACCCGTTCACGGCGATCCTGGTGGCGTGTCTGGTGGCGATTTACGGCCTGGCGATGCGTCAGGGCATGCCGAAAGACCGCGTGATGGAGATTTGCGGCGCTGCGCTGCAACCGGCGGGTATCATTCTGCTGGTGATTGGTGCCGGTGGCGTGTTCAAACAGGTACTGGTGGACTCCGGTGTGGGTCCGGCACTGGGCGAAGCGCTGACCGGAATGGGACTGCCGATTGCGGTCACCTGCTTCGTGCTGGCTGCGGCGGTGCGTATCATTCAGGGCTCCGCGACCGTGGCATGCTTAACCGCCGTGGGCCTGGTGATGCCGGTGATTGAACAGCTGAACTACTCCGGCGCGCAGATGGCGGCGCTCTCTATCTGTATCGCGGGCGGCTCGATTGTGGTTTCACACGTAAACGACGCCGGCTTCTGGCTGTTCGGTAAATTTACCGGCGCCACCGAAGCGCAAACCCTGAAAACCTGGACGCTGATGGAAACCATCCTCGGCACCACGGGTGCGATTGTCGGGATGATTGCGTTTACGCTCCTGAGCTAACGAGGCTGTATGTGTGTCGGGTGGCGCTTACGCTTACCCGACCTACAAATGTCGCTGCTGGTTTGCTCCCTCTCCCCGTGGGAGAGGGTTGGGGTGAGGGCATCATGCCGCAGAGATCTTTTTTTGTCGGGTGGCGCTTACGCTTACCCGACCTACAAAAAACCTCAGGTCCTGTAGGCCGGGTAAGCGTGAGCGCCACCCGGCTTTTTTACATCCTCAACCTTTCATCCACGCCCGGATCCCGTCAAGGAACATCTGCGTCGCCATCATCACCAGAATCAGCCCCATCAGACGCTCCAGCGCGTTCACCCCTTTCTCACCCAGCAGGCGCAGGAACAGCGACGACTGCAACAGGATAATAAACGTCCCGCCCCAGGCGATCAGCAGGGCAATCACCAGATGGCTCATCTGATTCGGATACTGATGCGACAACAGCATCAGCGTTGCCAGAATCGTTGGTCCCGCGACCAGCGGGATCGCCAGCGGCACGATAAACGGCTCTTCACCCGCGGGCAGGCCGCTGCTGCTGCCTTCTGCGCTCGGGAAAATCATCTTAATGGCGATCAGGAACAAAATTATCCCGCCGGAAATGGAGACCGTTTCGGCGCGTAAGTTCAGGAAAGCGAGGATTTTTTCCCCGGCGAACAGGAAGATAAACATCACCAGCAGGGCGATGAGCAACTCGCGGATCATGATCGCCCGGCGGCGCTTCGGCTCGGTGTGCTTCAGCACCGACATGAAGATCGGCAGATTACCGAGCGGATCCATAATCAGGATCAATAAAACCGCTGCGGAAATGATTTCACTCATCTTAAATTATCCCTGATACTTATTGTGGTCATTGCGATGATTAGCACTTTTTCTGATTGCCGGGCAATCATCGATTAATTTCGCTTGCGACTTTGGCAGCATTTTGTAATGTGAAGCATATCCCAGTTCAATACTGGCTTGCACAATCAGCACACACCCCTTGCAGGAAAAAAATGCTATGAAAAACGTTGGTTTTATCGGCTGGCGCGGTATGGTCGGCTCTGTACTCATGCAACGCATGGTTGAAGAGCGCGATTTCGACGCCATCCGCCCGGTCTTCTTCTCCACTTCCCAGCTCGGCCAGGCTGCACCGTCCTTTGGGGGTACCACAGGCACGTTGCAGGATGCTTACGATCTGGAAGCGCTGAAGGCACTCGACATTATTGTGACCTGCCAGGGCGGCGATTATACCAACGAAATCTATCCGAAGCTGCGTGAAAGCGGCTGGCAGGGCTATTGGATTGACGCGGCCTCGTCGCTGCGCATGAAAAACGATGCCATCATTATTCTCGACCCGGTTAACCAGGACGTCATCACCGACGGCCTGAACAACGGCGTGAAAACCTTTGTTGGCGGCAACTGCACCGTCAGCCTGATGCTGATGTCCCTCGGCGGCCTGTTCGCGCAGGACCTGGTGGAGTGGGTCTCCGTGGCAACGTACCAGGCCGCGTCCGGCGGCGGCGCACGCCACATGCGCGAGCTGCTGACCCAGATGGGCCAGCTGCACCAAAGCGTCGCGGCCGAGCTGGCAGACCCGGCATCCGCCATCCTCGACATCGAGCGCAAAGTCACTCAGCTGACCCGCAGCGGCGAGCTGCCGGTGGATAACTTTGGCGTACCGCTGGCCGGTGGCCTGATCCCGTGGATCGACAAACAGCTGGATAACGGCCAGACCCGCGAAGAGTGGAAGGGCCAGGCTGAGACCAACAAAATCCTCGCCACCGCGAACACCATCCCGGTTGACGGTCTGTGCGTGCGTATCGGCGCGCTGCGCTGCCACAGCCAGGCCTTCACCATTAAACTGAAAAAAGATGTGTCTATTCCGACCGTGGAAGAGCTGCTGGCCGCGCACAACCCGTGGGCGAAAGTGGTGCCAAACGATCGCGATATCACCATGCGCGAGCTCACCCCGGCTGCCGTTACCGGCACGCTGACCACGCCGGTTGGCCGCCTGCGCAAGCTGAACATGGGGCCGGAGTATCTCTCCGCGTTCACCGTTGGCGACCAGCTGCTGTGGGGTGCCGCCGAGCCGCTGCGCCGCATGCTGCGCCAGCTGGCGTAATAATTTGTTAAACACGGGGGGTGATTGTCACCCCCTTTTTTTGCGTACTACATGGAGTAAAACGCAGATGTCTTATTTTTTATCAGGAGGAACCACGACGTTGGCTATGCTTTAAGGAAGATTTATTTCTCACCTGAGGGTAGGGCGGAGCAGAGAGGATTAACTGCACCGTTTAGGTCACATTAAAAGTCGTCCCGGAGCGCGTAAAAAGGGCGACATAAAAAAACAGGATGAATACCATGTCCGATCGTATTTCGAGAGACGTGATTAATGCGCTTATTGCGGGTCATTTTGCCGACCCCTTTTCTGTGCTAGGGATGCACCGTACAGAGGCCGGACTGGAAGTTCGGGCGCTGTTACCGGATGCGACAGAAGTGTGGGTTATCGAACCCAAAACCGGCCGCAAGGTGGGTAATCTGGAATGCCTCGACTCGCGTGGCTTCTTCTCGGGCGTCATGCCCCGTCGTAAAAACCCCTTTCGCTATCAGCTTGCCGTTATCTGGCACGGTCAGCAAAACCTGATTGACGATCCCTACAGCTTTGGGCCGCTCTTAAAAGAGATGGATGCCTGGCTGCTGTCCGAAGGAACCCATTTACGCCCCTACGAAACGCTGGGTGCCCACGCGGATACCATGGACGGTATCACCGGCACGCGCTTTGCCGTATGGGCGCCAAACGCCCAGCGCGTCTCCGTCGTTGGGCAGTTCAACTACTGGGACGGTCGCCGTCACCCCATGCGCCTGCGCCGGGAAACCGGCATCTGGGAGCTGTTTATCCCCGGGGCGCATAACGGCCAGCTCTACAAATTCGAGATGATCGATGCCAGCGGCAAGCTGCGTATTAAATCTGACCCGTACGCCTTTGAGGCTGAACTGCGCCCGAATACCGCCTCGCTGATTTGCGGCCTGCCGGAAAAGGTCGTTCAGAGCGAGGAACGCAAGCAGGCCAACCGCTTTGATGCGCCGATCTCCGTCTATGAGGTGCATCTCGGCTCCTGGCGTCGCCACACGGACAACAACTTCTGGCTGAGCTACCGCGAGCTGGCGGACCAGCTGGTGCCGTACGCCAAATGGATGGGCTTTACCCATCTGGAGCTGCTGCCGATCAACGAACACCCGTTCGACGGCAGCTGGGGCTACCAGCCAACCGGGCTGTATGCGCCTACGCGCCGCTTCGGCACCCGCGATGACTTCCGCTATTTCATTGATGCCGCGCACGCCGCCGGGCTGAACGTCATCCTCGACTGGGTACCGGGCCACTTCCCGTCGGACGATTTTGCGCTGGCAGAGTTCGACGGCACGAAGCTGTACGAGCACAGCGACCCGCGCGAAGGCTATCACCAGGACTGGAACACGCTGATCTACAACTACGGTCGCCGTGAAGTGTCGAATTACCTGGTGGGGAATGCGCTGTACTGGATCGAACGCTTCGGCATTGATGCCCTGCGCGTCGATGCGGTGGCGTCGATGATCTACCGCGACTACAGCCGCAAAGAGGGCGAGTGGATCCCGAACGAGTTTGGCGGACGTGAAAACCTCGAAGCGATTGAGTTTCTGCGCAACACCAACCGCATCATCGGTGAGCAGGTGGAAGGCGCCGTGACCATGGCGGAAGAGTCCACGGACTTTCCGGGCGTTTCCCGTCCACCGTCAATGGGCGGCCTGGGCTTCTGGTACAAGTGGAACCTCGGCTGGATGCACGACACGCTCGACTACATGAAGCTCGACCCGGTTTATCGTCAGTATCACCACGATAAGCTCACCTTTGGGCTGCTCTACAACTACACCGAAAACTTCATGCTGCCGCTGTCGCACGATGAAGTGGTGCACGGCAAGAAATCTATTCTCGACCGCATGCCGGGGGACCCGTGGCAGAAGTTTGCCAACCTGCGCGCCTATTACGGCTGGATGTTTGCCTTCCCCGGCAAAAAGCTGCTGTTTATGGGCAACGAATTTGCGCAGGGGCGCGAATGGAACCACGACACCAGCCTTGACTGGCACCTGCTGGAAGGCGCGGACAACTGGCACCACGGCGTACAGCGTCTGGTGCGCGACCTGAACCTGACCTACCGCCACCACAAAGCGCTGCACGAGCTGGACTTCGATCCGTACGGCTTTGAGTGGCTGGTGGTGGACGACCACGCGCGCTCGGTGTTTGTCTTTGTCCGTCGTGACAAAGCGGGTAACGAGATCATCGTTGCCAGCAACTTCACGCCAGTGCCGCGCGAACACTACCGCTTCGGCATTAACCAGCCGGGTAAATGGCGCGAAATTCTGAACACCGACTCCATGCACTACCACGGCAGTAACGCCGGTAACGGCGGGCTGGTGCAGAGCGATGCGATTGAAAGCCACGGTCGTCCGAACTCCCTGAGCCTGACGCTGCCGCCGCTGAGCACCATCTGGCTGGTGCGGGAGGGCGAATGACGCAGCTCTCGGCAGGTAAACCCGAACCGCTCGGGGCGAGTTTTGACGGAAAGGGGGTGAACTTCACGCTCTTTTCTGCCCATGCGGAGCGGGTGGAACTCTGTGTGTTTGACGGGGAAGGTAACGAGCACCGTTACGATTTACCGTCCCGCACGGGAGACATCTGGCACGGTTACCTGTCCGGCGGGCGTCCGGGAATGCACTACGGTTTTCGCGTACACGGCCCGTGGGAGCCATCTCAGGGGCACTGGTTTAACCCGGCAAAGCTGCTGATTGACCCGTGCGCGCACCGCGTGGACGGCGAGTTTAAAGACGACCCGCTGTTCCACGTCGGCTACGGCGAACCTGACCACCGCGACAGCGCGCCCGTCGCGCCCAAAAGCGTGGTGGTGCACGATCTCTACGACTGGGAAGATGATGCCCCGCCGCGCACGCCGTGGGGTAATACCGTCATCTATGAAGCCCACGTCAAAGGGCTGACGTATCTGCACCCGTCGATCCCCAAAGAGATGCGCGGCACCTACAAAGCGCTGGGGCATCCGACAATGGTCGCTTACCTGAAGCAGTTAGGGATCACCGCGCTGGAGCTACTGCCGGTGGCGCATTTCGCCAGCGAGCCGCGTCTTCAGCGCCTTGGGTTAAGCAACTACTGGGGCTACAACCCGCTGGCGATGTTCGCGCTCGACCCGCGCTACGCGGTGCATCCGGAGAAAGCGCGGGACGAGTTTCGCGATGCGGTGAAGGCGCTTCACGCGGCGGGCATTGAGGTCATTCTGGACGTGGTGCTGAACCACAGTGCGGAAAGCGATCTTGACGGTCCGACGCTCTCACAGCGCGGAATCGATAACCGTAGCTATTATTGGATCAGGGACGACGGGGATTATGAAAACTGGACCGGGTGCGGTAACACCCTCAACCTCAGCCATCCGGCCGTTACGCATTACGCGTACGAATGCCTGAAATACTGGGTTGAGACGTTCCACGTGGACGGTTTTCGTTTCGACCTGGCGCCGGTGATGGGGCGCACTCCGGCATTTAGCCAGCAGGCGCCGCTGTTTGAGGCGATAAAAAACTGCCCGGTGCTCTCAACGGTGAAGCTGATTGCGGAACCCTGGGACATTGGTGAAGGCGGTTATCAGGTGGGGAACTTCCCGCCGCTGTTTGCCGAGTGGAACGATCACTTCCGCGACGCCGTCCGTCGCTTCTGGCTGGCGCGCGATCTGTCGCTCGGAGAGTTCGCCGGACGCTTTGCCGGCTCGAGCGATCTCTTTAAGCGCGACGGAAAACGTCCGTCGGCCACCATTAACCTGGTGACGGCACACGACGGTTTCACGCTGCGCGACTGCGTTTGTTTCAATCAGAAACACAATGAGGCAAACGGCGAGGAGAATCGCGATGGGACTAACAATAACCATAGCTTTAACCATGGTATAGAAGGGTTAGGCGGAAGTCTGGACGTGATCGAGCGGCGACGCGCCAGCGTTCATGCGCTGCTGACGACGCTTTTGTTATCGCAGGGCACGCCAATGCTGCTGGCAGGCGATGAGCACGGTCACAGCCAGCACGGCAACAACAACGCCTATTGCCAGGACAACACCCTGACCTGGCTCGACTGGGGAGAAGCGAACAGCGGGTTGACTCATTTCACCGCGGCGCTGATCCATCTTCGCCAGCGCATCCCCGCGCTCACCGCCGACAGCTGGTGGGAAGAGGGCGACGGCAACGTTCGCTGGCTGAATAAAGACGCGCAACCGTTAAGCGCGCAAGAGTGGCAACACGGCATACCCTGTCTGCAAATCCTGCTTTCGGATGCGTGGCTGGTGACGCTGAACGCGACGGATGACGTCGCAGAGATTGTTTTACCTGACGGGGAATGGCGAGCCATTCCTCCCTTTGCCGGAGCGGATAATCCGGTTGTTATGGCTGTCTGGCACGGGCCTGCGCACGGAGTGTGCGTATTCCAAAGATGATAAAAAAGGAGTTAGTCATGGTTAGATTAGAGAAGAACGATCCGTTAATGTTGGCGCGCCAGCTACCATTAAAAACAGTTGCCCTGATACTTGCGGGCGGGCGTGGTACCCGTCTGAAAGATTTGACCATCAAGCGCGCCAAGCCGGCGGTTCACTTTGGTGGTAAGTTCCGTATTATCGATTTTGCACTCTCCAACTGCCTGAACTCAGGCATTCGCCGCATTGGCGTCATTACGCAGTATCAGTCGCACACGCTGGTGCAGCACATTCAGCGCGGCTGGTCATTCTTCAGCGAAGAGATGAACGAATTTGTTGATCTGCTTCCCGCGCAGCAGCGCGTACACGGGGAAAACTGGTACCGCGGCACGGCGGATGCGGTGACCCAAAACCTCGACATCATTCGCCGCTACAACGCGGAGTACGTCGTGATCCTCGCGGGGGACCACATCTATAAGCAAGATTACTCCCACATGCTGATCGACCATGTCGAAAAAGGGGCGCGCTGCACCGTGGCGTGTCTGCCGGTGCCCGTTGCGGAAGCAACCGCGTTCGGCGTGATGCACGTGGATGCGGACGACAAGATTATCGATTTTGTTGAAAAGCCGGCGAACCCGCCAACCATGCCGGGGGATGACACCAAATCGCTCGCCAGCATGGGGATCTATGTCTTTGATGCTGACTATCTTTATGAGCTGCTGGAAGAAGACGACACAGACGAAAACTCCAGCCACGATTTCGGCAAAGACATTATCCCGAAAATTACCAAAGCTGGCATGGCGTATGCACATCCGTTCCCGCTGTCCTGCGTACAGTCCGATCCGAATGCGGAACCCTACTGGCGCGATGTGGGAACCCTGGAAGCGTACTGGAAAGCCAACCTCGATCTGGCGTCCGTGACGCCTGAGCTGGATATGTACGACCAGAACTGGCCAATACGCACCCATATGGAATCGCTGCCGCCGGCGAAGTTCGTGCAGGACCGCTCCGGCAGCCACGGTATGACGCTGAACTCGCTGGTCTCTGGCGGGTGCATTATCTCCGGTTCGGTGGTGGTGCAGTCCGTGTTGTTCCCGCGCGTGCGTATAAACTCATTCTGTAATATCGATTCGGCAGTCCTGCTGCCGGACGTCTGGGTAGGGCGCTCATGTCGTCTGCGTCGCTGCGTCATTGACCGCGCCTGCGTCATTCCCGAAGGGATGGTGATTGGGGAAAACGCGGAAGAAGATGCGCGTCGTTTCTACCGTTCGGAAGAGGGGATCGTGTTAGTAACACGGGAAATGTTGCGGAAGCTGCAAATCAAACAGGAGCGATGATGCAGGTTTTACACGTATGTTCTGAGATGTTCCCGTTGTTAAAAACGGGCGGACTGGCGGATGTTCTTGGTGCACTACCGGCGGCGCAAATTGCCGGAGGGGTAGATACCCGCGTGTTGTTGCCCGCTTTTCCGGATATCCGGCGCGGTATTCCTGACGCAAAGGTTGTTTCCCGTCGCGAGACCTTCGCGGGACGTATCACCCTGCTGTTTGGACATTACAATGGGGTAGGCATTTACCTGATTGATGCGCCGCATTTATACGACCGTCCCGGCAGCCCGTATCACGATACCAACCTGTACGCCTATACCGATAACGTGCTGCGCTTTGCCCTGCTCGGCTGGGTGGGGGCGGAGATGGCCGTCGGGCTGGATCCGTTCTGGCGTCCGAACGTGGTGCACGCGCACGACTGGCATGCGGGGCTGGCACCCGCGTATCTGGCGGCGAAGGGGCATCCGGCCAAATCGGTGTTTACCGTGCACAACCTGGCGTATCAGGGCATGTATTACGCCCATCACATGAATGACATCGATCTGCCATGGTC
This sequence comes from Enterobacter cloacae complex sp. P15RS, assembly GCF_014895905.1. Taxonomy (NCBI): domain Bacteria; kingdom Pseudomonadati; phylum Pseudomonadota; class Gammaproteobacteria; order Enterobacterales; family Enterobacteriaceae; genus Enterobacter; species Enterobacter cloacae complex sp. P15RS. Next base: position 56,007 of record NZ_JADBQL010000037.1, on the reverse strand, counting down.
GTTCTTTAACATGCACGGGCTGGAGTTTAACGGACAGATTTCGTTCCTGAAGGCGGGGCTGTACTACGCCGACCACATTACGGCGGTCAGCCCAACCTACGCGCGTGAAATTACCCAGCCGGAGTTCGGTTACGGTATGGAAGGGCTGCTGCAACAGCGACACCGTGAAGGCCGCCTGTCGGGCATTCTGAACGGCGTGGATGAACAGATCTGGAATCCGGAAACGGACCTCCTGCTGGCGGCGCGCTATGGTCGCGACTCGGTGGAAGACAAAGCGGAAAACAAGCGCCAACTACAGATTGCGATGGGGCTGAAGGTCAACGACAAGGTGCCGCTGTTTGCGGTGGTTAGCCGCCTGACCAGCCAGAAAGGGCTGGATCTGGTGCTGGAGGCGCTGCCTGGATTACTGGAGCAGGGCGGCCAGCTGGCGCTGCTTGGCGCGGGCGACCCGGTCTTGCAGGAAGGTTTCCTGGCGGCCGCGGCGGAACACCCGGGGCAGGTGGGCGTGCAGATTGGCTATCACGAAGCGTTCTCGCACCGCATTATGGGCGGTGCGGACGTGATTCTGGTGCCGAGCCGTTTCGAGCCCTGCGGCCTGACGCAGCTCTATGGCCTGAAATATGGCACGTTGCCGCTGGTGCGGCGCACGGGCGGGCTGGCGGATACGGTGTCTGACAGTTCTCTGGAAAACCTGGCGGACGGTATCGCCAGCGGGTTTGTCTTTGAGGACAGTAATGCCTGGTCGCTGCTTCGGGCGATCCGGCGTGCGTTCGTCTTGTGGTCCCGTCCATCCCTGTGGCGTTACGTCCAACGTCAGGCGATGTCCATGGACTTTGGCTGGCACGTTGCGGCGCAGTCCTACCGCGACCTTTATCAACGCTTGATGTAACGAGGCGAAGTGACAGATATGAACGCTCCATTTAGCTACTCTTCCCCCACGCTCAGCGTTGAGGCGTTAAAGCACTCCATCGCCTATAAGCTGATGTTTACCATTGGGAAAGACCCCGTTATTGCCAACAAGCACGAATGGCTGAACGCCACGCTGTTTGCGGTGCGTGACCGTATGGTCGAACGCTGGCTGCGCTCCAACCGCGCCCAGCTTTCGCAGGAGACGCGACAGGTGTATTACCTGTCGATGGAGTTTTTGATAGGTCGCACCCTCTCCAACGCGCTGCTGTCGCTCGGGATTTATGACGACGTCAAAAACGCGCTGGAAGAGATGGGTCTGGATTTAGAAGAGCTGATTGACGAAGAGAACGACCCGGGGCTGGGTAACGGTGGTCTGGGGCGTCTTGCCGCGTGCTTCCTTGACTCACTGGCAACGCTGGCGCTGCCGGGGCGCGGCTACGGTATTCGCTACGACTACGGTATGTTCAAGCAGAACATCGTCGATGGCCGTCAGAAAGAGTCCCCGGACTACTGGCTGGAATACGGTAACCCGTGGGAGTTCAAGCGCCACAACACGCGCTACAAGGTGCGTTTTGGCGGGCGTATTCAGCAGGAAGGGAAAAAATCCCGCTGGGTGGAAACCGAGGAGATCCTCGCCGTGGCCTATGACCAGATCATCCCCGGCTACGACACCGATGCGACCAACACGCTTCGCCTGTGGAACGCGCAGGCCAGCAGCGAGATCAACCTGGGTAAATTCAACCAGGGCGACTACTTCGCGGCGGTGGAAGACAAAAACCACTCCGAGAACGTCTCCCGCGTGCTTTACCCGGATGACTCCACCTATTCGGGCCGCGAGCTGCGCCTGCGTCAGGAGTATTTCCTCGTCTCGGCAACGATTCAGGATATTCTCAGCCGTCACTATCAGCTGCACAAAACCTACGCCAACCTGGCGGAGAAAACCGCGATTCACCTCAACGACACCCATCCGGTGCTGTCGATCCCCGAGCTGATGCGCCTGCTGATTGACGAGCATAAGTTCAGCTGGGACGACGCGTTTGAGGTGACCTGTCAGGTCTTCTCGTACACCAACCATACGCTGATGAGTGAAGCGCTGGAGACGTGGCCGGTGGACATGCTCGGCAAAATTCTGCCGCGCCATCTGCAAATCATCTTCGAGATCAACGACTACTTCCTCAAGACCTTGCAGGAGCAGTACCCGAACGATACCGGCCTGCTGAGCCGCGCGTCGATCATTGATGAATCCAACGGACGCCGCGTACGCATGGCCTGGCTGGCGGTGGTGATCAGCCACAAGGTGAACGGCGTGTCAGAGCTGCACTCGAACCTGATGGTGCAGTCGCTGTTTGCGGACTTCGCGAAGATCTTCCCTACGCGTTTCTGCAACGTGACCAACGGCGTCACGCCGCGCCGCTGGCTGGCGCTGGCGAACCAGCCGCTCTCCGACGTGCTGGATGAGAACATTGGCCGCACCTGGCGCACCGATTTGAGCCAGCTGAGCGAACTTGAGCAGCACATTGATTTCCCGACGGTGAACAAAGCCGTACGGGAAGCCAAGCTGCTGAACAAGAAACGTCTGGCGGTGTGGCTGGCGATGCACCTCAACGTGGTGGCGAACCCGAAAGCGTTGTTTGACGTGCAGATCAAGCGTATCCACGAGTACAAGCGTCAGCTGATGAACGTGCTGCACGTGATCACCCACTACAACCGCATTAAGGCTGACCCGACGGCGGAATGGGTGCCGCGCGTGAAAATTTTTGCCGGCAAGGCGGCGTCCGCGTACTACATGGCGAAGCACATTATTCACCTCATCAACGATGTGGCGAAGGTGGTCAATCACGATCCGGACATTGGCGACAAGCTGAAGGTGGTATTCATCCCGAACTACAGCGTGAGCCTGGCGCAGCTGATCATTCCGGCGGCGGATCTCTCCGAGCAGATTTCCACGGCGGGGACGGAAGCGTCCGGCACCAGCAACATGAAGTTTGCCCTGAACGGCGCGCTGACCATCGGCACGCTGGACGGCGCAAACGTCGAGATGCTTGAGCATGTAGGGGAGGAGAACATCTTTATCTTCGGCAATACGGCGGAAGAAGTGGAGTCGCTTCGCAAGCAGGGCTACTCGCCGCGCGAATATTACGAAGAGGATGAAGAGCTACGCCAGGTGCTGACGCAAATTGCCACCGGGGTGTTTAACCCTGAGGAGCCTGGACGCTATCGTGACCTGGTGGACTCGCTGATTAACTTCGGCGATCACTATCAGGTGCTGGCGGATTACCGCAGCTACGTGGACTGTCAGGACAGGGTAGACGAGCTGTACCGTCAGCAGGAGAAGTGGACCAGCGCCGCGATGCACAACATCGCCAACATGGGGTACTTCTCGTCAGACAGAACCATCAAGGAGTATGCCGAGAACATCTGGCATATTGATCCGGTGCGGTTGTAAAAATTTAGCCCGGTGGCGCTGCGCTTACCGGGCCTACAGGATCGAGTAGGCCGGGTAAGGCGGAGCCGCCACCCGGCTTTTTTTTCACCCTCAGGACGCCAGCGACAATTCACGCTTTCCCGCATGTTGCGCCAGCCACTGCGCGACGCGAGACTGCTGCTCGGCATTCAGCCACATCCCTTCTTTAGTACGACGCCAGATGGCATCGTCCAGGCGGCGCACCCACTCGTGTTCAACCAGGTAGCGCAGCTCCGCTTCATACAGCTCATGACCGAAATGTTCGCCCAGGTCGCTAATCTCTTTCGCGTCGCCGAGGAACAGCTCGGTATTGCTGCCGTAGGTGCGGGCATAGTGGCGCGCCATCCCTTCGGTGATGAACGGGAAGCGGCGACGCAGCTTCGCGGCGTAATCGTCGCGGTTATCGCCGATATCCCCACCCGGCAGTACAGCCTCTTTGGTCCACGCGGGGCCGATGCCTTTATAGTACGGCGCCAGTTTTTCCAGCGCGTGCTCGGCCAGCTTGCGGTAGGTGGTAAGCTTGCCGCCAAACACTGACAGCAGCGGTGCCTGACCGTCTACGTCATGAATATCGAGCGTATAGTCGCGGGTGATGGCCTGCGGTGAGTCAGATTCGTCATCGCACAGCGGACGCACGCCGGAGTAGGTCCAGACTACGTCATCGCGCGCCAGCTGTTTCTTAAAGTGCGCGTTGTACACCTTCAGCAGGTAGCTGACTTCACTCTCGTCGATCTCAACGTTTTTCGGATCGCCTTTGTACTCCACATCGGTGGTGCCGATGATGGAGAACTCGTCCATCCACGGGATCACAAACACGATGCGCTTGTCTTCGTTTTGCAGGATATAGGCCTGCTTCTGGGTATGTACGCGCGGCACCACAATGTGGCTGCCCTTGATCAGGCGAATGCCGTACGGTGAAGGCAGGTGCATTCCATCGTCGAAGAACTGCTTCACCCACGGGCCGGTGGCGTTCACCAGGCCGCGTGCTTTCCAGCTGAACTTCTCGCCGGTATCCACGTCTTCTGCTTCCACAATCCACAGGCCGTTTTCGCGGCGGGCGGCGGTCGCGCGGGTGCGGGTTTTCACCTCGCCGCCTTTCTTCTCAACCATCTGGGCGTTAGCCAGCACCAGACGCGCATCGTCCACCCAGCAGTCGGAATATTCGAAACCGCGCACGATTTCAGGCTTAAGGACCGATTCTGAGCCAAAACGCAAACCGTTCGAACCCGGCAGGCTGGTGCGTTTGCCGAGATGATCGTACATAAACAGGCCGATGCGGATCATCCACGCCGGGCGCAGGTGCGGGCGGTGAGGCAGGCGGAAGCGCATCGGGATCGCCAGATGCGGGGCCATTTTCAGCAGCACTTCGCGTTCGGCCAGCGCTTCGCTGACCAGGCGGAATTCGTAGTGTTCCAGGTAGCGCAGGCCACCGTGGATCAGCTTGGAGCTGGCGGACGACGTCGCGCAGGCGAGATCGTTAGCTTCCAGCATCAGCACGGATAAACCGCGTCCTGCGGCATCAACCGCAATACCGGCACCGTTGATGCCACCGCCTATCACAATCAGATCTTTGGTTTCCATAACACCCTCATGCACTTTCGTTAAAGCTCAGAAATGTTCGATATCGCTCATAATAGCAAAGGAACGCGCTTTTGGTAACATCAAAAAAACAATTTAGAGTGATATGGATAACATAATGGCGTTTACCCGCCGCCAGGACGTACACTACGGGGTAAAATCTTGTCGTTGACCACTGTAAAGAGAACACCATGGATCAGTTTGAATGTATTAACGTAGAAGAAGCCCATCAGAAGATGCACCAGAAAACCGCGGTGCTGGTGGACATCCGCGATCCGCAGAGCTTTGCCATGGGCCACACGCCGGGCGCGTTCCATTTGACAAACGACACGCTGGGCGCGTTTATGCGCGATAACGACTTCGAAACCCCGGTGATGGTGATGTGTTACCACGGCAACAGCAGTAAAGGCGCAGCGCAGTATCTGATCCAGCAGGGCTACGATGCGGTGTACAGCGTCGACGGCGGCTTTGATGCCTGGCACCGTCATTTCCCGGCAGAAGTAGAATACGCGTTTGAGCGCTGATCCCGCTATACTGTCCCCTTTTGTGTGGAAATAAGCGACCGCTGCCCATGTTGATGATCACCTCTTTTAGCAACCCACGCGTCGCCCAGGCGTTTGTCGACTATATGGCGACGCAGGGCATAATCCTGACTATTCAGCAGCATACGCAGACGGACGTCTGGCTGGCGGACGAAAGCCAGGCCGAGCGCGTGAACGCCGAGCTGGCGCGTTTTCTGGAAAATCCGGGCGACCCGCGCTATCTGGCGGCAAGCTGGCAGTCCGGCCAGACGGGCAGTGGCCTGCACTATCAACGTTTTCCTTTTCTCGCCACCCTCCGCGAGCGCGCAGGGCCGTTTACCCTGCTGCTGATGGCGGCCTGCATCATCGTCTTTATCATTATGAGCGTGGTGGGCGACCAGAGCGTGATGATTGCCCTCGCATGGCCATACGATCCCTCCCTGCAATTTGACGTCTGGCGCTACTTCACGCATGCGCTGATGCACTTCTCGGTGATGCATATCCTCTTTAACCTGCTGTGGTGGTGGTATCTCGGCGGGGCGGTGGAGAAGCGGCTCGGCAGCGGCAAGCTGATTGTCATCACGGTGATCAGCGCCCTGTTGAGCGGCTATGTGCAGCATAAATTCAGCGGTCCGTGGTTTGGCGGGTTATCCGGCGTGGTTTACGCCCTGATGGGCTACGCCTGGCTCAGAGGCGAGCGCGACCCGGAAAGCGGCATCTATTTACAACGTGGATTAATAACCTTTGCGTTAATATGGCTTATTGCCGGATGGTTTGATCTGTTTGGTATGTCTATCGCCAATGGTGCGCACGTTACCGGCCTGGCGGTCGGGCTGGCGATGGCGCTTGCCGATACGCTCCATGCGCGAAAACGAACATAATTCTCAGGGATAATTGATGAAACAAACACAACGTCATGACGCCATTATCGAACTGGTCAAAAAACAGGGATACGTCAGTACGGAAGAGCTGGTGGAGCAGTTTGCCGTCAGCCCGCAAACCATCCGTCGTGACCTGAATGACCTTGCCGATCAGAACCGTATTCTGCGGCATCACGGCGGCGCCGCCCTGCCGTCCAGCTCGGTGAACACCTCGTGGCATGACCGTAAGGCGACGCAAACGGCAGAGAAAGAGCGTATCGCCCGTAAGGTAGCGAGCCAGATCCCGAACGGCGCGACGCTGTTTATTGATATCGGCACCACGCCGGAAGCGGTCGCCCACGCGCTGCTGGATCACGAGAACCTGCGCGTGGTCACTAACAACCTGAACGTGGCCAACACCCTGATGCAGAAAGATGATTTCCGCATCATTCTCGCGGGCGGCGAGCTACGCAGCCGCGACGGGGGCATTATCGGTGAAGCGACGCTCGATTTTATCTCCCAGTTCCGCCTCGATTTCGGCATTCTGGGGATCAGCGGCATCGACACCGACGGCTCGCTGCTGGAGTTTGATTATCACGAGGTGCGCACCAAGCGCGCGATTATTGAGAACTCGCGCCACGTGATGCTGGTGGTGGACCACTCGAAGTTTGGCCGTAACGCGATGGTGAACATGGGCAGCATCGGCCTGGTGAATGCGGTCTATACCGACGTAATGCCGCCGGCGGGCGTGATGCAGGTGATTAAGGATAATAATGTGCAGTTAGAACTGTGCTAACCGTTTTGTCGGGTGGCGCGGCGCTTACCCGACCTACAAAACCCGTAGGCCCGTGCAAGCGTAGCGCCGCCGGGCAATAAATTACACACCGTACCCCATCATCTTCAATAGCTGCTGCGCATGCTGTACCGCGTCCTGACGGTGCGCTACGCCCAGCTTCTGATACAGATTACGAATGTGCGTTTTGATGGTGGTCGCCGCGACGGCCAGCTCACCGGCTATCTGGTCATTGCTGTAACCGGAGTAGATCAGCCCCAGTACCTGCCATTCACGCTGGGTGAGCGGGCTGGTGCGGATAAGTTCCGGCACTTCCGGATGGTTCAGCAGACGCTCCACGAAGTTCTCATCGAAGTGTGCAAACTTGTGGCGGTGATGCTGGTTGATCTCGCGCAGAATGCGCTGGGCGCGATGCTGGTCGAGTTCCGGCAGCGTGTTGAGCTGAATCAGCTGGCGCAACTGCTGGGCCATCACTTCACCTTCAATCACAAAGTGGCTGATAAACCCGGTGCGGTTCGCCAGCTGCAACGCTTCCAGCAGCACGCGCTGGGCATCGTTTTTACGTCCTGCCTGCCAGTAAAGCTGGTTTAACAGCAGCAGGTTGCGGTTCAAATCGCTCATCAGACGCAGGCTGCGGGCGTTTTCATTTAACTCTTCCAGCACGATCTCGGCAGGCTCGAAGTCACCCAGCAGGATCTGCACGCGGGCAATGTTGCGCCACTGGCTTTGAAGGAAGTGGTTATTGGCAAATTCTGGCTTAGGCGTCTGACGCAGCCAGTGGGCGGCGGACTTTTTATCGCCGGTCATCTGCCAGTAAATTACCCGAACCTTATCGGCGTTGGACACCCAGTCGCTATGGTACTGCCCATTGCCGAGCAGGTTTTCCAGGCGATTAAGGTGGTTGCGGGCATTATCCAGGTCACCGCGCGCCAGCGAGCACTGTACCAGCAGGGCCAGACACTGGAGTTGCTGTTGAGGCTGGAAGCTCGAAAGCACGTTCAGCCCCTGGCGGGCGCAGCTTTCTGCTTCATCCAGGCGCGACCATGCCCACAGCAGCTGAGCGCGAATACGCAACAGGAACTCGTGCATCGGCAGCTGTTCCAGATGCTGTTCACGGATAAGCTGGAACGCTTTTTCCTGATTTTCCCAGGCGGCTTGCAGGAACCCCTGAGCAAATAAAATCTCGCTCTGCTGGATCAGGCTCCACAGGGCGTAATGCCAGACATCGTGGCGGCGCGCCATCTGTTCGGTTTGCTGCATGAGCGAAAGCGAACGCGTGAGGTCGCCCTTGCAGTGCAGCACTTCGCCGTGCACCGAAGTGGCCACAATGCGGCTGTAAAAATTCGCCAGCGGCAGCTCATCCAGCGCGACCATCGCCAGCCGTTCGGCCTCATCCGGGTCGCCGTCGTTAATCGCCACCTGCGCGCGTAGGGCGTTAAACTCGCCGTGCAGGATGGTATCCATCTCGCTTTCCATCTCCTGCTCGGCGCGCGCCAGCAGGGTGTTCACTTCGCTGTAGCGATGCTGGCTCTGCATCAGCCAGGCCTGGAGCAGCACCAGACGCGGATTCTCCAGCAGGCTCTCCCACGGCAGCGCTTTTAACGACTCTTCCAGCAGCGACAGTTCGCTGTGGTTGAACAGTCCCCACGCGTGATTGAGCAGAATATCGCGCAGCATACCGGCATCTCCGGCGGCCAGCGCGTGGTGGATAGCCTCGCTCGGGAAACCTTGCGCCATCCAGCTTTCAGCGGCGGCGCGGTGAATGTCAGGCAGCTCTGCGGCCAGCTCCCACTGACAGCGCTGGCGCAGGAAGCTGCCAAACAGCGGATGGTAGCTAAACCATTCACCGGGATCGTCCATGCGCGTCAGGAACAGACCCTGACGTTCAATCTCTTCGAGCTGAAGCTGCCCGTTTTCGATGCCGGTGACGCGCACGATCAGCGCATCGTTCATTGAACGCAGCAGGGAGCTTTTCAGCAGGAAATGGCGGGTGGAAAGGTCAACGCTGTCGAGTACCTCATCCACCAGATAATCCGACAGGTGGCTGGCGTTGATGCCCGCCAGGCGGCGTGCCGACTGGTGCGTCGGGCTGTTGTTTTGCCGCGCGGAGAGGGCAATCAGCTGAAGCGCCGTGGCCCAGCCTGCAACGTCATCACACAGGCGGCTGCTTTCAGACGCCTCGATCGGAGACGTCAGACGGCAGTCAAAGAACTGTTTCGCTTCCTGATGGGTAAAGGCCAGCTGCTGGCTGCCGATTTCCAGCAGCTGATCGCGCACGCGCAGGTTAGCAATGCCCAGCTGCGGAAGGTTGCGCGACAGGACCACCAGCGTCAGGTTTTCCGGCTGATGGCGCAGGAAGAAACGCATCGACTCGTGAATGACCGGGTTCGTGATCAGATGATAATCATCAATCACCACGTACAGCGGGCGATGCCATTCGGCCAGTTCAATAAACAGCTGTGAGAAAAGAGAGGACAGGCTGGCGTACTGGCGCTTCTGCACCATCACCTCGCTGGTGACGCAGTGCCCGTTGGTTGCCTGCTGAATAGCGGCAATTAAATAGCTCGCAAAACGCTCCTGCTGATTATCCCCTTCATCCAGGGAGTACCAGCCAAGATCGCTTTTGCCTGCCGCCCACTGTGAAATGAGCGTTGTTTTTCCATAACCCGCAGGACTCGTAACCAGCGCCAGTCGGAAATTATGCGCACCGGAAAGTTTAGCCAGCAGGCGCTCGCGGACCACAGTATGGTCAAGACGAACCGGGCGACTTAATTTGGACGGAATCAACATAGTTTTCACTTCACTGTGGGGAACGAGAAAATTTATTTTTTTTGCGCTTCGTAATTAATACCTATAAGTTCGGCCAATACAGGAACTATTGCAAGTTATGTCTGGGTTTGGAGGCTCTGAATTTGCACTCTGTCACAAAACATTCTCATCTATGTTGGAACTTTTGTTAAATGGCTGAATGCCGCGCTGCTGCTGGCTTGTCTGCATGGCGTGCGGTTGCGCTGAAACTGGTTTCAGGAGGAGATAATGACGCTGAAGTTAATAAACTTTGGCAAAGATTGCGTGGGCTTAATAGTGGTGCTGAATAATCCGGGCGCCCGGAAATCATATTCTTCGTAAGTAATCATTTCAGCGATGATTAATTTCCTCCGAAACGGTATTTCACTTCTTTGACACGCTTCCGGTATATCATTTTTGCGAAGCGCACACTCACACAGTGGCCTCGATCACACTTTTATGCTCATCCCCGCTACTCCTCCCTGCCTAATCCCCGACAGGATGAGGAAGAGGCGCAGTGAGCCAGGCACACTAGCGCCAAATGTGTTTTCTCTCTACAGGATGCCGATTCCCTATGTCACAGCCTACTTTCAACAAAGCTCAATTTCAGGCTGCCCTGACGCGTCAGTGGCAGCGTTTTGGCCTTCATGCTGCAAACGAGATGACGCCTCACCAGTGGTGGCAGGCGGTGAGCGGGGCGCTCGCGGAGCAACTGGACGCTCAGCCCGTGACGAAGCCTGTTAAGGGCCAGCGTCACGTCAACTACATTTCGATGGAGTTCCTGATTGGCCGTCTGACAGGCAACAATCTGCTGAACCTTGGCTGGTATCAGGAAGTGGGTGACGTGCTGAAAGAACACGACATCAACCTGACCGATTTGCTGGAAGAAGAGACGGACCCGGCGCTGGGTAACGGCGGACTGGGACGTCTGGCAGCCTGCTTCCTGGATTCCATGGCAACGGTTGGCCAGTCGGCGATTGGCTATGGTCTGAACTACCAGTACGGCCTGTTCCGTCAGTCGTTCGCTGACGGCCACCAGATGGAAGCGCCGGACGACTGGCACCGTAATACCTATCCGTGGTTCCGCCACAACGCGCAGCTGGACGTGCAGGTCGGGATTGGCGGGAAAGTGACGAAGCAAGGGCTCTGGGAGCCGGCGTTCACCATTACCGGTGAAGCCTGGGACCTGCCGGTGCTCGGCTACCGTAACGGCGTGGCGCAGCCGCTGCGCCTGTGGCAGGCGAAGCACGCGCATCCGTTCAACCTGACCAAATTCAACGGCGGTGATTTCCTGCGCGCCGAGCAGCAGGGTATCGACGCCGAGAAGCTGACGAAAGTGCTCTACCCGAACGACAACCATCTGGCGGGTAAAAAGCTGCGCCTGATGCAGCAGTACTTCCAGTGCGCCTGCTCCGTGGCGGACATTCTGCGTCGCCATCACCTGGCGGGCCGCAAGCTGGCACAGCTGCCGGACTTCGAAGTCATTCAGCTCAACGACACGCACCCGACCATTGCCATCCCGGAACTGCTGCGCGTGCTGATTGACGAGCATCAGCTGAGCTGGGACGACGCCTGGGCCATCACCAGCCGCACCTTCGCCTACACCAACCACACCCTGATGCCGGAAGCGCTGGAGTGCTGGGATGAGAAGCTGGTGAAAACGCTGCTGCCGCGCCATATGCAGATCATCAATAAGATTAACGACCAGTTCAAAACGCTGGTGGAGAAAACCTGGCCGGGCGATAAGGCCGTCTGGGCGAAGCTGGCCGTGGTGCACGACAAGCAGGTGCGCATGGCGAACATGTGCGTAGTCAGCGGTTTTGCGGTCAACGGCGTGGCGGCGCTGCACTCTGACCTGGTGGTGAAAGACCTGTTCCCGGAATACCACCAGCTGTGGCCGACCAAATTCCACAACGTGACCAACGGCATCACGCCGCGCCGCTGGATCAAGCAGTGCAACCCGCTGCTGGCCGGCCTGCTGGATAAGACCCTGAAGAAAGAGTGGGCCAACGACCTGGACCAGCTCATCAATCTGGAAAAATATGCCGACGACGCGAAGTTCCGCGAGCAGTACCGCGCGATCAAGCTGGAGAACAAAGTTCGCCTGGCAGCGTTCGTGAAAATGCGCACCGGGATTGAAATCAACCCGAACGCGATTTTCGATATTCAGATCAAGCGCCTGCACGAGTACAAGCGTCAGCACCTGAACCTGCTGCACATTCTGGCGCTGTACAAAGAGATCCGCGAGAACCCGCAGGCCGACCGCGTGCCGCGCGTGTTCCTGTTCGGTGCGAAAGCGGCGCCGGGCTACTACCTGGCGAAAAACATTATCCTCGCCATTAATAAGGTAGCGGCGGCGATCAACAGCGATCCGAAAGTGGGCGACAAGCTGAAGGTGGTGTTCCTGCCGGACTACTGCGTCTCTGCGGCTGAAATGCTGATCCCGGCGGCGGATATCTCCGAGCAGATCTCGACCGCCGGTAAAGAAGCGTCCGGTACAGGCAACATGAAGCTGGCCCTGAACGGCGCGCTGACCGTCGGCACGCTGGACGGCGCGAACGTCGAAATTGCGGAGAAGGTCGGTGAAGAGAACATCTTTATCTTCGGCCATACTGTTGAAGAAGTGAAAGCCATCAAAGCCAAAGGGTACGACCCGGTGAAATGGCGTAAAAAAGACAAAGTGCTGGATGCGGTGCTGAAAGAGCTGGAAAGCGGTAAGTACAGCGACGGCGACAAGCACGCGTTTGACCAGATGCTGCACAGCATGGACAAACAGGGCGGCGACCCGTATCTGGTGATGGCTGACTTCACGGCTTATGTTGAAGCGCAGAAGCAGGTCGACGAGCTGTACCGCGACCAGGATGCCTGGACCCGCGCGTGTATCCTGAACACCGCGCGCTGCGGCATGTTCAGCTCTGACCGCTCAATCCGTGATTATCAGGCCCGTATCTGGCAGGCAAAACGCTAAGGAAGCGCGATGGAGAGTAAACGTCTGGACAGTGCCGCGCAGGCGGCGGGAATTAGCCTCAGTTACATCAATGCGCACGGCAAACCGCAGTCTATTGGTGCGGACACCAAAAGACGTTTGCTGGATGCCATGCATAAAACCGACGCGAAAGCGTCGGGTATGCCAATGCCGAACGTGAAGGTCTTTACCGCAGGCAAAAAGATGCCGCTGATGGTGGAAGGGCGCGGCGAATTCAGCTGGCTGCTCACTACCGAAGAGGGGCACCAGCACAAAGGCCACGCCACCGGCGGCAAAACGTTAAACCTTCCGGCGAAGCTGCCGGAGGGCTACCACAGCCTGACGCTCACCCAGAATGACAGCCGCTTTCACTGTCGGGTGATCGTCGCGCCGAAGCGCTGCTATGAGCCGCAGGCGCTGCTCGAAGGCAAAAAACTGTGGGGCGCCTGCGTGCAGCTCTATACGCTGCGTTCCGACAGCAACTGGGGCATCGGCGATTTTGGCGACCTGAAGAATATGCTGGTATCCGTGGGGGAGCGCGGCGGGGCGTTTATCGGCCTCAACCCGATCCACGCCCTCTATCCGGCTAACCCGGAAAGCGCGAGCCCGTACAGCCCGTCTTCCCGCCGCTGGCTGAACGTGATTTACATCGACGTTAACGCGTTAGACGATTTCAAAAACAGCAAAGAGGCGCAGGCCTGGTGGAAGCTGGACACCACGCAGCAGATGCTGAAACAGGCTCGCGATGCGGAGTGGGTGGACTATGCCACCGTGACCGCGCTGAAAATCGCGGCGCTGCGTCTGGCATGGAAGGGCTTTGCGAAGCGTGACGACGAACAGATGGCAGCCTTCCGCCAGTTTGTGATGCAGGAGGGTGAGAGCCTGTACTGGCAGGCGGCGTTTGATGCGCTGCACGCGTATCAGGTGCAAGAGGACGAGATGCGCTGGGGCTGGCCGGTGTGGCCGGAAGCGTATCAGTCCGTGGATACCCCGGAAGTGAAAGCGTTCTGTAAGACGCATGCCGACGAGGTGGATTTCTATCTCTGGTTGCAGTGGCTGGCGTACAGCCAGTTTGCCGCCTGCTGGCAGGTGAGCCAGGGCTATAACATGCCGGTCGGGCTGTATCGCGATTTGGCCGTCGGCGTGGCGGAAGGCGGAGCGGAAACCTGGTGTGACCGTGAGCTTTACTGCCTGAAGGCTTCCGTGGGTGCGCCGCCGGACATCCTGGGCCCGCTCGGTCAGAACTGGGGCCTGCCGCCGATGGATCCGCACGTGATGGCGGCGCGTGCCTACGAGCCGTTTATCGACCTGCTGCGCGCGAACATGCAGAACTGCGGGGCGCTGCGTATCGATCACGTGATGTCCGTGCTGCGTCTGTGGTGGATCCCGTACGGTGAAACGGCCGATCACGGGGCGTACGTGCAGTATCCGGTGGACGATCTGCTGTCGATCCTCGCGCTGGAGAGTCAACGTCATCAGTGCATGGTGATTGGTGAAGATCTCGGTACGGTGCCGGTTGAGATTGTCAGCAAGCTCCGCGACAGCGGGGTTTACTCCTACAAAGTGCTCTATTTTGAAAACGACCATGAGAAAACCTTCCGCGCGCCGAAAGCGTACCCTGAACAGTCAATGGCAGTCGCGACGACGCACGATCTTCCTACGCTCAGAGGCTACTGGGAAAGCGGTGACCTGACGCTCGGCAAAACGCTGGGTCTCTATCCTGATGAAGAGGTTCTGCGCGGGCTGTATCAGGATCGCGAGCTGGCGAAGCAGGGGCTGCTGGACGCGCTGCATAAGCATGGCTGTCTGCCGAAGCGCGCCGGGCATAAGGCATCGCTGATGTCGATGACGCCAACGCTTAACCGTGGCTTACAGCGCTATATTGCCGACAGCAACAGCGCGTTGCTCGGCCTGCAACCCGAAGACTGGATTGATATGGCGGAGCCGGTGAACGTTCCCGGCACCAGCTATCAATACAAAAACTGGCGTCGCAAGCTCTCCACTACGCTTGAGAAGATGTTTACGGATGACGGCGTGAACAGGCTGATTAAGGATTTGGATAAGCGGCGAAAAGCAGCCGGGAAGAAGTGATAAAAAACCCGCCAGTGGCGGGTTTTTTATTATCAGGTCGTGCTCATGTAGGTCGGGTAAGGCGTAGCCGCCACCCGACTTAGGGCATCAGACCACCATATTCAACAGCAGCACCCCGACCAGGCCACACACCGAAATAATGGTTTCCAGCGCGGACCAGGACTTGATGGTTTCACCGATGGTCAGGTTGAAGTACTCCTTGAACAGCCAGAAGCCCGGATCGTTCACGTGGGAGAAAATCACGCTACCGGAACCGACCGCGATAACCATCAGCTCAGGGCTGACGCCCGTCGTGGCAATCAGCGGTGCAACGATGCCACCCGCGGTGATCGCCGCAACGGTCGCAGAACCCAGCGCAATACGCAGAACGGCGGCGATTGACCACGCCATCAGCAGCGGGGAGACGTTGGTTTCGTGCATCATGGCAGCGATGTATTTATCCACGCCGCTGTCGACCAGCACCTGCTTGAACGCGCCGCCGCCGCCGATGATCAGCAGCATCATGGCGATGATTTTGATGGAAGAGGTCAGCGTATCGTTGATCTGATCCATGGAGCGACCACGGTTAAGACCGAAGGTGAACATCGCAATCAATACCGCAATCAGCGTTGCCATTACCGGGTCGCCCAGGAACTCTGCAACGGACAGGAACGCGTGACCTTTCGGCAGAACCATCTCTGCTACGGCACGCATCGCCATCAGGATCACCGGCACCAGTGAGGTCCAGACGCTGACGCCAAAGCCCGGCATCTCTTCTTCTGAGAAGGTTTTGGCGCTGTACAGGCCTTCCGGGATGGGCTTATCAATGCCTTTCAGGAAGCGTGCATAAACAGGGCCCGCCAGGATAACCGTTGGGATCGCCAGAATCGTACCGAACAGCAGGGTTTTACCCATATCGGCGTGGAAGATGGTGGCGATAGCGGTTGGGCCCGGGTGCGGCGGCAGGAAGCCGTGAGTGACGGACAGCGCCGCAGCCATCGGCACGCCCACGAACAGCAGCGGGATGTTGGCGGCAGCGGCGATGGTGAACACCAGCGGCAGCATCAGCACGAAGCCCACTTCATAGAACAGCGCGAAACCGACGGTAAAACCGGTTAAGACCACCGCCCACTGGATATGCTGCTTGCCAAATTTATCGATAAGCGTGGTGGCAATACGCTGCGCGCCACCGCAGTCCGCGAGCATTTTACCCAGCATGGCGCCGAAGCCCATGATCAGCGCCAGGCTGCCGAGCGTACCGCCGACACCGGCTTTGATGGAGCTGATAACTTTAACCAGCGGCATTCCCTGCATCAGACCGACTGCAAGTGCCACCAGAACCAGAGCGATAAATCCGTTCATTTTGAAGCGGATCATCAAGAGCAGTAATAACACAACACCGATAGCGACGATGACTAATGGCATGATTGACCTGGCCTTTGAATTGTTATGGGTAACGTCATTGTTTCAACGACAAATTCCGGTTGTCCCAACTGGGAACAGAGCGTTAACGGCACTCATACTGATGCCTGCGAAAACGTTAAGTTTAGTCGGCTGTTATAGGGGTGTTGAGTGCCCATGGGAATGATACGGGTAACATACTGTGATTGAGAATCACCCAGGGAGGCAAAATGTGAATTATGAGACGCAGGTCAACATATGGAGTGAGATCGGCGGGAAAACAAAAGCCGGGTGGCGGCTTCGCCTTACCCGGCCTACGAGCCTTGCAGACTGTGTTTATAGGCCCGATAAGCGCAGCGCCACCGGGCAATACAGACGGGTTCTGAATTAGTAGTAAGAGTGCTCGCCGCGCTGGTGCTCGGTCAGATCGCGCACGCCTTTCAGTTCAGGGAATTCGTTCAGCAGCTGCTTCTCGATCCCTTCTTTCAGGGTAACATCGACCATGGAGCAGCCGTTACAGCCGCCGCCGAATTGCAGGATCGCCAGACCCTCTTCGGTGATTTCCATCAGGGAAACTCGTCCACCGTGGCCGGCAAGCTGTGGGTTGATCTGCGATTGCAGCAGATATTCCACGCGCTCCATCAGCGGGGCATCGTCAGAGACTTTACGCATCTTCGCGTTTGGCGCTTTCAGCGTCAACTGAGAGCCCAGCTGGTCGGTAACGAAATCAATCTCCGCATCTTCAAGATACGGCGCGCTCAGCTCATCAACGTACGCGGTGAGCTGTTCAAATTTAAGGGCAGTGTCAGTTGCTTCCACGGCATCCGGAGGACAATAAGAGACACCACATTCTGCATTCGGAGTGCCTGGGTTGATCACAAACACGCGGATCTGCGTCCCTTCTTCCTGATTTGCCAGCAGTTTGGCAAAGTGCGCTTGTGCAGAATCGGAAATACGGATCATAGCTTTGGCCTAATAGTTGACTAAATTACCTGGGTATAATCATACGCCCATTGGAGAAGGGCTACAAGGTACGGCACAGACACCATACCTGAACTGACGCGGCGCCGCTTTGCAAAAGCAGTCGGGAAAGTTCAGCGACGGTACTGCCCGTGGTGACGACATCATCCACAATCGCGATATGGAGACCGTTGACCGGCAATTCAAGGCGAAAGGCGTTTTTCAGGTTCCTTTTGCGCAGCCGGGCATTGAGGCGGTGCTGAACCGCAGTGGCATGTACGCGCTTCAGCGCGCAGGCAGCGTACCGACAGCCCAGCCAACGGGCGAGCGGACGGCACAGCAGGTCGCTTTGATTATATCCCCGCTGCCAGTGGCGACGCCGAAAGAGGGGCACGTTCATAATCAGGTCGATCTTCGGCAACCCCCGCGTTCGCCGCGCCTGCAAGACCGCCAGTAATAGCAGACGCGCCAGCGGCTTCGCCAGGCGGGTCTGGCTGGAAAACTTAAACTGATGAACCAGACGGCTCAGCGGCAAAACGTAATCATCCACCGCCACCAGCGCGCGCCAAGGCGGCGCTTTTTTCAGGCATCGCCCACAGGGGAGCGTCTGGCTGACGGCAGGCAAGCCGCATTGCGGGCAGCCCTTCAGCCAGCCCAGCGCGCGCGTACAAACGGAACAGACGCCCCACTTACTCAGCGCAAGCGGCATTCGGCATAGCCAGCACAAGCCGGGCACTGTTAGCATACGCAACCTCCATGTAAAAAAAGAGAACGATAGCTGATGAAGACGCTGTGGTGGCAGACCGTTGGAACGGGAAATTGTCATCTTGTGCTGCTGCACGGATGGGGACTGAACGCCGAAGTGTGGCGTTGCATAAGTGAGGAACTGGCCTCGCAATTTACGGTGCACCTGGTCGATCTGCCGGGGTATGGCCGCAGCCGCGGCTATGGTGCGATGACGCTCGACGACATGGCGAAGCAGGTTCTGGATGCCGCGCCGCAAAAAGCCGTCTGGCTCGGCTGGAGCCTGGGCGGGCTGGTGGCAAGCCAGATTGCGCTGAGCCATCCTGAGCGGGTGCAGGCGCTGGTGACCGTGGCCTCATCACCCTGCTTCAGCGCCCGCGAGGCGTGGCCGGGCATTAAACCCGAGGTGCTCGCCGGTTTCCAGCACCAGCTGAGCGAAGACTTCCAGCGGACGGTGGAGCGTTTTCTGGCGCTACAAACCATGGGGACAGAAACCGCCCGTCAGGACGCACGGACGCTGAAGCAGACGGTGCTTTCCCTGCCGATGCCGGACGTTGAGGTACTGAACGGTGGGCTGGAAATCCTGAAAACGGTCGATCTGCGCGAGCCGCTGGCGTCGCTGGCGGTGCCGCATCTGCGTATTTATGGCTACCTGGATGGGCTGGTTCCGCGCAAGGTGGTTCCGCTGCTGGATGCGCTGTGGCCGGAGAGTCAGTCACGGGTGGTTGCCAAAGCGGCACATGCGCCTTTCATCTCTCATCCTGCTGAGTTTTGTTCGGCGCTGTCCGGTTTTATTAGCGAAGCGTCCACCACTCCCTGAGGCAGGCTTTACCTTCCGGGCAATGTTTACAGCTGCCGGACAGACAACCGTCCGGCTCTTCCTGAATGCGCACGACTTTTCCCATGGCCTCCAGCCTTTCCAGCATGGCATCGATCATCGGCTGCGGCGTATGCAGGCTGAGGCTGAGCTGCTTCGCCTCCATTCGCCCCTGCAACGCCAGTAAGTCCCGGACCTGAATCAACGATGCCATCGCTTTCCTCCTCAGTGACAGTCGCCCGCAGGGCTGCTACAGCAGGTGGTTGGGGTTTTGCGCGTCGCCAGCAGATTAATGTCAACGCGGCTACGCGCCCGGCGCAGCAGGCCAATCACCAGCACGTTGAACAGGATCACCGCCAGAATACAGACCAGGCTGTAGCGCGGATGCTGACTGTAATTGACGGTCTGATAAAACACCGTCGCCAGCGAGTAGGCAATGTTCAGCCCCCAGAGAATGGAGAAGCCCATCCAGCCGCGGCTGGACTCGCGGGCAATGGCGCCCATCACCGAGATGCACGGAATATAGAGCAGGACGAAGATCAGGTAGCTGTAGGCCGCTGACGCGCTGCTAAATTTCTGGCCCATCACGCCCATTGCCCCGGTCGCCATTTCGCCGTCGCCTTTGCTGGCTTCAATCGGGTTCGCCAGCACGCTCAGGCTGAAGGTATCTTTCAGACTCTGCCAGGTCTCTTCCACCGCGCCGAGCAGTTCATCGCCGAGGTGGAACGCCGCCGGATTAAACTCCTCTTCCTGGATATTCTCAGCGGTGTAGAGCGTGTTCAGGGTGCCGACCACCACCTCTTTCGCCATCGCGCCGGTGAACAGGCCCACGGTTGCCTGCCAGTTGTCTTCCTGAACGCCAATCGGTTTGAAGACCGGCGTAATGATCCGGCTGACGGAGGCGAGGGCGGAATCGTTAATGTTGTCCGCCGCCTGGCCGCTCAGGGTGAAGCTGTTCAGGGCGCTCAGGAAAATGCTGACGATAACAATCACCTTACCGGCGCGCAGAACGAAGCCCTTGAGGCGCTGCCA
Source organism: Enterobacter cloacae complex sp. P15RS (assembly GCF_014895905.1). Lineage (NCBI taxonomy): Bacteria > Pseudomonadati > Pseudomonadota > Gammaproteobacteria > Enterobacterales > Enterobacteriaceae > Enterobacter > Enterobacter cloacae complex sp. P15RS. Next base: position 36,106 of record NZ_JADBQL010000037.1, on the reverse strand, counting down.
TGTCTGAATGACCAGACTTTTCAGGTGCGGAACGTGATACACCGGCAGCTCCATCACGAACGGCGACGCTTCGCCGCGCATGATGGTGTGCTTCAGCATCAGGCCGGTGAGGATCGCCATCACAATACCCAGCACATACAGGGAGAAGACGGCCAGCGCCCCTTCCTGACCAAAGAACGCCGCGGCAAAGACCGCGAAGATCGCCAGACGCGCGCCGCAGGACATGAACGGTGCCATCATGATGGTCATCAGGCGTTCGCGCGGTGCATCCAGCGTACGCGCGCCCATCACAGACGGCACGTTACAGCCGAAGCCGACAATCAGCGGCACGAACGATTTGCCCGGCAGCCCCAGCGCCTGCATCAGGCGGTCCATCACGAAGGCCGCGCGCGCCATGTAGCCGGAATCCTCAAGGAAGGAGAGGAACAGGTACATCATGCCAATTTGCGGCACCAGCGGGAGGACGGTGTTGATCCCGCCGCCGATCCCCTGCGCAAGGAAGATAGTCAGCCATTCCGGGAAGTGGAAGGTATAGCCCAGCCACTGAATGCCGTGCACGAAGATAGCGACAGAGCCGCCATCAAAGATAGGTTGTAATGCACCGCCGATGTTAATGGCGAGCAGGAACATCACGTACATCACCAGTAGAAAGATCGGCAAACCGAGGAAGCGGTTGAGCACAATCTTATCCACGGCGGCGGTGAAGCGGCTCGGTTCAGCGGTTAAGGCATTACTGACCACGTCACAAATCGCGGCGATGGCCTGATAGCGCGCATCGGCAATGTGCAGGGCCGGGTCATCCAGCTCGTCGCTCAGGCGGGCCAGCGCAACGTCCAGCTTATCCGCCGCATCGCCCGCGTAGGCGCGGCTGTAGATATCGCCTTCCAGCATTTGCAGGCCAAGCCACAGGCGCTGTCTGGCGGGCATGGTGTTGTCCATCTCCTGCGCCAGCTGTCTGGCTTCGCGCAGCAGCGGCTGGGCGTAGTGCACCAGCTCGACGTCGGCATTGCCCGCGTGGCGGTCAATCGCCAGCTTCAGGGCGTCAATGCCGCGCGCGCGGGTAGAAACCAGCGGAACCACCGGGCAGCCCAGACGGGCGGAGAGGGCGTCGACGTCGATGCGCAGCTTTTGCTTTTCCGCGATGTCGAGCATGTTGAGCGCCACGATGCAGGGAATACCCAGCTCAAGCAGCTGTAACGTGAGATACAGATTGCGCTCGAGGTTGGAAGCATCCACCACGTTGATGAGCATATCCGCGTCGCCGCTCAGAATATAGTGGCAGGCAATTTGCTCATCGAGAGAGGTCTGGGAGGAAATCGTAGTGAGGGAATAAGTTCCCGGTAAATCAACCAGCGTGACCTGGTTATCCGTCGTGGTGAACTGGCCTTCTTTGCGTTCAACCGTTACGCCTGCCCAATTTCCCACGCGCTGGCGCGCGCCGGTTAGCTGATTAAATAAGGTTGTCTTGCCGGAATTAGGATTGCCAATTAAGCCAATAGTTAATTTTTTCATTGTAGTAGACTCACTGAAACCGCTGGCTTGTTAACGGGATAAAGATTCAACTTCAATTAATGCGAGATCTTTTTTTCGCAGAACCAGATTAACGCGTCGGGTTTCGATATGAATGGGGTCGCCCAACGGCGCGACGCGCACCACCTGGAATGATGAGCCGGGTAGCATACCCAGTGACAGCAGCTTCTGCCGATAGGCCGGGCTTATCTCACGGGTAAAACCGATAATTTTCCACGCACTGTCTGGAGTGAATTGCATAGCGCCTGATTCCACGAGAGGTTAAATAATCTACACTGCGATGATAATGAGAATAGTTTTTATCAGCAATAATAAAAATGTGACGGGATGTTGTTAAACGTATTATTTTGCGGTCGGATTGACCTTGCTCAATATTTGCGGAAGTACCGAAAGGGAAGAATAAATGTATTTTGTTAACGGAGTGATAAATAGTGGTTTAAATATGGATACACCATATTTATTTTAATTTCCTGCGGCCTGCTTGCCGGGCGGCACTGCATTTGCCCGGCCTACAAAATCGTAGGCCCGGTAAGCGTAGCGCCACCGGGCATTTACAGATTTAGCGTTTCTTACCCATTGCCGCTGCCAGCGCATCCATCATCGCGCTGTTGCCCGCCGGCTGTGCGTCGCGTCCGCGTGGCTTCGCGGCTTTCGCTGTAGGGCGCTGCTGTTCACGGCCACCGCCATTACCGCCACGGCGCGCGCTGGTGTCGCCCGGCTGCTCGTCCAGACGCATGGTCAGGGCGATACGCTTGCGCTGGAGATCCACTTCCAGCACTTTCACCTTCACGATGTCGCCCGCTTTGACCACGGTGTGCGGATCTTCAACGAACTTGTCGGCGAGAGACGAGATATGCACCAGACCATCCTGATGCACGCCGATATCCACAAACGCGCCGAAGTTGGTCACGTTGGTCACCGCACCTTCCAGCACCATGCCCGGGAGCAGGTCATTCATGGTTTCCACGCCGTCAGCAAAGGTCGCGGTTTTGAACTCAGGGCGCGGATCGCGGCCCGGTTTTTCCAGCTCTTTGATGATGTCGGTCACCGTCGGCACGCCGAACTGTTCGTCGGTGAAATCCACCGCCTTCAGGTTACGCAGCGCGCTGCTGTCGCCCATCAGGTCTTTCAGCGCCTGCTGGGTGGCGGCCAGAATACGCTCAACGACCGGGTACGCTTCCGGGTGAACAGTGGAGGCATCCAGCGGGTTATCGCCGTGGTTGATGCGCAGGAAGCCCGCGCACTGCTCAAACGCTTTCGGCCCGAGGCGGCTCACCTTCAGCAGCTGCTGGCGGTTCTGGAACTGACCGTTCTCATCGCGCCAGGCGACGATATTCTGCGCCATCATGCGGGTCAGGCCTGCCACGCGGGTCAGCAGGGGCACGGAAGCGGTGTTCAGGTCCACGCCGACGGCGTTAACGCAGTCTTCCACCACCGCATCCAGCTTGCGCGCCAGCTGCGTCTGGCTCACGTCGTGCTGATACTGGCCCACGCCAATGGATTTCGGGTCGATCTTCACCAGCTCCGCCAGCGGATCCTGTAAACGACGGGCAATAGAGACCGCGCCGCGCAGGGAAACGTCCAGGTCAGGGAACTCCTGCGCCGCCAGTTCTGAGGCGGAATAGACCGATGCCCCCGCCTCGCTGACGATCACCTTCTGCGCCGTCACTTTCGGGAACTGCTTCTGCACGTCAAGATAGAAACGCTCGGTTTCGCGGGACGCCGTACCGTTACCGATGGCGACCAGCTCGACGTTATATTTTTCACACAGCGCAGCCACGACCGTCGCCGCCTTAGCCGCCTGGCCGGTGTGCGGGTAAATGGTGTCGGTGGCGACCAGCTTGCCGGTGCCGTCAACGACCGCCACCTTCACGCCGGTACGCAGACCCGGATCGAGCCCCATGGTGGCACGCAGGCCAGCGGGGGCGGCCATCAGCAGGTCGTGCAGGTTACGGGCGAAGACGTTGATCGCTTCGTCTTCGGCGCGCTCGCGCACGGTGCCCATCAGCTCGGTTTCGAGGTGCATCAGCACCTTAATGCGCCAGGTCCAGCTCACCACGCCTTTGCGCCAGCTGTCCGCCGGGGCGTTGTTCAGGCGCAGGCCGAGGTGATCGATAATGATCTGCTCGCAGTGGCTCTCTTTTGGCGGCTCGTCAAACTGCGGATCGGCATTCAGGGAGAGTTGCAGCACGCCTTCGTTACGGCCGCGGAACATCGCCAGCGCGCGGTGGGACGGCGCGGTAGAAATCGGTTCGTGGTGATCGAAATAGTCGCGGAATTTCGCGCCTTCTTCCTCTTTGCCGGTCACCACGGTGGAGACGATATGCGCATTCTTCCACAGGTAATCACGCACTTTGGCCAGCAGCGCCGCGTCTTCGGCAAAACGCTCCATCAGAATGTAGCGAGCGCCGTCCAGCGCGGCTTTGGTGTCCGCTACGCCTTTGTCGGCGTCGATAAATTTGGCGGCTTCGGTTTCCGGGTCGTGAGACGGCTCGTTCCACAGCAGGTCGGCCAGCGGCTCAAGGCCGGCTTCGATCGCGATCTGCCCGCGCGTGCGGCGCTTCGGTTTGTACGGCAGATAGAGATCTTCAAGTTCGGTTTTGCTCAGGGTGCCGTTAATGGCTTTTTCCAGGTCACTGGTCAGCTTGCCCTGCTCGCCGATAGATTTGAGGATCGCCTGACGTCGGTCTTCCAGTTCGCGCAGATAGCCCAGACGCGTCTCCAGGTTACGCAGCTGCGTGTCATCCAGACCGCCGGTGACTTCCTTACGATAACGTGCAATAAACGGCACGGTGTTCCCTTCATCAAGCAGGCGAACGGCAGCTTCTACCTGTTCGGCTCTGGCCTGAATATCACCCGCAATAATGCGGCAGAGCGACTCTTTCATCATGGTCAGTTCATCTTGTGGATCGAAAATCAGGGGGATAGTTATACGGGCTGACACCAAAAAATGCCAGCCGGGGAGGGCGCTCTCGGACTATTTAACATACTCGATTTCGTTGACGTACCAGCTTGCTTCACCGGCGGGCGTCTGGACAACGGCTAAATCGCCCACCTCTTTTTTCAGCAGGGCGCGGGCCATCGGTGAGTCGATAGAGATGTAATCCTTACGACCGAAAATTTCATCGTAACCGACGATGCGAAAACGCAGGGTGTTGCCGTCGTCGTTTTCGATCTCCACCCAGGCGCCGAAAAAGACTTTACCTTCCTGCTGCGGGGAGTAATCGACGATTTTGAGATTCTCGAGGCACTTCGTCAGGTAGCGTACCCGGCGATCGATTTCGCGCAGCCGCTTTTTATTGTACTGGTAGTCCGCATTCTCGCTGCGATCGCCCAGGCTTGCCGCCCAGGTGACTTTTTTGGTCACTTCCGGACGCTCTTTGCGCCACAGGTAATCCATCTCTTTTTTGAGTTTTTCGTACCCTTCACGGGTGATCAGAGGCGTTTTCATGGTGCAGCCTTTAATGCCGGTTAACTGTCTTTGCGCACAATACGTAGCGCACAGTGTAACAGACAAGATTAATAATGATTTATGTGATGAAATGAACAGATAAGCTGCTGTTAAATATGCTTTGTAACAATTTCGTCTAGAATTTATACCAGAATTTGCTGGTCGAACACGTGCACTTTTTTAGAATACGCTGTTCCAGGCCTATCCGAACCTTTGGGAGTACACACAATGCAAGAGAACTACAAAATTCTGGTCGTGGATGACGACATGCGCCTGCGTGCGCTGCTGGAACGTTATCTGACAGAGCAGGGCTTCCAGGTTCGTAGCGTCGCGAACGCGGAACAGATGGATCGTCTGCTGACGCGTGAATCCTTCCACCTGATGGTGTTGGACCTGATGCTGCCTGGCGAAGACGGGCTCTCTATCTGCCGCCGCCTGCGCAGCCAGAGCAACCCGATGCCGATCATCATGGTGACGGCGAAGGGTGAAGAAGTTGACCGTATCGTCGGCCTTGAGATTGGCGCTGATGACTACATTCCTAAGCCGTTCAACCCGCGTGAACTGCTGGCGCGTATTCGCGCCGTGCTGCGTCGTCAGGCGAACGAGCTGCCGGGCGCGCCGTCTCAGGAAGAGGCAGTCATTGCATTCGGTAAGTTCAAGCTGAACCTCGGCACCCGTGAGATGTTCCGTGAAGATGAGCCAATGCCGCTCACCAGCGGCGAGTTCGCGGTGCTGAAAGCGCTGGTCAGCCACCCGCGTGAGCCGCTCTCCCGTGACAAGCTGATGAATCTGGCGCGTGGTCGTGAATACTCGGCGATGGAGCGTTCCATCGACGTGCAGATCTCTCGTCTGCGCCGCATGGTGGAAGAAGATCCGGCGCATCCTCGTTACATTCAGACCGTGTGGGGTCTGGGCTACGTGTTTGTTCCGGACGGCTCTAAAGCATGAGGCGAATGCGCTTCTCGCCGCGAAGTTCGTTTGCCCGCACGCTGTTATTGATCGTCACCCTGCTGTTCGTCAGCCTGGTGACGACCTACCTGGTGGTGCTGAACTTTGCGATCCTGCCGAGCCTTCAGCAGTTTAATAAGGTGCTGGCATACGAAGTGCGTATGCTGATGACCGACAAACTGCAACTGGAGGACGGCACGCAGTTGGTTGTTCCCCCGGCGTTCCGTCGGGAAATCTACCGTGAGCTGGGTATTTCGCTCTACTCCAACGAAGCGGCGGAAGACGCTGGCCTGCGCTGGGCGCAGCATTATGAATTCCTCAGCCAGCAGATGGCGCAGCAGCTTGGCGGCCCGACGGAAGTGCGCGTTGAGGTCAATAAAAGCTCGCCGGTTGTCTGGCTGAAAACCTGGCTGTCACCCAACATCTGGGTGCGTGTTCCGCTCACTGAAATCCATCAGGGCGACTTCTCGCCGCTGTTCCGTTACACCCTGGCGATCATGCTGCTGGCCATCGGCGGCGCGTGGCTGTTTATTCGTATCCAGAACCGACCGCTGGTCGACCTGGAGCATGCGGCATTGCAGGTCGGTAAAGGGATTATCCCACCGCCGCTGCGCGAGTATGGCGCGTCGGAAGTGCGCTCGGTGACGCGTGCGTTTAACCACATGGCGGCAGGCGTTAAACAGCTGGCGGACGACCGTACGCTGCTGATGGCCGGGGTCAGCCATGACCTTCGCACCCCGCTGACGCGCATCCGGCTGGCGACAGAGATGATGGGCGAGCAGGACGGTTATCTCGCTGAATCTATTAATAAAGATATAGAAGAGTGTAACGCCATCATCGAGCAGTTTATCGATTATCTGCGCACCGGGCAGGAAATGCCGATGGAGATGGCGGATCTGAACGCGGTGCTGGGGGAAGTGGTCGCCGCGGAAAGCGGCTATGAACGTGAAATTGCGACCGATCTTCAGGCGGGTGAGATTCAGGTACGTATGCACCCGCTCTCCATCAAACGCGCGGTGGCGAATATGGTGGTCAACGCGGCGCGCTACGGCAACGGCTGGATCAAAGTCAGCAGCGGTACGGAACTCAACCGCGCCTGGTTCCAGGTGGAAGACGATGGTCCGGGCATCAAGCCTGAGCAGCGTAAGCACCTGTTCCAGCCGTTCGTGCGCGGCGACAGCGCGCGCAGCACCAGCGGCACGGGCTTAGGCCTGGCGATTGTGCAGCGTATTGTTGATAACCATAACGGACTGCTGGAAATTGGCACCAGCGAACGGGGTGGATTGAGTATTCGCGCATGGTTACCGGTGCCGGTTTTACGGGGGCAGGTAAAAGAGAGTTAAAAAAGGGTGGCTTTAGCCACCCTTTTCGTAGGTCGGGTAAGGCGAAGCCGCCACCCGACAAGATTTATTCTCTGCGGCCTGATGCCCTCACCCCGACCCTCTCCTACAAGGAGAGGGAGAAGGGCTACAGCTTCGGACCCGCACTCACCAGCGCTTCACCTGCCGGGGTATCGGTATACTTCTCAAAGTTTTCGATAAACAGTTTCGCCAGCGATTCTGCCTTCTCGCGCCACTGTTCCGGTGAACCGTAGGTGTTGCGCGGGTCAAGGATACGCGTATCCACGCCCGGCAGCTCGGTTGGGATCGCCAGATCGAACATCGGCAGCGTAAAGGTCTCGGCGTTGTCCAGTGAACCGTCCAGGATGGCGTCGATGATGGCGCGGGTATCTTTGATGGAGATACGCTTGCCGGTACCGTTCCAGCCGGTGTTTACCAGATAGGCCTGGGCACCGGACGCCTGCATGCGTTTCACCAACACTTCCGCGTACTGCGTCGGGTGCAGCGACAGGAACGCCGCGCCGAAGCAGGCGGAGAAGGTTGGGGTTGGTTCGGTCACGCCGCGCTCGGTACCCGCCAGCTTAGCGGTAAAGCCAGAGAGGAAGTGGTACTGCGTCTGGCTGGCGGTCAGGCGGGAAACTGGCGGCAACACGCCGAACGCGTCCGCGGTCAGGAAAATCACCTTCGTGGCGTGGCCCGCCTTCGACACCGGCTTCACGATGTTGTCGATGTGGTAGATCGGATAAGACACGCGGGTGTTTTCGGTTTTGGATGCATCGTCGAAGTCGACAGAGCCATCGGCACGCACGGTGACGTTTTCCAGCAGCGCATCGCGACGAATTGCGTGGTAGATATCCGGCTCTGCCTCTTCAGACAGGCGAATGGTCTTCGCGTAGCAGCCGCCTTCAAAGTTAAACACGCCGTCGTCGTCCCAGCCGTGCTCGTCGTCGCCAATCAGACGACGTTTTGGATCGGTGGACAGCGTCGTTTTACCGGTGCCGGAAAGGCCGAAGAACACCGCCACGTCACCTTTTTCACCGACGTTCGCCGAGCAGTGCATGGAGGCGATACCGCGCAGTGGCAGCAGGTAGTTCATGACCGAGAACATCCCTTTCTTCATTTCGCCGCCGTACCAGGTACCGCCGATCAGCTGGATACGCTCGGTCAGGTTGAAGGCGATGAAGTTTTCGGAGTTCAGACCCTGCTCTTTCCACTGCGGGTTGGTGCATTTCGCGCCGTTCATCACGATAAAGTCAGGGGTGAAGTTTTGCAGTTCTTCATCGGTCGGACGAATGAACATGTTCTTCACGAAATGCGCCTGCCAGGCCACTTCAGTGATAAACCGAACGGAGAGACGGGTGTCGGCGTTAGCGCCGCAGAAAGCATCGACGATGAACAGACGCTTGCCGGAAAGCTGATGGGTGACGAGCCCTTTCAGATGCTGCCAGGTTTCAGGAGAGAGCGGTTTGTTATCGTTCTTCCCTTTGCCTTTATCGGCCCACCACAGCGTATCGCGGGTGGTATCATCTCGGACGATGTATTTATCTTTCGGCGAACGGCCGGTAAAAATACCGGTATCGACGGCGATAGCACCAAGATTCGTCAACACACCTCGCTCGTACCCTTCCAGCGCGGGATTAAGCTCTTCCTGATACAGCGTATCGTAATCGGGGTTGTAGACCACTTCCTGGACGTCGTGAATACCATAAGCCTTGAGATCTTGCGGGGTTAAACCATTAACACGCATATCACTGCTCCTTAGCCAATATGTACTGCCTGAAATTGTAGGGTTTTTCTGGGGATGTTAACCGCGACGGGGCTCATAGATTTACGTATCTGGTCAAAACCCTTACTAACGGAAAACGCTGCGACTCCAGTCACAGGGCGGGCAGATTATCGCAGGAATCGCTTTTTGGTTGGGGAAAATGTTCTTAAAAGGTTAATCTCTGGTGAATTTATCCGGAAGAATGTGAATGTAATCGCATACATGAAAGAAAATTACGTAAGGCTTACATTAGGAAAACGATTCATGTCTCCTGCAACTATGATTTCAGATATTGCCGTTGACACCCTGATATCGCTTTAATGGGACACTGTATTTTTCGTAAGCAAGGGATGAAAGATGGACAACAGTGAAACGTTATCCCCTTCCACGCGCCTGGCCGTCGTGCTGGCGGGCGCTCTACAGGGAGTGCTCTGCTATGCCATAACCTGGTACATCGGGCATGCGAAATTGCCGTCCGATACGCTGTGGTTGATGTGCGTTATTCCTGCCACCGTGGTAATGACGACCACGATGTCGCTTGCTGTGACATCGTTCAGAAAGCCTTTTTTGTGGCTGGTGCTCGGGTTGATCGGCGCGGCAGTCGCGGGTATGGGCGGCTGGCTTAAGTGGAGCGTTGCAGGACTCGAAAGCTGGAGTCTCAGAGATGAGATGCTCGTTTTCGGCTTTCATCTGCTGCTGATGACGCTGTTGGTGTTGCCATGGCTTCAGCGGCGTCTGGATCCTGTCCCGACTACCTCGTTTTACAGCGACTTTTATCAACGCAACTGGCATAACGCGCTGACGCTGCTCATTATTTTTGTTTCGAATGGTCTCTTCTGGCTGGTGCTTTTCCTCTGGGCCGAGCTTTTCGAACTTATCGGCATCGGCTTTTTTGATCGGCTTTTCTTCCATTCTGACGGGTTTATTTCAGTGGCGATTGGCGTGGTTTCAGCCAGTGCGGCCGTGCTCACGCGTATGCAGGTAAGGTTAATCCTTGCCCTGCAAAATTTGCTGACCCTCATCGCCACCGGTCTGCTTCCTCTGATGGCGGCGCTGGCGCTGCTCTTTATTGGCGCGTTGCCTTTTGTCGGCTTTGAATCCATTTCAGCCAGAATATCCGCCGCGGGCTTGCTGACCACCTTAGCGCTGCTGCTGTTATTCCTGGTGACGATAGTGTGGCATCCACAGCGTCAAACGCTGCCTTACTATGCCCCGCTGCGAGGGATGATTCGCCTTGCCGTGGCTATCGTACCCGCGTATCCGGTTCTGGCGGGATGGGCGCTGTGGCTACGCATTTCGCAATACGGCTGGTCACCCGAGCGTTTGTACGGGGTATTAATAACCATCGTGGCGCTGGTCTGGGCGGTCGGTTTTTGCGCCAGCGTCCTGATTCAGCGCCGTGAACCGCAGAAAATCCATGCGTACGTCATTCCGGCGACCGGGCTGCTTTCCCTCGTCTTCCTGGCGTTGCTCCATACCCCCGTGCTGGATCCGTGGCGAATAAGCGTCGCAAGCCATATGGCCCGCTATCAGGACGGCAGAATAACTGCGGATCAAGTCAGCCTGTATATGCTCAGTAACGCTGGACGAAAGGGGCGGGAGGCGATGCTCACGCTGCAAAACGATCCGCAGTTTATCTCTAACCCAAAACGCCAGCGTGAAATAAATGGTCTTCTCTCCGGGAACGCTGGCGGAGCAGGTAAGATGACCGTCGCGATGCTGGAAAAACAGGTCCAGCTCGCACCGGGAATGGCGCGTCCTGATAAGGCATTGTGGCAAGCCATGCTCAGCAATCAGTATCGCTTTGAGAGCTGCGATAGCGCCCAGAGTAACTGTTTACTCATGCCGCTGGATCTTAACGGCGACGGCAAGCCAGAAGCCGTGCTATTTCACTTTACCGATCGCACGATAGTGGCTTACACACAAACCGACACGGGCTGGAGGATCGCCGGGGACGCGTGGAAAATGCCGGAGGCGTTGACCAGAGAAGAACTTGACCGCGCATTGAGGCAGAGGAAAGTGAAATCTGTCGTGAAGCCCTGGGCGGATATTGAGATTTTTGGGGAGCGTGTCGATATGAGCTACGACAGTTACAATAATGCGCAGTGGCGTTAGCGCTCTTTCTTGCCGGGTGGCGCTACGCTTACCCGGCCTACAATTAGCAATCACATGAAAAAATTGCACCATTCATTGTAGGCCCGTGCGAGCATAGCGCCGCCGGGCAACTGGCTCAGAGCTTAGTGAACCTGCGGATCCGCCGGAGAGGCGTTATTGCGGATCTCCGCGATATCCATCGAATTGAACACGTAGTGCGTACCGCAGTAGTCACAGTGCATATCGATTTCACCGTCTTCCGCCATGATGCTGTCGATCTCTTCATCCGGCAGGGTTTTCAGTGCGCCAGCACAACGCTCGCGGGAACAGGTGCACTTAAATTCCACCGCCTGCGGATCGTAAACCGTCACTTCTTCTTCGTGATACAGACGCCACAGCACGTCGGTCGCCGACAGGGTGAACAGCTCTTCCGCTTTGATGGTTTCCGTCAGCGTTGCCAGATGCTCGAAATCATTGGTCTGCGCATCCTGCGCAGGCAGAACCTGGAGCAGCATACCGCCGGCGGCAGGCTGGCCGTCAACTTCACCGGTACGGATGAACAGGCGGGTTGGCAGCTGTTCGGAACGCATGAAGTAATCTTCCAGGCAGGCGGCAAGCGTATCGCCTTCCAGACCGACCACGCCCTGATAGCGCTCACCTTCTTCAGGCGAGATGGTGATGACCAGGTAGCCGTTACCGACCAGCGTTTTCAGATCGGCATTTTCAGGGATATCGCCCTGAACGCGCGCCACGCCGCGCATCTGCTGCTGGTTATTGCCGTTGATCACCGCCAGCGACATTGGGCCATCGCCCTGCAACTGTACGGTAATATCGCCTGCGAATTTCAGCGTGGCGGTCAGCAGGCTGGTGGCAACCAGCAGTTCGCCCAACAGGGTTTTCACCGGCAGCGGGTAGTTGTGGTTTTCCAGAATCTGTTTCCAGGTTTCGGATACGGTGACCAGCTCGCCGCGCACGGCGAATTGTTCAAACAGATAGCGGTGTAATTGGTCGTGTTGGGCCATTTTCATCTCTCGTGCAGGTGAGGGTTACTCGTTCTCACCGTGTTTAAATTTCATCAGATCGCGGCGCTCTTTTTTATCCGGTCGCCGGTCCGGGTGAGGCATGGTCAGCGCATTCATTTTGCGCGCCAGCGCGGTTTTCTCACGCTTCTCTATGCTCTGGGCCGTCTCTTCATAAAGCAAAACGGCTTCGGTTGCGGGCCGCCGCTGTTCGGTAATGGCTTTCACCACGACCGTTTTTTCATCGTTGCCCTGGCGAAGCGTCAACGTGGCATTCAGTTCAACCAGCTTGCTCGGTTTGCTGCGCTGGCCGTTGTAATGCACCTTTCCGCCATCAACCATTTCACGGGCAAGGGCGCGCGTTTTATAAAAACGGGCGGCCCACAGCCATTTATCCAGTCTTACCCCATCAGAGGGTTTTTCTTTCATGGCGTCTCCTTCACGGTAAGTGAGGGGATCATCCGGCGATAGTCGTTCAGCCCCGGATGTCGCAGATAGCTTTTTTCAGCCAGGCCGGAATCAGGATTGGTCACGCCCAGGCAATAGCGAATGCCAAATGCGGCCGCAGAATCCAGAATGGGCTCGCTGTCGTCGATGAACAGCGTCCGTTCCGGCTGTAAACCGGTCTCTTCCACCACGGCATGCCACAACCGCTGATCCTCTTTCGGATAACCAAATGTGTGGGTGGAAAGCAATAAATCAAGGTGTGAAGCAAGACCAGTATGTTCCAGCTTCACGGCCAGGTTATGGGGATGCGCATTTGTCAGCAAAATGCGGCGCTTACCGCAGGCTTTCAGCGCGTCCAGAAACGGGACCGTATCGTCACGCAGTACGGCGCGTGCGCCCTGGGCGGTTGTCATGGCACAAATATCCAGACCGAGTCGCTCGCTCCAGTAGTCAAGACAGTACCAGTTTAGCGTATGCTGCACCGCGCTATATTGCGAACGAATGAATTCCTGCGCTTCCGCCGGGGAGATCCCCTGCTGTTCACCGTATGTTTCCGGGACCAGCTTTTGCCAGAAATAGTTATCAAAGGCGAGATCGAGCAGCGTGCCGTCCATATCAAGCAGGACGGTATCGACCGCCTGCCAGTCGATATCAAGATGCATAAGGGGGAACTCCAGCCAGAAGAAACGTGCGCGACAGGGTAGCACAACTTGTCGCGCAGGGACGTTATCCGATCAGGCTCTCAGAAGAGGAGATCAGTTTCGGGTTAAGGCAATTTTCGTAGTAGGCCTGGATGTCTGCCAGTCGCGTGCGGGAGCGCTGGTAGCGGCGTACGGCCTGATAACCGTTCCAGACAATGCACGCCAGCATCGCAATCAGCAGCAGAGATGTTCCTACGTAGCGCCACAGGCCTGCGCTATCCGGCATGCGGTGCAGGCCAATATGACGCGTGCCGTTGGCGTCGGTAAACAGGGTAGTGACGATCCCTTCCGCGCTGAACGGCGTTCGCATCAGCATCTGCGCCAGACGCTGAAATTCGCTCCACTGTTCCTGAGCAGGATAGTCATACAGTGAAACCTGCGGATAGGGTTGATCCACCAGGTCGCTGCCTTCATCGCTGGCAATCACAAATCCGCCTGGCGCCGGGCTGTTAAGCGCCTGGGCCGCACGGGTGGTTTCTCGCAGCACGAAGGGAGCGGTAGACGTCGCCACCAGGTTATCCAGCGACTCGGCGCTGACCGGACGCAGAAGCACGTTCACGCCGTCGAGGCGTCCCGCTTCGGCGCGTTTCACCAGCGCATCCCAGTCCTTGCTGTTGCCGAGGTTGACCAGCGCGTTCTTAAGCCGGATACAGTCATCCTGAGCGGAACAGAGATCTTCAGTTTTCAGGACGATTTCGCCAAAGTCATCCAGCAGCACCATGCCCGACTTCTGGATGGCCGAGCGCAGGGCAGGGCTCACGCGAGAATCATCATCCGGTTTCGGATGGAGCTGGCGATTAATCGTCTGGGTGAGCGCAGTGGCCTTATTGACCACATCCGATTCCGGCAGCGGCAGCGGAGAGGCATCATTCCAGATGATCTGAGAGCAGTCGAACGGCGCGAACGGCGAGTTCTGGCGCGTGTTCCAGGCGCCCGGTGTGTGGATATTACACATCCCGGTACCTTTCAGCCGCAACGTATCTCCCACGCGGACACCCGCTTCTTCAAGCTGCTGGACGCTGGTGGCTTCCACGGTTTGCGCCCCTTTGATCCACGACAGGGTAAACTTAATCGGCATATCCAGCGGCACGAAGAGCAGCAACATAACGAAGACGAGCGCGGCGCCACCGGCAATCACCGCGCTGCGAAGCCAGTGCTGAAGCGGGAAGTTTTTCACTTCATCGTGCAGGGACAAATAACGTCCCTGGCGTACAACGTGGCGGTCGAGATAGATATCAATATCCGTTTTTTGGCCAAGGTCCTGCGCAATCCACGGCTGCCAGTGGCGTGGATAGATAAGATCGATGATCCCGAGCGAGATATTGTTGATATGTTCCTGATCGTTCTCGCCGAACAGTCCCCAGCGTTTTGGGGTTCCGCGCAGGCAGTGAATTTCACGTAACGACGTTTTTGCCGGCGGGGCAAATATGCCCCACAGTCCGGCGGCCAGAAGCAGTACCGCGCCACCCGCGAGCCACGGAACAAACACGTCCGGCGTCAGCAGGCAGATGAAAAAGAGCATGAACGAGACGACAATCAGCACCGCTTCGCGAATGCCATCCGGGCGGCTCAGGACGTACTCTTCATGCGTCTCCTGACGGATGTTCAGCAGTTCAATCTGCTCTGTCTCTTCACCGCGAATGGAGGCCTGCGTTCCGCTCGCGCGCTCCAGCGCAAAGCGTGGCGCTTCCTGAACATATTCGCTCAGGGTATGACCATTAAGGGAAATAACCAGCGGCAACGTATCGGTATGGATGAGCTCGACGCTGTTTTCATCGTTAATATACTGCTCCCAGAAGGGCGGCAGGTGGACTTCAACAGAATCGAGATAGTAACGCCACTTGTTGGGATCGTCGGTAGTGATGCCGTAGCGGGTAATGGAGCGCGTCACGCACAGAACGGTGTCGCTTTGTGCGTTCAGGTTAAGCGATACGGGGGCGGTGCTGGCGCCGGTAGGGCCAGGTGAAAGCCGGGATCGGTTCAGCGTGTCGAGATACTGCTCAACGGTGCTGCGTTCCTCTGGCGAGAGCTTGCGCGTGTTTGCCCCGGCGAACGCGTTTAAAAAGGGCAGCCGGTAACGGCGATGTACGCGGCGCCTGAATACCCACACCGCAATCGACGCGCAGGCCAGCACAGCAGCGAGAAAAATCAAAATGGTGCTCATGCTTTCCCCATCTTACTTATCTTCTTACAGGTGTTGTCAGTCGCACCTTTTGTACAATGAATGAGATTCTGTGGTCGGCTATCGGCAAGTATGGAGTCTAACTTGAGCATGTTGACGCGCATCCCAGTGACCGGTAATGATACCAAAGCCTGTTCCGGCGCGATATCAGCAAATTCCTGGAAACATTTCAACCTCTTGACATTTGTTTTGAAATGAGAATCGCATTCAGTTACGTTGCATAAATGTAAATAAAGAGCAATTGACATTGCCGAAACCGTGCGGCGTATCGCACAATAAAGCCAGTTCACCCAGCAAAGACCCGTCAAGATGACCAAACCCTTACAAAAGCCCACCATTCTGAATGTTGAAACCGTCGCGAAATCGCGTCTGTTTAATGTTGAAAGCGTGGATCTGGAATTCAGCAACGGCGTGCGTCGTGTTTATGAACGTATGCGCCCCTCCACGCGCGAAGCGGTGATGATTGTGCCCATTGTCGACGAGCACCTGATCCTCATTCGTGAATACGCCGTGGGCATTGAATCCTACGAGCTGGGCTTTTCCAAAGGACTGATCGACCCGGGCGAAACGGTTTTTGAAGCGGCAAACCGGGAGCTAAAAGAAGAGGTCGGTTTTGGCGCGAAGGAGCTGACGTTCCTGAAAAAGCTGAGCATGGCACCATCCTATTTTTCCAGCAAAATGAACATTGTTGTCGCGGAAGATCTCTATCCTGAATCGCTGGAAGGAGACGAGCCGGAACCGCTGCCGCAGGTTCGCTGGCCGCTGGCCCACCTGATGGATTTGCTGGAAGATCCTGACTTTAACGAGGCGCGCAACGTGAGCGCACTGTTCCTGGTGCGGGAGTGGCTGAAGGGGCAGGGGCGTTTGTAGCGCCACCTGTAAAAACGGCAACCGATGGTTGCCGTTTTGCATTACGCTGTAGGCCGGGTCAGGCGTCGTCGCCACCCGGCTTTTTTGTCGGCGTCAGAAGAGCTCGTGCGTTTCGCCGTTATCAATGATTTCGGTACCCACCTCGTGCACCGCCTGCGTGGTTGGCTGCGTGCCCTCGATGAAATACTCTGCGCGGCTGTTGCCGCCATTCGCCAGCTGCCCGGTGCTGCGGTCAATATTGACCGTGACAATGCCCGGCGGAGGCGTTAGCGGCTGCTCCGGTACGCCGTCGAGAGCGGCCTTCATGTAAGCATCCCAGGCCGGCTGCGCACTCTTCGCCCCGCCCTCGTAACCGGAAATCTGATCTTTAATCGCGCCAGAAGCGGTTGTGCGCCCCAGAGTACGGCGGTGATCGTCAAAACCAATCCAGACCGAGGTGACAACGCCCGGGCCATAACCCGAGAACCAGGCATCTTTTGAACTGTTGGTGGTGCCGGTTTTGCCGCCAATGTCGCGGCGCTGCAAATCGCGGCCCGCTCGCCAGCCGGTGCCTTGCCAGCCCGGTTCGCCAAAGATGTTGGTGTTCAGCGCGCTCTTAATCAGGAACGACAGCGGGGTGCTGATGACGTGCGGGGCATACTCCTGCGCGCCGCTCTGGGCGACCAGCGCCTGATTGGCCTGTTCCAGCTGAGGCTGCGGCACCGTCAGATTCTGACGTTCCTGAGAGATCGCCACATCTTCCATATCCTTGTTTTCAAGGACATTTGATTTTGGCGTGTCGCCGTAAATCACCGGGATATCGCATTCAGGGCAGGCAATTTTCGGCTTCGCTTCAAACAGCACACCGCCCTGATCGTTCTCGATTTTGCTGATGAAATACGGATCGACCAGGAAGCCGCCGTTCGCCATCACCGAGTATCCACGCGCGACCTGAAGCGGCGTAAAGGAGGCGGAGCCGAGCGCCAGAGATTCGGTATGGACGATGTTTTGCGCCGGGAAGCCGAAGCGTTGCAGATACTCTGCCGCATAATCAACGCCCATCGCACGCATCGCGCGAACCATGACCACGTTCTTCGACTGGCCAAGCCCCTGACGAAGACGGATAGGGCCAGCGTATTGCGCCGGAGAGTTCTTCGGCTGCCAGTCAGAGCCCGCACCGGCATCCCAGCGGGAAATGGGCACGTCGTTGAGAATACTGGCGAGCGTCAGACCTTTGTCCATCGCCGCGGTATACAGGAACGGTTTGATGTTCGAACCGACCTGACGCAGCGCCTGGGTTGCGCGGTTAAATTTGCTCTGGTTGAAATCGAACCCGCCCACCAGCGCCATCACGGCACCGTTTTGCGGATTGATGGAGACCAGGGCAGAGTTGACGTCCGGCACCTGCGCCAGCCACCAGGCATCACCGACCTGACGTACCCAGATTTGTTGTCCGGTTTGTACGACATCGGTCACTTTACGCGGCGTCGGGCCCTGAAGAGTGTCGGAGCGGTACGGACGCGCCCAGCGGACACCCTCCATGCGCAGCGACACAGAGGTGCCATCGGCCATCATTGCCACCGCTTCCTGCGGATCGGCCTGGGTTACCACCGCCGGACGCAGCGGGCCATAGGTCGGCAGCGCCTTCAGGGAATCAGTGATTTTTTGGCTGTCCCATGCGCCTTCGCCCACTCTCCACAGCACGTTAGACGGGCCGCGATAGCCGTGGCGCATATCGTAATCCATCACGTTATTACGCACCGCCTGCTGGGCAGCCTGCTGCACCTTTCGAGTCACGGTGGTGTAAACGCGATAGCCGTCTTCATACGCTTTGTCGCCGTAACGGCGCACCATCTCCTGGCGAACCATTTCCGTCAGATACGGCGATGAGAAAGCAATTTCCGGCGCATGGTAATTGGCGTCGATAACCTCGCCGCGCGCCCGATTGTAGTCATCCTGGCTGATGTAGCCTTCGCTCAGCATACGCGACAGCACCACGTTGCGACGCGCGGTGGCGCGGTCCAGCGAGTAGAGCGGGTTAAACGTGGACGGCGCTTTTGGCAGGCCGGCAATGGTCGCCATTTCGCTCAGCGTGAGCTGATCGATCGGCTTACCAAAATAGACCTGCGCCGCTGCCCCTACGCCATAGGCGCGGTAGCCCAGATAGATCTTGTTGAGGTAAAGCTCAAGGATCTCGTCTTTGCTTAACAGTTGCTCAATGCGGATCGCGAGGAACACCTCTTTGATCTTACGCATTAGCGTCTTTTCCGGGCTGAGGAAGAAGTTACGCGCCAGCTGCTGGGTAATGGTACTTGCCCCCTGAGAGGCATGACCAGAGAACAGCGCCACGCTTGCCGCACGGAAAATACCGACCGGATCCACACCGTGGTGCTCGTAAAAACGGCTGTCCTCGGTGGCGATAAAGGCCTTCACCATGACGGGCGGAATTTCATTTAAGGTCAACGGGATACGACGTTTCTCGCCGTATTGCGCCATCAGTTCACCGTCGGCGCTATAGACCTGCATAGGGATCTGGAGCCGCACATCACGAAGCGTGGCGACATCAGGTAGTTGCGGCTCGACATATTTGTACAAACCAATAATCGAGCCTGCTCCCAGCAGAATGCAACAGACTGCAAGGATCAATAAATACTTTACGAACTTCACCGGAGATTTCCCATTTGGTTTAGCCTGGGCAGTTTCTAAACAATCGCGCGGTAGTATAAAGGCAAGCCTGATTCATTGATATAGCCGTCACTCCGACGGGCGATAAGGAGATCGTGAAGCATGGCTTTTAAAACGTGGCAAACAGGCGTTCATATTCAACAGGATAAGGTGGTCGCGGTGGCGCTGACCCGGGAGCGGGCCGGCTGGCGTTTACGCCGCTGGTGGGCCGTGCCGCTGTCGGACGGCATTATCGGGGAGGGGAAAATACTCAAGCCCGATCAACTGGTTAATGCATTACGCGGCTGGCGGAAGACGTTGCCGCACGCGCATCGGGTTTTTCTCTCATTTCCGGCGACGCGCGTGCTGCAACGCGCGTTGCCCCGGCCCACCGTAGCCTTGCGCGACAGCGAACAGCTCACCTGGGTAGGGGCCACATTAGCACGTGAGCTGGAGATGCCCGCCGATACGCTCTGCTTTGACTACGCGCAGGATACGTTCAGCAACACATTTCATGTCACCGCGGCGCAAAACAGAGAGGTCGATACTCTGCTGTCGCTGGCGAAAGCGCTGCGTTTGCGCCTGGCCGCCATCGCCCCGGATGCCGGCGCGCTGGCTAATCTTCTCTCTGCTGTTGAACCCGCCCGGTGCGTGGCCTGGAGAGATGAAGACCAGTGGTTATGGGCGATGCGTCATCAGTGGGGGCGGCGCTATACCACAGAAGCGGCGACGGTGAATGAGCTGGCGGCGCTGCTTGCGCTGTCTGCTTCTGACATCGCCGTTTTTGATGCTGCTCGCGATCCCTGGGAAGCGGTGACGCTGTGTCAGCCGCCGCTGCCTGAATGCGGTGCTGAGTACACCGTCGCCCTGGCGCTGGCCATGAGCGAGGCACGTTGATGAGCATGCCCAATCTTTTACCGTGGCGTTGGCAACAGCGTATCCAGCGCCTGCGCTTCTGGGGCCTGCTGTACGTCGCCTCGTTGCTGGTGATGCTGGCGGGCGGCGTTAGCCTGCGGGCGGCTCAGTCTCTATCGTCACAGGCGTTGCAAAGCGATCTGGCGGACACGCGTGCGGTGCAGAAGGTATTGAAAGCCCGTCAGCCGCAGCCTGCGGCGCTGAATACCCCTTCGCAGCCGCCCGAGCCGGTGGCCTGGCAACCCGCGCTGGAATCTCTCGCTGGCGCCATGCCCCAGCAGGCCTGGCTGACGGCGCTGCGTTACCAGCCACCCTCGCTGATCCTGACAGGTTATGCCTCCTCACTCCCGGCGCTCTCCGCCATGACCGATGCGCTAAAAAGGGTGGCGGGTTTTAACCCCGGGCCGACAGGCGAACTGAAACAGGATAGCCAGGGGCGATGGATGTTCTCTTTTCAGCTGCATAGCCGGAGGTAACCAGTGGGGATCTGGTATCAACGCTGGGCTGATGCACGCCCTTCCCGACGCGTACTTTGCTGGTTGATGGCATCGGGGGTCATCGCGTTTGTGATGTGGGGGCTGCTGCTCAGACCCGCAGCTCTTCGCCACGCCGATATTCAGGCGCAGGCCATCAGTACACAGCGGATTAATGCCTCGCTGTGGCCAGAAGCCAGACGGCGACCGGGGGTTACGCAAGGGAAGCCCTTGCAGCCCTTTTCTCCGCTGGCATTTCAGCGTGAGGACGCAAGGCTGGTGTACTGGAAGCCGCAAAAGAGTGGGGGAGAGCTGGCGCTGGATATCTCATGGAGTGCCGTTCCGGCGCTCTTTTCACGGCTGGCGCTTAAGAACGTGCGGGTGAGCGCATTTGATCTTACGCCTCAGGGCAAACAGCTACGCCTCAGCCTGCAACTGGAGGTCGGTCATGCGCGGTAAAGCCCGTTTGCTGATCCTGCTTTCTCCGCTTTTCCTGACCGGGATGCGGGATCCCTTCTCAGTGCCACACGAGAGCTGCGCCGCAGGGCAACTGAGCCAGTGGCGTTATCAGGGGATAGTCAGTGGCGGCATGGATATCGGCCTTATGCAGGACGAGCAGAAACGCTGGCACCGGGTAAAAACGCAGATGCGGTTACCGCCAGGCTGGCGGGTGAGTGCGATAGATAAACAACAACTGACCGTTGATGTCGGCGACATGTGCGAGCCGAAGCGATGGACATGGCAACGAGAAGGAACGAAAAAAAGTGAAGTTAAGGATATTGCTGTTGCTGACGGCACTCAGCCAACCCCTGTGGGCCGCCACGCCAAAACCGGTCACCCTGCTGGTGGATGATGTCCCGGTGGTGCAGATTTTACAGGCATTGATAGCACAGGCGGACCGCAATCTGGTGGTCTCGCCGGACGTCAGCGGTTCGCTTTCGCTGAATTTAACACGGGTGCCCTGGAGGCAGGCGCTCCAGACGGTAGTGAACAGCGCCGGGCTGGTATTGCGGGAAGAGGGCGGCATTTTTTATGTGCATACGGCGGCCTGGCAACGGGAACAACAGACGCGTAAAGAGCAGGAGCGGGCCCAGCGTCTGCTCGATGCCCCGCTTCTCTCTCACAGCATTCCGTTTGCCTGGGCGGATGCAGCCGAATTGCAAAAAGCGGCGGAGAAGCTCTTAAGCCCGAAAGGCAGTCTGTCCGTCGACAAGCGCACCAATCGTCTCCTGATAAGGGATAACCAGACGGTTGTGGACACGCTCTCGCGCTGGGCGGCGCAGATGGATCTGCCCATCGAGCAGGTGGAGCTGGCGGCGCAAATCGTGACCATCAATGAAAAAAGCCTGCGCGAGCTGGGCGTGAAGTGGAGTCTCGCCGAGGCGTCGGAGGCGGGAAAAGTGGGGCAGGTGACGACGCTTGGTGCCGATCTGTCGGTCGCCAGCGCAACCACCCACGTGGGGTTCAACATCGGGCGCATCAACGGCAGGATGCTGGATCTTGAGCTGTCTGCGCTTGAGCAAAAGCAGCAGGTGGACATTATCGCCAGCCCGCGGCTGCTGGCGTCGCATATGCAGCCGGCCAGCATCAAGCAGGGCAGTGAAATTCCGTATCAGGTTTCCAGCGGCGAGAGCGGGGCGACATCCGTTGAATTTAAAGAGGCGGTATTAGGGATGGAGGTCACACCGGTAGTGCTGCCAGGCGGCCGCGTACGTCTGAAGCTGCATATCAGTGAAAATATGCCCGGACAGGTACTGCAACAGGCAGACGGCGAAACGCTGGCGATTGATAAACAGGAGATCGAAACGCAGGTAGAAGTAAAAAGTGGGGAAACGATCGCGCTGGGCGGGATCTTTTCGCAAAAGAATAAAACCGGACGCGATAGCGTGCCTGTGCTGGGCAACATACCGTGGCTGGGTCAGTTGTTTCGCCATGACGGAAAAGATAACGAACGGCGCGAGCTGGTGGTGTTTATCACGCCACGTCTGGTCAGTATTCATTAATGGGTAACGATCCCCGCAATGATTTTGCATTCAGTTTGTTGCAGATGTTTGACGTGGGGCATGAATTAGCATACAAGGAGTACCGATTTGAGTTGGACTTACGTCTTATTTCCTTATGCGCCGGGAACGGTGATTTAATCAGTTGCCAAACAAGCCGGAGTATTGAGATAATTTTTCGTCTGACTCTCGCTCTATTGCAAATGAGGTTTCAGTTCATGTCCTGCTACGCCAGGTGTCTGCGCAGCGGGGATTACCATTAACGAATAGTCTTAGTAGTACCGAAAAAATGGCAGAGAAACGCAATATCTTTCTGGTTGGGCCTATGGGTGCCGGCAAAAGCACTATTGGGCGTCAGTTAGCTCAACAACTCAATATGGAATTTTACGATTCTGATCAAGAGATTGAGAAACGAACCGGAGCGGATGTGGGCTGGGTCTTCGACGTAGAAGGCGAAGAAGGTTTCCGTGACCGAGAAGAAAAAGTGATCAACGAACTCACGGAAAAACAGGGCATTGTGCTGGCAACAGGCGGCGGCTCTGTAAAATCTCGCGAAACCCGCAACCGTCTCTCCGCCCGTGGCGTAGTGGTCTATCTTGAGACGACCATCGAAAAACAGCTGGCACGCACGCAGCGTGATAAAAAGCGCCCGTTGTTGCAGGTTGAAACACCGCCACGTGAAGTTCTGGAAGCTTTGGCCGATGAACGCAATCCTCTGTACGAAGAGATTGCTGATGTGACCATTCGTACTGACGATCAAAGCGCTAAAGTGGTTGCAAACCAGATTATTCATATGCTGGAAAGCAACTGATTCTGGCTTTATATACACTCGCCTGCGGGTAAAAGCATTTAAGGTGGATGTCGCGTCATGGAGAGGATTACAGTTACTCTCGGGGAACGTAGTTACCCTATCACCATCGCGGCTGGTTTGTTTAACGATCCAGCTTCCTTCTTACCACTGAAAGCGGGTGATCAGGCGATGCTGGTCACCAACGAGACGCTGGCTCCGCTTTATCTCGACCGTGTACGCCACCTGCTTGAGCAGGCGGGCGTGAAGGTCGACAGTGTGATTCTGCCCGATGGCGAGCAGTACAAAAGCCTGACGGTACTGGATACCGTCTTTACCGCACTTCTGCAAAAACCGCACGGTCGTGATACAACACTGCTTGCTCTTGGCGGCGGCGTTGTGGGCGATCTGACCGGTTTTGCAGCCGCCAGCTATCAGCGCGGTGTGCGCTTTATTCAAATTCCAACCACGTTGCTGTCACAGGTCGATTCTTCTGTAGGCGGTAAAACGGCGGTTAACCATCCGCTCGGCAAAAACATGATTGGCGCGTTCTACCAGCCTGCATCGGTGGTGGTGGATCTCGACTGTCTGAAAACGTTGCCAGCACGCGAACTGGCGTCTGGCCTTGCAGAAGTGATCAAATACGGCATTATTCTTGATGGTGAGTTCTTCAACTGGCTGGAAGAGAATATGGATGCACTGCTGCGCCTCGATGGGCAGGCAATGGCCTACTGTATTCGCCGTTGCTGTGAGCTGAAAGCAGAAGTCGTTGCCGCAGATGAGCGTGAAACCGGCTTACGTGCTTTACTGAATCTGGGGCATACGTTTGGTCACGCGATCGAAGCCGAAATGGGCTACGGTAACTGGCTTCACGGTGAAGCTGTCGCTGCCGGGATGGTTATGGCGGCCCGTGCCTCTGAACGTCTGGGGCAGTTCAGGCCGGAAGAGACAGCGCGTATCATTGCGTTGCTTAAGCGCGCTGGCTTGCCGGTGAGTGGTCCGCAGGAAATGTCTGCGCAGGCGTACCTTCCCCACATGATGCGCGATAAAAAAGTATTGGCAGGTGAGATGCGTCTGGTGCTCCCGCTTGCAATAGGGAAAAGTGAAGTGCGCGGCGGAGTGCCGCACGAAGTCGTACTTGGCGCTATTGCTGATTGTCAGCAGGCGTAACAACTAGAAAGGTCAGACCGCTGTAACAGGTGGTCGTTTTAGCTTCAGGTAAATGCAGAGTCGTTGGCAGAAGCCTTTGAGTGGGGTGTTAAATGGATGAATTCAAACCAGAAGACGAGCTGAAACCCGATCCCAGCGATCGTCGTACTGGTCGTTCTCGTCAATCTTCAGAACGTGATAACGAGCCGCAGATCAACTTTGACGATGTCGATCTGGATGCAGACGATCGTCGCCCTTCGCGTAGCCGCAACGCGCGCAATGAGCGTGAAGACGAGGCGTTTGAATCCGAAGAAGAGTTAATGGATGAACAGCCTGTTGAACGTCGTCCGCGCAAGCGTAAAAAAGCGGTAGCGGCAAAACCGGCCTCCCGTCAGTACATCATGATGGGCCTTGGCGTTCTGGTGCTGGTACTGCTGATTGTCGGCATTGGTTCCGCGCTAAAAGCCCCTTCTACCCATTCTACCGAGCAGACCGCGTCTGCCGAGAAGAGCATCGACCTGTCTGGTAACGATGCGAGCAACCAGGCGAATGGCGCTCAGCCTGCGCCGGGCACCACCTCCGCAGAGCAGACCGCAGGCAACACC
Organism: Enterobacter cloacae complex sp. P15RS; assembly: GCF_014895905.1. Lineage (NCBI taxonomy): Bacteria > Pseudomonadati > Pseudomonadota > Gammaproteobacteria > Enterobacterales > Enterobacteriaceae > Enterobacter > Enterobacter cloacae complex sp. P15RS. Next base: position 11,187 of record NZ_JADBQL010000037.1, on the reverse strand, counting down.
AGCGCCGGTCAGGATATCTCTCTGCCGCCCGTCTCTGCTACCCCGACTCAGGGCCAGGCACCCGCTACGCCTGAAGGCCAGCAGCGTGTTGAGGTTCAGGGCGATCTGAACAACGCGCTGATGCAGCCGCAGAATCAGGAGCAGGTTAACAACGCCGTGGTGAACTCCACGCTGCCAACTGAACCCGCCACCGTTGCGCCAGTGCATGGCAGCAATGCCCAGCAGCAAACTGCGGCAACGGAAACCAAACCGCGCCAGACGCAGACTGCGCCGCGTCAGGAACGTAAGCAGGCCGTGATTGAGCCGAAGCGTGAGACGAAACCACAGGCTGTGGCAAAAGCGCCAGAAACGAAAGCGCCAGCGCAGACAAAACCTGCGGTGAGCCAGCCGGTTAAAGCGCCAACGCCTGCGGCAACCGCTGCACCGAAAGCAACGGCGACCACAACCGCGCCTGCGGCACCGGCTGCAACGCCAGCCGCTAGTGCATCCGGCACTACGGCAGGGAAAACGACGGGTAACGTGGGTTCTCTTAAAGCTGCGTCATCCAGCAACTACACGTTGCAGCTGAGCAGTTCGTCTAACTACGACAACCTCAACGCCTGGGCGAAGAAATCGAATCTGAAAAACTATGTGGTTTATCAGACGACCCGTAACGGACAGCCGTGGTACGTGCTGGTAAGCGGTGTTTATGCTTCTAAAGATGAAGCAAAACGTGCCGTCTCCACGCTGCCAGCCGATGTGCAGGCGAAAAATCCGTGGGCGAAGCCGATTCATCAGGTGCAGGCCGATCTGAAGTAATGTTTAAAGCGCAGGATGCTGTCGGAGCTTTCTCCACAGCCGGAGAAGGTGTAATCAGTTAGTCAGCATGAAAAAAAATCGCGCTTTTCTGAAATGGGCAGGGGGGAAATACCCCCTGCTCGATGATATTAAAAAGCACCTGCCGAAAGGCGAGTGTCTTATCGAGCCCTTCGTGGGTGCTGGATCGGTGTTCCTGAATACCGATTTTTCTCGTTATATCCTGGCGGATATCAACAGCGACCTTATCAGCCTCTATAACATCGTCAAACTGCGTACCGATGAGTACGTGGAAGAGGCGCGGAAGCTGTTTACCCCAGAGAACAACAACCCGGACGTCTACTATCAGTTCCGCGCTGAGTTTAATCAGAGCCAGGATCCGTTCCGTCGCGCGCTGTTGTTTCTTTATCTCAACCGCCATGGCTACAACGGCTTGTGCCGGTATAATCTGCGTGGCGAGTTTAACGTGCCGTTTGGCCGCTATAAGCGCCCCTACTTCCCGCAGGACGAACTGTATCACTTTGCTGAAAAAGCGCAGAATGCCGAATTCTATTGCCTCTCCTATGAAGAGTGCATGGAGCTGGCGGGCGTAAACTCGGTGGTTTACTGCGACCCGCCTTACGCGCCGCTGTCTGCCACGGCAAATTTCACCGCCTACCATACCAACAGCTTTAGCCCTGCCGAGCAGGCGCGTCTGGCGGAGTTGGCGGAAAAGCTGGTCAGCAAAAGAATTCCGGTGTTAATTTCGAATCACGACACGCCTGATACGCGCGAATGGTACAAAGCCGCGAAGCATTTTCAGGTAAAAGTGCGGCGTAGCATTAGCAGCAACGGCGGCACACGTAAAAAGGTGGACGAACTTCTGGCGCTTTATCGACCCTGAGCCTTTGCCCGCCGGTAAACACATTTCAAGGAGATGCGGATGAAACAGTTTTTGATTGCTCCCTCAATTCTGTCGGCCGATTTTGCCCGCCTGGGTGAAGACACTGCCAAAGCTCTCGCGGCTGGCGCGGACGTCGTCCATTTCGACGTGATGGATAACCACTACGTTCCCAACCTGACCATCGGTCCGATGGTGCTTAAAGCGCTGCGTAATTACGGGATCACCGCGCCCATTGACGTGCATCTGATGGTGAAGCCGGTTGACCGCATCGTGCCTGATTTTGCCGCAGCGGGTGCCAGCATCATCACTTTCCACCCGGAAGCCTCCGAGCACGTTGACCGCACGCTGCAACTGATCAAAGAGAACGGCTGTAAGGCGGGGCTGGTCTTTAACCCGGCGACCCCGCTGAGCTATCTCGACTACGTGATGGACAAGCTGGACGTGATCCTGCTGATGTCCGTTAACCCGGGCTTTGGCGGCCAGTCGTTTATCCCACAGACCCTCGACAAACTGCGTGAAGTGCGCCGCCGTATCGATGAGTCTGGCTATGATATTCGCCTGGAAGTGGACGGCGGCGTGAAGGTGAATAATATCGGTGAGATTGCGGCTGCGGGTGCGGATATGTTCGTTGCGGGCTCCGCCATCTTCGATCAGCCGGATTACAAAAAAGTTATTGATGAAATGCGCCGTGAACTGGCGAAGGTAAGTCATGGATAAATTGCAGGCTATTCGGGGTGTAGCATTTGACCTCGACGGCACGCTGGTCGACAGCGCGCCAGGATTAACCAGCGCCGTCGATCGGGCGCTGTATGCGCTTGAACTCCCCGTTGCGGGCGAAGAGCGCGTCGTGACGTGGATTGGTAACGGTGCGGACGTGCTGATGGAGCGCGCGCTGGCCTGGGCGCGTCAGGAGCGCGCCTCTCAGCGTTCCGCACAGGGAAAACCGAGCGTTGATCTCGCGGATATCCCCCAGGACGAACAGCAGCGTATTCTGCGTAAACTGTTCGACCGTTTCTATGAAGAGACCGTCGAAGAGGGCAGTTTCCTGTTCCCGGATGTCGCTGAAACCCTGAGCGCGCTGCACGCGAAAGGCATCCCGCTGGGGCTGGTGACCAACAAGCCAACACCGTTCGTTGCGCCTCTGCTGGAAGCGCTGGATATCGCGAAATACTTCTCCGTGATTGTGGGCGGCGATGACGTGCAGAATAAAAAGCCGCATCCGGAACCGCTACTGCTGGTGGCAGGAAAATTATCCTTAGCGCCGGCGGAGCTGCTCTTTGTCGGAGATTCCCGCAATGATATTCTGGCTGCCAGAGCGGCAGGTTGCCCGTCTGTTGGGTTGACCTACGGCTACAACTACGGTGAGGCCATTACGCTGAGTGAGCCGGACGTTGTGTTCGACCACTTCAAAGATTTGTTGCCCGCACTCGGGCTCTCGCACAGTGAACATCAGGAATTGAATAATGACTAAGCCCATCGTTTTTAGTGGCGCACAGCCTTCAGGTGAACTGACCATTGGTAACTACATGGGTGCGTTACGTCAGTGGGTGAGCATGCAGGATGACTACCACTGCATTTATTGCATCGTGGATTTGCATGCTATCACCGCGCGTCAGGATCCCGAGAAGCTGCGTAAAGCGACGCTGGATACGCTGGCGCTGTATCTGGCCTGCGGTATCGATCCCGAGAAGAGCACCATTTTCGTTCAGTCTCACGTGCCGGAGCACGCGCAGCTGGGCTGGGCGCTGAACTGCTACACCTACTTCGGTGAGCTGAGCCGCATGACCCAGTTCAAGGATAAGTCTGCCCGTTACTCTGAAAACATTAACGCCGGTCTGTTTGACTATCCGGTGCTGATGGCGGCCGATATTCTGCTGTACCAGACCAACCAGGTGCCGGTGGGTGAAGACCAGAAGCAGCATCTGGAGCTGAGCCGCGATATCGCCCAGCGCTTCAACGCGCTGTACGGCGACGTGTTCAAGGTGCCGGAGCCGTTTATTCCAAAATCCGGCGCGCGCGTGATGTCGCTGCTGGAGCCGACCAAAAAGATGTCCAAGTCTGACGATAACCGCAACAACGTTATCGGCCTGCTGGAAGATCCGAAATCGGTGGTGAAAAAGCTCAAGCGTGCGGTAACCGACTCCGACGAGCCGCCGGTAGTGCGCTACGACGTGCAGAATAAAGCGGGCGTATCCAACCTGCTGGACATCCTCTCCGGCGTAACCGGACAGAGCATCCCTGAGCTGGAAAAACACTTCGAAGGCAAGATGTACGGCCACCTGAAAGGCGAAGTAGCTGACGCCGTTTCCGGTATGCTGACCGAGTTGCAGGAGCGCTATCATCGTTACCGTAACGACGAAGCTTTCCTGCAAAAAGTGATGAAAGAGGGCGCGGAAAAAGCCAGCGCGCGCGCGTCGGAAACCCTGAAAGCGGTGTACGAGGCGATTGGGTTTGTGGCGAAACCTTAAGCCGCCACCCGACAAATACGGACTCAATAAAAAACCGGGAAATTCCCGGTTTTTTTACGCCTGAAAAATGCTTACTGCTGTGCCGCCGGGCCGCAACCGCCAATGATCTTCGAAATGGAGATCGCCGGGTGCAGCAGGTAATCATAGCTGCAATTATTTTTAGTATTTTGAACGTGACCGGTGCAGGCCGTCAGAGTTGATAACAGGCCGACCAGAACGGCAGCTTTTGCCAGTTTGAACATACGCATTCCTTGTCTAAAAATCTAAAATTGGATGTAACACGAGGGAATAAATGGAAAAGTTCCATTATGCGGGCGGTATGTTATCGACTGAGGTATGAAGGGAGTAGTCCGCATAAGGACTACTCCAGGAAGAGAGACTATGGTTAGTGGTTCGAGAACCAGTTCAGCTTTTCGCGCAGCTCAACCACGCGTCCAACAACGATCAGCGCCGGGCTTTGAACCTGCTGCGCCAGCTCGCCCAACTGCGTCAGCACGCCATCAACCACGCGCTGCGTAATGGCGGTACCGTTTTCTACCAGCGCGACCGGCATATCTGCTTCCATGCCGTGCTCCAGCAGTTTCGCCTGAATAGTGGCGGCCTGATTTAGCCCCATATAGAAGACCAGCGTCTGCTTTTCAGCGGCCAGATTATGCCAGTCCAGCTCGCTGCCGGTTTTCAGGTGCCCCGTTACCAGGCGCACGCTCTGGGCATAATCGCGGTGGGTCAACGGGATACCGGAATAGGCAGAACAGCCGGATGCCGCCGTAATGCCCGGCACTACGGAGAACGGAATACCCGCGTTGCACAGGGTTTCCAGCTCTTCGCCGCCGCGACCAAAGATAAACGGATCGCCACCCTTCAGGCGCACCACGCGCTTACCTTTTTGCGCTTCCCGCAGCAGGATCTGGTTGATCTCTTCCTGCGGCACGCAGTGATAGCCCGCCCGTTTGCCGACGAACACGCGGTCAGCATCCCGGCGTACCAGGTTCATGATGTCATCAGAGACCAGACGGTCATACACCACGATATCGGCCTGCTGGATCTGCTGTAGGCCTTTCAGCGTCAGCAGGCCCGCATCGCCGGGACCTGCGCCCACCAGCACCACTTCACCGCGGTGATCCAGCGGTTCAGAGAGAAGCTGCTCGGTGGTCTCTTCAACCGCCTTTGCGTCCTGATTGGCCAGCGACTGCGCCAGCCTGTCGTTGACAAAGAATTTCTCCCAGAAGCGACGACGCTCGCCCACGGTTGAGAAGGTTTGCTTCACGCGGGAACGAAGCTGCCCGGCGTAGTGGGCAATCTGGCCGAGATGCTGCGGCAGCACGGCCTCCAGTTTTTCCCGCAGCAGGCGCGCAAGCACGGGCGAGCGGCCGCCGGACGACACCGCAATCATCAGCGGTGAACGGTCGATAATCGACGGCATGATAAAGCTCGCCTCTTTCGGCGCATCCACCACGTTACAGAAGATGCGGCGCGCTTCGCAGGCGTCGCTGACGCGCTGGTTAACGTCATCGTTATCCGTTGCGGCGATGGTCAGCCAGCAGGTTTCCAGCAGGGATTCATCAAATTCGCCCTGCACCAGCGTGAGCACCCCTTCCTGCGCCCAGACGTCAAACTGTGGGGCGAAGGTGAGGGCGTTAACGGTCAGGCGGGCGCCAGCCTCCAGAAGCAGGCGGGCTTTGCGCTCAGCCACATCGCCGCCGCCCACGAGCAGGCAGTCGCGGTTGCGTAATTGACAAAAAATCGGCAGGTGATCCACGACGTTACCTCACAGCATTCATAGCGGGGGAAGAATTGACGTCAGGATAACAGCAGGGATCGTACAGAACATACGGTTTTTCCTGCTGCTACCCACAAGAGGTCATAAGCCTTTCCTATTGGAAAGGCGGAGGGTTACGCTTTCAGCTGCACCTCGCCGTCCTTCACGCGGACGTCGTAGTGCTTCACAGAGAAGCTTTCGTCTTCCATGCAGCGCCCGTCGGTTAAGCGGAAGCGCTGCTTTTTCAGCGGGCTGGCGACCCACAGGTCGCCCTGGTGCTCGGCAATCAGTCCGCGGGAGAGCACGCTGGCCTCAAAAAACGGGTCGATATTGCTGATGGCAAAGACCTGTTCATCGTGGCGAGGGCGGAAAATCGCCACCTGCTCGTTACCCAGCAAAGCACAGACGCCGGTTGCTGGCAGAATGTCATTAATGTTGCAGATGTTTACCCACTGGCTCATGCGTTTTCCTCCACCAGCATCACCGGAATGCGTTCATACGGGGTTGCAGGACGATGCTGTTCGCGCTCCGGCACCACCTGCACGTTCGGGTCGCGCTGGGTGCTGTTGATAAAGTGTTTGAAGCGCGTCTGCGCCGCAGGCGTGTTCACGGTTTCGGTCCACTCGCAGATCACCGCCTCGCGCAGGCGAGCCATCTCGGACTCCAGCTGTTCGTTCAGACCCAGCTTGTCGTCAATGATGACCGACTTCAGGTAGTCGATACCGCCTTCTAGATTATCCAGCCAGGACGCGGTACGGGTCAGCTTATCGGCGGTACGAATGTAGAACATCATGAAGCGGTCGAGATACTTGATCAGCGTATCGCGATCGAGATCCGCCGCCAGCAGATCCGCGTGGCGAGGTTTCATCCCGCCGTTGCCGCACACGTACAGGTTCCAGCCTTTCTCGGTGGCGATGATACCCACGTCTTTACCCTGCGCTTCGGCACATTCACGGGTACAGCCTGAGACGCCGAACTTCATTTTGTGCGGGGTACGGATGCCTTTGTAGCGGTTTTCCAGCTCGACGCCGAAGCCCACGCTGTCGCCTACGCCGTAGCGGCACCAGGTGCTGCCCACGCAGGTTTTCGCCATGCGCAGCGCTTTGGCATACGCGTGACCAGTTTCGAAGCCCGCTTCAATCAGCTGACGCCAGATTTCCGGCAGATCGTCTTTCTGCGCACCAAACAGGCCGATACGCTGAGAACCGGTGATTTTGGTGTACAGGTTAAACTCACGGGCGATACGGCCCACGGCGACCAGCCCTTCCGGAGTGATTTCCCCTCCGGCAGAACGCGGGATCACCGAGTAAGTCCCGTCTTTCTGAATGTTGGCCAGGAAGTTGTCGTTAGTGTCCTGAAGCGGGGTGTGCTCTGGTTTGAGCACATACTCGTTCCAGCAGGACGCCAGCAGGGAACCGACGGTAGGCTTACACACTTCACAGCCGTAGCCCTGGCCATGTTTCTCCAGCAGCTCGTCGAAGGATTTGATGCCTTCCACACGGATCAGGTGATACAGCTCCTGGCGAGAGTAAGCGAAGTGCTCGCACAGGTTGTTGTTCACTTCGATGCCCTGTTTCGCCAGTTCAGCGTTCAGCACCTGCGTGACCAGCGGAATACAGCCGCCGCAGCCGGTACCGGCTTTGGTTTCGGCTTTCAGCGCCGCAACGGTGTGGCAGCCTTTGTTGATGGCGGAGATCAGCATGCCTTTGGTGACGTCGAAGCAGGAGCAAATCTGCGCGCTGTCCGGCAGTTTATCTACGCCGATCGACGGTTTACCGCTGGAGGCGTGCGCCGGCAGGATCAGCGCGTCCGGGTTTTCCGGCAGCTCAATGGCGTTCAGCACCAGCTGGAGCAGGTTACCGAAGTCGCTGGTATCGCCCACCAGCACCGCACCGAGCAGGGTTTTGTTGTCCTGGCTGACGATAAGGCGTTTGTAGACCTCTTTGCTTTCGTCCAGATAGACGTAGCTGCGGGAGTTCGGGGTGCGGCCATGCGCATCGCCAATGCCGCCTACGTCCACGCCCAGCAGCTTCAGCTTGGCGCTCATGTCTGCGCCGGTAAAGGCGTTTTCGTTGCCGAGGATATGGTCAACGGCAACCTGCGCCATTTTGTATCCTGGCGCCACCAGACCGTACACGCGGTTATTCCAGCTGGCACATTCGCCGATGGCGTAGATATCCGGATCGGAGGTCTGGCAGGTATCGTTGATCATGATCCCGCCGCGCTGGGCGACGGCCAGGCCGCACTGCGTGGCGAGCTTGTCGCGTGGACGAATACCGGTGGAGAAGACGATGAAGTCCACTTCCAGCTCGCTGCCGTCGGCAAAGCGCATGGTTTTACGCGCTTCGGTACCTTCCTGCACGATCTCTTTGGTGTTTTTGCTGGTGTGAACCTTCACGCCCATGCTTTCGATTTTACGGCGTAGCTGATCGCCACCCATGTGGTCCAGCTGTTCCGCCATCAGCATCGGGGCAAATTCGATGACGTGGGTTTCAACGCCGAGGTTTTTCAGCGCGCCTGCCGCTTCCAGGCCCAGCAGACCACCGCCGACAACCGCACCGCGTTTGCTTCTACGCGCGCAGGATTCAATGGCGTTGAGGTCTTCAATGGTACGGTAAACGAAGCAATCCTGGGTTTCCGACCCTTTAATCGGCGGGATCCACGGATACGAGCCAGTCGCCATGATCAGCTTATCGTAAAAAACCGTACGCCCGGCGCTGGAGTGGATCACTTTCTCCTGACGGTTGATGGTGATAGCGCGTTCGCCCACCAGCACTTTTACGCCATGCTTCTCGTAGAACCCGTCGCGCACCAGAGAGAGCTCTTCGGCGGTATGGTGGGAGAAGTAGGAAGACAGGTGCACACGGTCGTACGCCTTGCGGGGTTCTTCACAGAACACGGTAATATCGAACTGGTCAGCATCGGCTTTATCGAGAAGATCCTCAATAAAGCGGTGGCCGACCATGCCGTTACCGATGATAGCGAGTCTGACTTTGCTCATTTTTGCCTCGATTTCTTTTCTATTACTGCCTACCTTAACGATTCAGCAGAGGCACTTATTGATGCAAATCAAATACGCCTTAAACTACTCCTTAGGTGGTAGATTGCTGATTTGTCAGGATTTTTATAAGTTCTGGAAATCGCAGACTTTTCGTCATCGTTGATTTTGTGTACAAATTAAGGGGCTAAATTTTAAAAAAGGGTACTCCTAAATTTCAGCCGGTTTTTTAGAGAAAGGTATGTCTACAACACCGCTTTGACTTGTGCAGAACGTTCATTTACCCGGTCGGGAAGGGCTATGGCAGATCGTCAGCAGCATTCATCTTATGCGTACCCGTGTAGGTATTTTTGATCGCGCATTCTGCCAGCGAAATGACAAAGAGCCACAACACCAACTGCTCTACATCTGTAACAGGATTCAGCGGGTATCCATACATTTTTTAACACTCTCTCAACCTAATCAAAACTTCCATGATACTTCAACCCTGCGCCGAGTACTCCCCTTAGCAGACGTCCCCTCAAGGTATATCAAGCCAGCGACAGATAATGGTATAAGCAGAGTTTAAGCCGTTGTGTATAAACTGACACGGACTGTCCATCCATTTGTTGACGTCTTAAAATCTTCCTAATCCTCAATATCGAAATCTTCAGCTTTTACAAAATTATAAACAACGATTCTGGTCATCTTTCCCCCAAGAGTGACGATATCCTCTGGTAAAATCTCATTACCACCTAAATATTTCATCCTTGAAACTGTAAAGGGGCAAACGGCTCTATAGGTAAAAAACCTGCCGGATGCGGAAGACCGTTAGATGCATAGACAGTACCCTTTTCTTCCAAAAAAAACTGATAATTATCAGGGGCATTATTCGCTTATATAAATAATTTGCCCAAAATGATTTAATTATTTTTTATTTTTGGCAGGATCTTTAGCTTTCTTTATTAACCATTCACCTAATCCATATATCACGCCAAAAAACACCCCTTTCTTAACAGAAAAGATAAATTCGTTGTAAAAATGGAATGTAAATACGCCAGCCTTCACTCCCTGAAAAATAGAAACGCCAAGCAGTGCTAAATAAAGAGCGACGCTAACAGAAATACAGCATTTGACTGTCAATATTAGAAGGGTTATATACGGGCTTTGCTTTGTGTTCATTTTATTGTACTTACTCATTAAGTTTTTCGACAGTTTGGCTTGTAGTAACCTCAGTTACAATAGCTCCAACTCCTGTGGAAATATTACTACCGACAGTCGTTCCTAAACCTTTTGCTGTGCCATATCCGGTTATAGTACCAAAAACTGTTGAAATAATGCCTTCGACTGTCTGAGCAGTTCCTTTAATTATATTACTAATCGAGTAACCGGCGACATTTATCCCTGTGGTTGCCAGCAGACCACGACCTTCTGTCAAAATCCCTACATTAGTTGCGACGTAAGTGTCACTAAAACTAAAATCTCCGCCATTCCATATTTGATTTAAAGCGTTAGCTCCACCGGTTAAGGCTCCTGATATTGCTAAGGGAGCGGAAAAACAGGCAACTGCCGTCACAGACGCAAGGGAAGCAGAACCGTATATCCACCCCTCTATATATTGTCTTGCTTGTTTTGGTAAATCTCCTTTTGCCATGTGGTTAAATGCAGCAGTAGCCTCTTCAGGAGATGCTCCTGATTCTGCCATCGAAAAACCCAACGAACCTGCGGCCTGCATATAATTATTGAACCCCGTACCAAATCCAGCAAATGGCTGCAACCCCAATGGATCTGCATATGCCACAGGATCCAACGGATATATATAAGGATTCCATCCCCCCGCCAGCCCTATCGGATCCTGCGTGATATACCTTCCCTGCGCCGGGTCGTAATACCGGTGCCGGTTATAACAGAGCCCCGTCTCCGCATCGTACTGCTGACCCGGCAGGCGGAGAAGCTGTGCCAGCCCGTCCGGGTTATCCTCCCGCAGCACGTTCCCCCATTCATCGTACTCCGCCTGCCACGCGACACGCCCGTCATGACATATCAGCGCCAGCGGCAGCCCCCGGTGGTCGCAGTGGTACAGGTGCAGTTTACGCAGCGGCGTGTACACCGGCTCCAGCTGTCGCGCCATCTGCTCCGCCGTCAGTCCACACTGCGCCAGCCACTGCTGATTAGCAGCACTGATTTCCCCGCACCGCAGCTCCGCCTCCAGCCCGTCAAGCATCGTCACCAGTACCGGGGGGAACGTGACGTTTGCGTCCTGCTGCAGCTTCTGCGCCAGCGTACGGTATCCCGCCTGCGCCAG
>NZ_JADBQL010000036.1:8210-32243 GCF_014895905.1 Enterobacter cloacae complex sp. P15RS | reverse complement strand
AGGATGGCCTTTTTGCGTTTTTGCAGATCCTTCATTTCCATAAACTAATCACCTATCCCTGCGTATATACGGTAAACTACCCCGGTTTTTGCATCAGGATAGCGTCTATGAACCACTCCCTTAAGCCCTGGAATACCTTTGGTATTCAACGAAATGCTAATCAAATTGTACGTGCCGATAATGCTCAGCAGCTGCTGAACGCGTGGCAGAGCGCAACAGAAAACGGTGAACCCGTACTGATTCTGGGCGAAGGAAGTAATGTCCTGTTTCTCGATGATTTTGCGGGAACGGTGATCGTCAACCGCATCATGGGAATTGACGTTGAAGAGCGCGCTGACAGCTGGCATTTACGCGTGGGTGCTGGCGAAAACTGGCACCGTCTGGTGCAATATACCCTTGAAAAAGGGATGTCCGGGCTGGAAAACCTGGCCCTGATCCCGGGCTGCGCAGGATCGTCTCCTATTCAAAACATCGGTGCCTACGGCATCGAACTGAAACACGTCTGCGAATACGTCGACTGCATTGAGCTGGCCACGGGTAACGCGCAGCGCTTAACCGCAGAGCAGTGCCGCTTTGGCTATCGCGACAGCATTTTCAAGCACGAGTATCAGGATCGGTTCGTCATTGTGGCCGTTGGTCTGCGTCTGGCAAAGGCCTGGAAACCGGTGCTGACTTACGGCGATCTGACCCGCCTCGATCCGGCTACCGTCACACCGCGTGAGGTATTTGATTCCGTTTGCCATATGCGAATGACCAAGCTTCCGGACCCGAAAGTGAATGGAAACGCGGGCAGTTTCTTCAAAAACCCGGTGATCGGCATCGAAAATGCCAAAGCATTTCTCGCCGGCTGGCCAACGGCTCCGCATTATCCTCAGGCGGATGGCAGCGTGAAGCTGGCCGCAGGCTGGCTTATCGATCAATGTGATTTAAAAGGTACCACTGTTGGTGGCGCTGCTGTTCACCGTCAGCAGGCACTGGTACTGATTAACCAGTCCAGCGCGACGAGTGAAGACGTCGTCAACCTGGCGCACCATGTTCGCCAGCGCGTGGGCGAAAAATTTAACGTCTGGCTGGAGCCTGAAGTTCGCTTTATTGGCCGAACAGGCGAAGTGAATGCCGTGGAGACCATTGCGTGAAGGACAATACGATTCCGTTAACTCTCATCGGCATTCTGGCAGATGGCGAGTTTCATTCTGGTGAGCAGCTGGGCGAGCAGCTGGGCATGAGCCGCGCTGCTATCAACAAGCATATACAAACGCTCCGCGACTGGGGCGTGGATGTGTTTACGGTGCCTGGTAAAGGTTATAGCCTGCCGGAACCGATCCAGTTATTGAATGAAGAGACCATTCGCAGCCAGATTGGGCACGGCAACGTTGCGGTATTGCCGGTCATTGATTCGACGAACCAGTATCTGCTGGACCGCCTGAGCGAGCTGACATCCGGCGATGCCTGCGTTGCAGAGTATCAACAGGCAGGACGTGGCCGTCGAGGCCGTAAGTGGTTCTCGCCATTTGGCGCCAACCTCTATCTCTCCATGTACTGGCGGCTTGAGCAGGGGCCGGCTGCGGCCATCGGGCTGAGCCTGGTCATCGGTATTGTGATGGCAGAGGTGCTGCACGATCTGGGCGCGGATAAAGTTCGGGTGAAATGGCCGAACGATCTCTATCTCAACGATCGCAAACTGGCGGGTATCCTGGTTGAACTGACGGGAAAAACGGGCGATGCCGCGCAGATCGTCATTGGAGCCGGGCTAAACATGGTAATGCGAAACGTGCAAAACGATGTGGTGAACCAGGCCTGGACCAACCTCCAGGAAGCGGGGATCGCCATCGATCGCAATACGCTTGCCGTCCGGATGATCAATGAGTTACGAAGTTCGCTGACGCTCTTTGAACAGGAGGGGTTAGCGCCATTCCTCTCCCGCTGGGAAAAGCTCGATAACTTTATTAACCGACCGGTGAAGCTGCTGATTGGGGATAAAGAGATTTACGGCACTTCACGCGGTATTGACGCACAGGGCGCGTTGCTTCTTGAGCAGGATGGCGTGATTAAGCCCTGGGTGGGCGGTGAAATTTCGTTACGAAGTGCAGAATAACCCTCTCCCCACAGGGGAGAGGGTGTAGCGGCTATCACTGCGGATACGGCACCCAATCCCCGGCATTCAGTCGGACATAAGGCTTGTTCTGATACTGGATCACCACCGCGTTGGCGTTTTCCGATACCTCTGCCGTCTGCGGCAGCCCGCTGGTGAGCTGATCCCAGTTCACGCTATCCTCCACAAACAGCTTACCGTCTACTGCGCGAGCAACCAGTTCCGAGATCGCCAGATAGCTGCTTGGCTGGGTGATCTCAACAGGCGCACCCTGACGCGGCGCCTTCATGCCAAAGAACTTAATCCCGGCCGGAACGTTAGTGATGGACGGGCTTGGGATATCACGCAGGCCAGACACCTGCATCCTGTCGCCTTTCAGCGCTCCACCATGTTCCGGTACCACCACCACCATCACTTTACGCCCTGATTTTTCCAGCTCGGTAAAGAACGCATCCAGCTCGTCAAAGAACTTCTGGGCACGGGCTTTATAATCGGCCGTTTTGCTTACGCCAGGATAGTGATTCCCGTCGTGCAGCGGCAGCGTGTTATAGAACGTCGCGCTTCGCGTCCCTTCTTCTTTGCCGACGGTATCGAACCAGCGCTGAAGCACGGCGGTATCGTCATACACCGGCGAACCATCGAAGCCCAGTAACGTCACCGGCAGCCCTTTCTGGTCCATCAGTGGAGCCTGCATTCCCCCCTGTTCACGCACTTCCTTCAGGAAGTTACCGAACTGGCCGTTGTGGCCCATCATCAGGTGCTGCGTAAAGCCGAGTTTTGCCAGGTTATCGAACAGATAGCACTGGTTAGCTGCGGGCTGGTAGAGATTCTTATGCGAAGGCTGCCCACAGCTCGCGCGCAGCAGGCGGATAGCCGCCGGGCCGCTGTAGGAGGTGGCGGAGTTGAAGTCTTTAAACTGTATATCGAAATGCGACCACAGCGGATGCGACATCAACCCGGCCGCATCGACATCCGCCCAGGACAGAGAACAGATGTTAATCACCAGCAGTTCAAACGGCTGAGCGTCGGCAGGCAGCGCATCCGGGAATTTCGTCTGGCGCTTATCTTCCGCAGCGTAAAAACTGGAGAGCCACGCGTTCAGGTTAGCGGATGTCGGCGGTGCGGTCTGCGCGGGGATATCCCCTACCACAGGCGTATCCCCTGCTGTCGCGACGGTAGCGGCGGCGGAACCGCCCGTGGTGGTCACGGTTGTTGTCGGCTGACCGGCTGGCCACAGCGAGAAGCTCGGGCCCGTCAGCGTCAGGACGTTTAGCCAGACCATAATCGCGACGACAAACACCGTCACGCGGATCCACTGAGACAGGAACAGCCAGGCGACCAGCAGGACAAATACCGCGCCAATCATCTGCCAGTTAATAAAGCGCTCAACCAGATCGAGCATATAGTCCGCACTGAAACCTGCGACCTGGGAGCCCTGGCTCATGATGCTTTCGGGGCCAGGCAGCCAGGTATCATGCCAGAACAGGGCGAAACCGATGGGGATAGCGACCCAGTGACGTATACGGTGCAGCCTGAGGTTCGGGATTGGCATCAGCAGGAATGCCATAAACACCAGGTTAAGCAGAGGGTGGAAATTAAGGTAGCCTGCCCACAGCAGACCAAACTTCACCAGAAAGTAGAAATTCCAGCCGGACAGGCCGCGCCAGTATTGCCAGAGTGGCGATGGCGCCGAAGAGGTATAGGTAGAATTAGTCATGTTTTCGGTTTGCCTTGACGTTCGGAGCGCGAGTCAGTGTTCCGGCGGGTTTAATATAGCGAGGTTTGACGAACAGTAATCTGACCGTATCGCGAATACGGCGCAGGGAATGGCGCGCATAGTAGCCCAGCGGCAAAAAAATTAGCGCACACAGAACAACCAGTTGAATGATATCGCTGATATTCATAATGGCGCGCTCTCCTTGTTCTCATCCAGTAAACGTAGCGGCTCAGGTACCCGACGCCAGACATGCCCGTCATGCTTCGCGTTGAGAACCGGTACGGCACCGCTTGTTACAGGCAACGGTTTGGCCCACTTTTCGGGTGCCAGGGTACGCATCTGGACAAGCTCAGCAGCAATCAGGTTATCTTCGAACCAGACCATGCGGTTCGAGAAAATATCTCCGGTAGGCAGCGGGAAGATATGGTTCAGCGCGGTATCCAGATCGTTCACCCGGCAGAAGGAGAGGAACAGCACCAGGCGATTATCGCCAATGGTCATGATATCCCCTGTACGATTAGGGCGGCACAAGGTAAGCGCCTGCTCAACACGAATGCCCGGCACGGGACGCAGGGCAACCATCACCCCTTTTCCGTCTGCCGGTAACAGCGTATTGCTTATCATATTGCCCACCGCATCGCAGAAGGTGTCCCACTTCTGGTAGCCGCGCAGCTTCATCGGCTGCGTCATGGAAAGCAGGGTGCTGATATCTTCCGGAACGTGGCGGTTAAACTGCTGGCCCTGGAGGCTTTCGATCAGCGTCAGACAGCGCGAGAGGGGCGCATTCCAGGGGATGACCATATTAGCGCCACAGCCCAGTAACAGGCGCTCATCGGTGGCGCGCAGGCTGGTATTATTTTCACGCACCACGATTTTTAACGCGCTGCCGCGCTGTCGACGTAGCGTGTGAATATGCCTTGCCAGCGTTTCAATTTGGTTATTCTGAATCAACGAGAAGATAATGGTCGCCGCCTGCGTGGTGCGCGCTTCATCAAATAAGGCTTCATTGGTTTCGAACAGTGACCAGTGTTCAGAAAGTGCAGGCGCGCCTTCCAGTACCGCAATATGACTCAGAACGCGTTTTTCATCACTGCGTGGCTGAACCACCGTCTCTTCCTGTTGAGCAAGATGCCACTCATCCCCGACATGTTTGAGGGTAAGCTGCTGTCGGGAGCTCACCCCTTTTTCATTGCACCAGAATGCCACGTCGTACAGATGGCTGTCAGTCTGGACACGAATACTGGCCAGACCATAGAGGGAGCGGTATTCACTCATTAAAAGTGAAAAAAGCTTGTCGTTATTACTGCCTGGGTTAACCACCAATAAGGTGCAATTTTGATTTTTCATCCATCTGTTGATTCTTTCCAGCCATTTCAGCAGTTTTTCTGACGGAATATTTTGTAGACCGTTTTGAGAACATTTAAGAATCAGTAAATAGTGTTCAGGAACAATAGAGCACTGAATATCGCGGGGTAAAAAGTATAAACTGTCGGCCTCCGCTGACATGGAAAATAATCGTACTGTCTGGGGTCCACGGTCAGTTTCGAGCCTGATGATTGACTTTGGCTCATCGCCCATCGTAATGACGGCAACGCGGGAATCCTTACCCTGCGCCGCTATCGTCTGGTTTACCAGACTGATGGCATCAGCATTACGATCCGTATTAACCCACCAGACTCCTCCGACTGGCATGTGGCGCAATTCGTCCCATAATGACTGGATGCCAATAGAAAATATGGAGTCCACGGTGTCCCTCTTTTCGTCGAATTTCTATGCCTCTCAGTTTACTAGCGAAAGCGTAGAAATAAACCTAACATTGAAATTAAAGAACATCAGATTTAGCATGTAAATGAATTTCGTGGGCAGGACGCCTCGCTGCATCTGAATCTTATGATTTTACTCAAAGGGATGAAATAAGAATGCAAAATAACGAACCCGCAACGCCAGTCGACTCAAGCCTGGGTTACACATTCCAAAACGATTTTCTGGCGCTCACGCAGGCTTTTTCGTTGCCTGAAATAGATTACACCGATATTTCCCAGCGGGAACAGTTGGCTGCGGCTATTAAACGTTGGCCGTTATTAGCTGAGTTTGCCCAACAACAATAAGGAAGCCATTGATGGCCGTACTAGGATTACAGGGCGTCCGTGGTGGGGTAGGTACAACTTCCGTAACCGCGGCGCTGGCGTGGTCATTGCAGGTTTTAGGTGAATCGGTACTGGTTATTGATGCCTGCTCCGATAATTTGCTGCGCATGTCATTCAATGTCGACTTTACGTATTCAAACGGCTGGGGGCGCGCGCTTCTGGACGATAAAGACTGGCGGGATGCGGGTTTGCGCTATACCTCCCAGCTCGATTTGCTTCCTTTTGGTCAGCTGACGGAAACCGAACGCGGGAATGAAGCCGCGTTCCAGCGCCTGTTCTCTCGCTTCACCACCGCGTTGCAGAGCCTGAAAGAGAAAGGGCACTATCGGTGGATCCTGCTGGACCTGCCGCACGGTGCCGCGTCGCTGACCCGCCAGCTGCTGACGCAGTGTGACCATGTGCTCTCCATCGCGAACGTAGATGCGAATTGCCATATCCGTCTGCATCAGCAGGCGTTGCCTGCCAATGCCCATATTCTGATCAACGATCTGCGCATTGGCAGCCAGATCCAGGACGATCTGTACCAGGTCTGGCTACAGAGTCAGCGCCGCCTGTTGCCGATGGTGATCCATCGTGACGAAGCGATGGCGGAGTGCCTTGCGTCGAAACAACCCCTTGGGGAGTACCGTAGCGATTCACTGGCGGCGGAAGAGATCCTGACGCTGGCCAACTGGTGTCTGCTGCACTTTGCGAAAAGGCCTGAGTCTGCCGGGAGTACGGCATGAGTCGCCTGACCAGCTGGCTGCTTATCCCGCCGGTCAGTTCGCGCTTAAGTGAACGCTATCGCCATTACCGTCATCACGGCGCTTCATCGCTGAGCGCTGCGCTGGGCTGTTTCTGGATGGTTCTGGCGTGGATGTTTCTCCCCCTTGAACATCCGCGCTGGCAACGTATTCGTGCGCGCCACGGTGAACTCTATCCGCATATCAACCCTGACAAGCCGCGTCCGCTCGATCCCGCGCGCTACGCTATTCAGTCCATCTGGCTGCTGGCGACCTCAACGGGCGCGGAGAAAAAAACGTCCCGCTGGCGCAGCTTCGATCGCGTGCAGAACCTGCGTGAACGCTATCACCAGTGGCTTGACCGGCTACCCGATCGCGTTGGCGACAGAACGGGACATTTAGATAACCACAAAGAGCTCGGGCACCTCCACCCGGGCTTGCGGCGTTTTATTCTCGGCGTGGTGGTGGCGTTCTCGCTCATTCTGGCGCTGGTCTGTATTACCCAGCCGTTCAACCCGCTGGCGCAGTTTACCTTCCTGATCCTGCTGTGGGGCGTGGCGCTGCTGGTGCGGCGCATTCCGGGACGTTTTTCCGCCCTGATGCTGATTGTGCTGTCGCTGACCGTTTCCTGCCGCTACATCTGGTGGCGTTATACCTCAACGCTGAACTGGGACGATCCGGTCAGCCTGGTGTGCGGGCTAGTGCTGCTGTTTGCGGAAACCTACGCCTGGATCGTGCTGGTGCTGGGTTACTTCCAGGTTATCTGGCCGTTGAATCGTCAGCCGGTGCCGCTGCCAAAAGACACGACCCAGTGGCCAACGGTGGACCTCTTCGTGCCGACCTACAACGAAGATCTGTCGGTGGTGAAAAACACCATCTACGCCGCGCTGGGTATCGACTGGCCGAAGGACAAAATCAAAATCTGGATCCTCGATGACGGTGGCCGCGCCGAGTTCCGCCAGTTCGCAGACGAAGTGGGGGTAGAGTACATCGCCCGTACCACTCACGAACACGCGAAGGCCGGTAACATCAACAATGCGCTGAAATATGCCAAAGGGGAGTTCGTCTCTATTTTTGACTGCGACCACGTGCCAACGCGCTCGTTCCTGCAAATGACGATGGGCTGGTTCCTGAAGGAGAAAGAGCTGGCGATGATGCAGACGCCGCACCACTTCTTCTCGCCGGATCCGTTTGAACGTAACCTCGGTCGTTTCCGCAAAACCCCGAACGAGGGCACGCTGTTCTATGGCCTGGTTCAGGACGGGAACGACATGTGGGACGCCACGTTCTTCTGCGGCTCCTGCGCGGTTATCCGCCGCAAGCCGCTGGATGAAATTGGCGGCATCGCCGTGGAAACGGTCACGGAAGATGCTCACACCTCCCTGCGTCTGCACCGCCTTGGCTATACCTCGGCCTATATGCGCATTCCCCAGGCGGCGGGGCTGGCAACGGAATCCCTGTCGGCACACATCGGCCAGCGTATTCGCTGGGCGCGCGGCATGGTGCAAATCTTCCGTCTCGATAACCCGCTGATGGGCAAAGGGCTGAAGCTGGCGCAGCGCCTGTGCTACGTCAACGCCATGTTCCACTTCCTGTCGGGTATTCCACGGCTTATCTTCCTCACCGCGCCGCTGGCGTTCCTGCTCCTTCACGCTTACATCATCTACGCTCCCGCGCTGATGATTGCCCTGTTCGTGCTGCCGCACATGATCCACGCCAGCCTGACGAACTCGAAGATTCAGGGGAAATATCGCCACTCCTTCTGGAGCGAAATTTACGAAACGGTGCTGGCCTGGTACATCGCGCCGCCAACCATGGTAGCGCTGATTAACCCGCATAAAGGGAAATTTAACGTCACCGCGAAGGGCGGGCTGGTGGAAGAGGAGTATGTCGACTGGGTGATCTCCCGGCCCTATATCTTCCTGGTGCTGCTGAATATTGTGGGCGTCATTGTTGGGATCTGGCGCTACTTCTACGGCCCGGAAAACGAAGTCCTGACGGTCTTCGTGAGTATGGCGTGGGTGTTTTACAACCTGATTATCCTCGGTGGCGCGGTGGCGGTATCGGTGGAGAGTAAACAGGTCCGCCGCGCGCACCGCGTCGAAATCAGCATGCCCGCGGCCATTGCCCGCGACGATGGCCATCTCTTCTCCTGTACCGTACATGACTTCTCGGATGGCGGTCTGGGTATCAAGATCAACGGTCAGGCTAAGGTGCTGGAGGGGCAGAAGGTTAACTTACTGCTTAAGCGCGGCCAGCAGGAGTATGTCTTCCCGACGCAGGTTGTACGCGTGAGAGGAAATGAGGTGGGTCTGCAACTGATGCCGCTGACCAAAAAGCAACACATTGATTTTGTGCAGTGTACGTTTGCCCGCGCGGATACGTGGGCTCTCTGGCAGGACAGCTTCCCTGAGGATAAGCCTCTGGAAAGCCTGCTGGATATTCTTAAGCTGGGGTTCCGTGGCTATCGTCACCTTGCAGAATTTGCCCCGTCGTCGGTGAAATTAATTTTCCGGTCACTTACTTCGCTGGTTTCCTGGGTCGTGTCGTTTATTCCGCGTCGGCCTGAGCGAGATGAAGCGAAGCAGGCGGACCCGGTTATGGCTCAACAATGATGATAACGCGATGAAAACAAAACTTTCCTGGTTATGTGCAGTGGCAATGGGGATGAGTGCGCTCCCTGCAACAGTGGCTAACGCGGCGCCTGATAACGCAGCGGCCACGCCCGCTCCAACGGTGCCTGTCGTCGCGCAAGCGACCGATCCGGTTGTGACGGCGGCGCCGGGGCAGACGGAAAACGTCGTCCCAAATCAGCCGACGACGGGCAATACGCTGCCTGCCGGTAATCCGGTGGTGGGGCAGGTCATGCCTGGCGTGCCCGGGGCCAACGCACCCGTGGTTGCGGAAAATACGCCGTCGCGTGACGTTAAGCTGACGTTTGCCCAGATCGCGCCTCCTCCGGGCAGCATGGTCCTGCGCGGCATCAACCCAAATGGCGGTATCGAATTCGGTATGCGCAGCGATGAAGTCGTGTCGAAAGCGATGCTCAACCTGGAATACACGCCATCGCCGTCGCTGCTGCCGGTGCAGTCCCAGCTTAAGGTCTATCTGAATGACGAGCTGATGGACGTCCTGCCCGTCACCAAAGAGCAGCTGGGTAAGAAAACCCTGGCCCAGGTGCCGATTAACCCGCTGTTTATCACCGACTTTAACCGCGTACGTCTGGAATTTGTCGGTCACTATCGCGATGTCTGTGAAAACCCGGCCAGCAGCACCCTGTGGCTGGATGTGGGCCGTAACTCCTCGCTACAGATGACGTATCAGCCACTGGCGCTGAAAAACGATCTCTCGGCCTTCCCGGTGCCGTTCTTCGACCCGCGCGATAACCGTCCTCTGAACCTGCCGATGGTGTTTGCGGGCTCTCCGGATGTGACCGAACAGCTGGCGGCCTCCATCGTGGCATCCTGGTTTGGTTCCCGCTCCGGCTGGCGCGGTCAGAGTTTCCCGGTCATGTACGACAAAATGCCGGATAAAAACGCGATCGTGTTTGCCACCAATGCCAAACGTCCATCATTCCTGCGTGACCATCCGGCTGTGAAAGCGCCCACCATCGAGATGATCACCCATCCGGACAACCCGTACGTTAAGCTGCTGGTGGTCTTCGGGCGTGATGAAAAAGATCTGGTGCAGGCGGCGAAGGGCATTGCGCAGGGGAATATCCTGTTCCGCGGCAACAGCGTCGTGGTGGATGAAGTGAAACCGCTGCTGGCGCGTAAGCCTTATGATGCCCCAAACTGGGTGCGCACCGACCGCGCGATCACCTTCGGCGAGCTGAAAACCTATGAAGAGCAATTGCAGTCCACCGGGCTTGAGCCTTCTCCCGTCAGCCTGTCACTGAACCTGCCGCCAGATCTGTATCTGCTGCGCACCAACGGGATTGATATCAACCTGAACTACCGTTACACCGCGCCGGCAACCAAAGACAGCTCGCGCATGGATATCAGCCTTAACAACCAGTTCCTGCAATCGTTCAGCCTGACCAGCAGCCAGGAGACAAACCGGTTGATGCTTCGTCTGCCAGTATTGCAGGGGCTGCTGGACGGTAAAACCGATGTGTCGATCCCGGCGCTGAAGCTGGGTGCGGTGAACCAGCTGCGGTTTAACTTCCAGTATATGAACCCGATGCCGGGTGGAACGGTGGAAAACTGTATTACCTTCCAGCCGGTGCAAAACCACGTGGTGATTGGTGACGATTCCACGATCGACTTCTCGAAGTATTACCACTTTATCGCGATGCCGGACCTGCGTGCGTTTGCAAACGCCAGCTTCCCGTTCAGCCGCATGGCAGATCTCTCTGAATCGATTGTTGTGATGCCAAAAGCGGCTAACGAAGGTCAGGTTGCCACACTGCTGGATACCATGGGCACCATCGGGGCGCAAACCGGCCTGCCGGCGGTCAACGTGACGGTGACGAACGACGGTAGCCAGATCCAGAACAAAGATGCCGATATCATGGTCATCGGCAACATCCCGGACAAGCTGAAAGACGAGAAGCGCGTCGATCTGCTGGTGCAGGCGGCACAGTCATGGGTCAACACGCCGCTGCGTCAGACCGAGTTCCCGAGCATCATGCCGGACAGCGGCGATCGTCAGGCCAATATCAGGACGACCGTAAGCTCAACGGGCCCGATGGCCGCGATTGTCGGCTTCCAGTCGCCGTATAACGACCAGCGCAGCGTTATCGCCCTGCTGGCGGACAGCCCGCGCGGCTATGAGTTGCTCAATACGGCCATGAACGACAGCGGTAAACGGGCGGCAATGTACGGTTCCGTCTCGGTTATTCGTGAGTCGGGGGTCAACAGCCTGCGCGTGGGGGATGTCTACTATGTGGGCCATCTGCCGTGGTTCGAGCGCCTGTGGTACGCCCTGTCTAACCACCCGGTGCTGCTGGCCGTGCTGGCTGCGCTCAGCGTCGTCTTACTGGCCTGGGTGCTGTGGCGTCTGCTGCGAATCATTAGCCGTCGTCGTCTTAATCCGGACCATGAGTAAGCGGTGATGAAAATCTTTCGTGGGTGTGTAGTCGCAGCGTTGATGCTGGCGGCGGCGAATCTTCATGCCGCCTGCCGCTGGCCCGCCTGGGAGACGTTCAAGCAGGATTATATGAGCGAAGGTGGGCGCGTTATCGATCCCAGCGACGCACGCAAGATCACCACCTCGGAAGGGCAAAGCTATGGGCTGTTCTTTGCGCTGGCAGCAAACGATCGCAAGGCGTTCGATCTGCTGCTGGCATGGACGCGCGATAACCTTGCCGAGGGGGATTTAGCCCAGCGTCTCCCAGCCTGGTTGTGGGGGAAAAAGGACGACGAAACCTGGGCCGTTATCGACTCGAACTCGGCGTCGGATGCCGATATCTGGATTGCCTGGTCGCTGCTGGAAGCCGGGCGGCTATGGAAAAATCCCGATTATACGCGCACGGGTAAGGCGCTGTTGACGCGCATTGCCACCGAGGAAGTGGTGAAGGTGCCGGGTCTGGGCTCTATGTTGCTGCCGGGTAAAGTCGGTTTTGCCGAAGAGAGTGCCTGGCGCTTCAACCCCAGCTACCTGCCGCCGCAGCTTGCGAGCTATTTTACCCGTTTTGGTGCACCGTGGACGACGCTCCGAGAAACCAACCTGCGTCTGCTGCTGGAGACCGCGCCTAAAGGATTTTCCCCGAACTGGGTGAAATATCAGAAGAAGGGCGGCTGGCAGCTGAAGCAGGATGCGTCCCTTATCGGCAGCTACGATGCGATTCGCGTCTATCTCTGGGTAGGGATGATGAACGATAGCGATCCACAGAAAGCCCGGCTACTGGCGCGTTTCAAGCCCATGGCGACCACCACAACCAAACAAGGCTTGCCGCCGGAAAAAGTAGACGTAGCGACCGGGAAACGTACCGGAGATGGGCCGGTTGGGTTCTCTGCCTCCCTGCTTCCGTTTTTACAAAACCGCGACGCGCAGGCGGTGCAACGCCAGCGCGTCGCCGATCGTTTTCCCGATAATAATGCTTATTACAGCTACGTTCTGACCCTCTTTGGACAAGGGTGGGATCAGCATCGTTTTCGCTTCACCGCGCAAGGTGAATTACTACCGGATTGGGGCCAGGAATGCGCACGTTCACACTAAATCTCCTCACGTTATCGCTTGGCCTGGCGCTAATGCCCCTGGCCCAGGCCGCCAACTCCCCGCAGCAGAGACAGCTGCTGGAACAGGTCCGTCTGGGCGAATCCACGCAGCGTGAGGATTTGGTGCGTCAGTCGCTCTACCGCCTTGAGCTGATCGACCCCGACAACCCGGACGTGATTGCCGCACGCTTCCGCTATCTGTTACGACAGGGCGATACGGCGGGCGCGCAAAAAGAGCTGGATCGCCTGAAAGGAATGGCACCCGATTCCAGCGCGTACCAGTCCTCCCGTACGACCATGCTGCTCTCCACGCCGGACGGTCGCCAGGCCCTCCAGCAGGCTCGCCTGCTTGCCACTACCGGTCATACGCAGGAAGCCATTGCCGCGTATGACAAACTGTTTGACGGGAATCCGCCCTCGGGCGACATCGCGACGGAGTACTGGAACGTGGTGGCAAAAGATCCCGCCCGCCGGAACTCAGCCATAGGCCAGCTTAAAAACCTTAACGCCACCAGCCCGGGCAACGCCCCGCTACAGGCCTCGCTGGCCCAGCTTCTGTTCGAGAGCGGACGCCGTGAAGAAGGGTTTGCGGTGTTGCAGGAGATGGCCAAATCGAACAAGGGCCGCAGTCAGGCGTCGGATATGTGGTACCAGCAGATCAAAGATCTGCCGGCCAGCAGCACCAGCGTCACCGCGCTGCAACAGTACCTGAGCGTGTTCAGCGATGGCGATAACGTGACGGCGGCGCGCGCGCAGCTTGAAGCGCAGCAAAAACAGCTCGCCGATCCGGCGTTTCGCGCCAAAGCCGAGGGGTTAGCCGCGGTGGAAGCCGGGCAGGGCAACAAAGCGGTGACGGATTTGCAGAAAGCGGTCAGCGCCAACCATGCCGACAGCGAAGCCGTAGGCGCGCTGGGGCAGGCCTATTCCCAGAAAGGCGATCGCGCCCGCGCGGTGGCGCAGTTTGAAAAGGCGATCGCCCTCGATCCGCAGAGCGATAACCGGGGCAAATGGGACAGCCTGCTGAAGGTCAACCGATACTGGCTGCTGATCCAGCAGGGGGATAACGCCCTGAAAGCCAACAATACGGCCCAGGCGGAACGCTATTACCAGCAGGCGCGCAGCGTCGATAATACCGACAGCTACGCGGTGCTGGGGCTGGGTGATGCGGCGGCGGCGCGTAAAGATAACGACGCGGCCGAACGCTATTACCGCCAGGCGTTGCGTATGGACAGCGGCAACACCAACGCGGTGCGCGGTCTTGCCAATATTTATCGCGTACAATCTCCGGAGAAAGCGACGCAGTTTATTCAGTCGCTCTCTGGCAGCCAGCGCCGCAGCATTGATGATATTGAACGTAGCCTGACGAACGAGCAGCTGTCAGCCCAGGCCGAACGGCTGGAAAGCGAGGGGAAATATGCCCAGGCCGCAGAAATTCAGCGTCGACGCCTTGCGCTTTCCCCGGGCGACGTGTGGATCACCTACCGGCTGTCGCGCGATCTGTATAGCGCGGGTCAGCGCAGCCAGGCGGATAACCTGATGCGTCAGCTGGCAAGCCAGAAACCGGACGATCCGGAGCAGGTTTACGCCAGCGGGCTGTACCTGTCCGGCAACGATCGGGACCGCGCCGCGCTGGCGCATCTGAACACGCTGCCGCGCGACAGGTGGAACAGCAACATTCAGGAGCTGGCGAGCCGCCTGCAAAGTAACCAGGTGCTGGAAAACGCCAACCGCCTGCGCGACGGTGGAAAAGAGCAGGAGGCGGAAGCGCTGCTTCGCCAGCAGCCCCCGTCCACCCGTATCGACTTAACGCTGGCGGACTGGGCTGAACAGCGTGGCGATCATGAGGCCGCGAAAACCGCCTACAACACCGTCCTGCAACGGGAACCGCAGAACGAAGACGCGATTCTCGGCCTGACCGAAGTCAATCTTGCTCAGGGCAACAGGGACGCCGCTCGCGCTGAGCTGGCGAAACTGCCCGCGGCACAAAACGGCGAACCGCTCTCCCTCAATATGCAGCGCCGGATCGCCATGGCGCAGGCCGGTCTGGGTGATTCTGCCACGGCAGAAAAGACCTTCAACGCCATTGTTCCTCAGGCAAAATCGCAGCCGCCTTCTATGGAAAGCGCGCTGGTGATGCGTGATGCCGCCCGTTTCCAGGCGCAAAACGGCCAGCCTCAGCAGGCGCTGGAAACCTGGAAAGATGCGATGGTTTCATCGGGCATCACGACGACCCGTCCGACCGATAACGACAGCTTTACGCGTCTCACGCGTAACGATGAGAAAGATGACTGGCTGAAGCGCGGCGTACGCAGCGATGCAGGCGATCTTTATCGTCAGCAGGATCTTAACGTCACGCTGCAACACGACTACTGGGGCTCCAGCGGCACGGGGGGCTATTCCGACCTGAAAGCCCACACCACCATGCTCCAGGTTGATGCGCCGCTGTCGGATGGTCGCATGTTCTTCCGTAGCGATCTGGTCAATATGAACGCCGGTTCCTTTGATACGGACAATGGCACTTACGATCCAACGTGGGGCACCTGCGCCGAAACGCCATGTCGCGGCAGCACGAATCAGTCGGCCAACGGCGCCAGCGTGGCCGTCGGCTGGCAGAACCAGACCTGGGCGTGGGACATCGGTACAACGCCGATGGGCTTCGACGTGGTCGATGTAGTGGGCAGTCTGAGCTACAGCAACGACTTAGGGCCGATTGGCTACACCCTGAACGCCCATCGCCGTCCGATTTCCAGCTCCGTGCTGGCCTTCGCCGGGCAAAAAGATCCCAATACCGACACCACCTGGGGCGGCGTGCGTGCCACCGGTGGCGGCGTGAGCGTGAGCTACGACAAAGGCGAAGCTAACGGTATCTGGTCAAGCCTGAGTGCCGACAGCCTCAGCGGGAAGAATGTCGAAGATAACTGGCGCGTCCGCTGGATGACCGGCTATTACTACAAGCTTATCAATCAGAACAACGAGCGCCTGACGGTCGGCGTGTCCAATATGCTCTGGCATTACGATAAGGATTTAAGCGGTTATTCGCTGGGCCAGGGCGGTTACTACAGCCCGCAGGAGTATGTGTCGTTCGCCTTACCGGTGAACTGGCGTAAACGCACCGAGAACTGGTCATGGGAGCTGGGTGGCTCCGTCTCCTGGTCCCATTCAAAAACAAAAGATGTGATGCGTTATCCGTTGCAGGGGCTGATCCCGGACAATGAGCCAGGCCGTTATACCGATAAAGGTGTGATGGAAACCGGAAGCAGCTCGTCAGGGACGGGTTATACCGCAAGGGCGATTGTTGAACGCCGCGTGACGTCCAACTGGTTTGTCGGTCTGGGCGTTGATATTCAGGAAGCGAAAGACTATACCCCGAGTCATGCGCTGCTCTATGTTCGGTATTCTGCCGCAGGCTGGCAGGGTGATATGGACTTACCGCCGGAACCGCTGGTGCCTTATGCAGACTGGTGATCGGATTTTTGCTTAATCTAATTGTAAGTCTCTCTTAAAAGTGCAGCTATCGGGTATACTCGGGCGCACCAGGTTTACACCCTGGTGCGCCCTGCGCTTCGAGTTTTGTGGAGAGTCATTTTGCGTGTCAGCCGTTCCTTAACGATCAAACAGATGGCGATGGTGTCTGCCGTCACAATGCTGTTTGTCTTCATCTTCTGCGTCATTTTGCTGTTTCATTCCGTACAGCAGAACCGCTATAACACGGCTTCGCAACTGGAAAGTATTGCCCGCTCGGTGCGGGAACCTCTGTCGGCCTCGATCCTGAAAGGGGATATCCCCGAGGCAGAATCCATTCTGAAGCGCATCCAGCCTGCCGGTATCGTGAGCCGCGCCGACGTCGTGCTGCCCAACCAGTTTCAGGCGCTGCGGATGAGCTTTATCCCGGAGCGTCCCGTCCCGATGATGGTGATGCGCCTGTTTGAACTGCCGGTGCAGATTTCGCTACCTCTCTATTCCCTGGAAAGACCGGCTAACCCACAGCCGCTGGCTTACCTGGTGTTACAGGCGGACTCGTACCGCATGTATAAATTCGTCATGAGCTGGGTTGCTACGTTGGTAACCACTTACTTACTTTTGACCTTAATGTTGAGCGTGGCGCTGACGTGGTGCATCAACCGGTTAATTGTTCATCCGTTGCGCCGCATCGCGCGGGAGCTGAACGACCTCTCTCCGCAGGAGCACATGGGGCATCAGTTACCGTTGCCGCGCCTGCATCACGACGATGAAATCGGCATGCTGGTCCGGAGTTACAATATCAACCAGCAGCGTGTTCTGCGTCAGCAGGAAGAGCTCAGTAACAATGCCACCCGTTTTCCGGTTTCCGATCTGCCAAACAAAGCGTTTTTAATGGCCCTGCTGGAGCAGACCGTCGCCCGCCAGCAGCCCACCGCGCTGATGGTGATCGCCTGCGAAACCTTGCAGGACACGACGGGCGTGCTGAAAGAGAGCCAGCGCGAGATGCTGCTCCTGACGCTGGTGGAAAAGGTGAAATCTGTTCTGGCGCCGCGCATGGTGCTTACCCAGGTCAGCGGCTATGACCTGGTGGTGATCGCGCACGGCGTAAAAGAGCCGTGGCAGGCCATTACGCTAGGTCAGCAAGTGCTCACTGTCATTAATGAACGGCTGCCCATTCAGGGTATCCAGCTTCGCCCGAGCGCGAGCATCGGGATTGCGATGTACTACGGTGGCCTGACCGCCGAGCAGCTTTACCGACGTGCTTTCTCGGCAGCGTTCACCGCGCGCCGGAAAGGGAAAAACCAGATTCAGTTCTTTGACCCGGAGCAGATGGAAAAAGCCCAGCAGCGCCTGACGGAAGAGAGCGACATTCTGACGGCGATGGACAATCGCCAGTTTGCGCTCTGGCTACAGCCGCAGGTGAATTTGCGCACGGGCGAAGTGACCAGCGCCGAAGCGTTGCTGCGCATGCAGCAGCCGGACGGCACGTGGGAGCTGCCTGAGGGGATGATCGAACGTATTGAGTCCTGCGGCCTGATGGTCACCGTGGGGTACTGGGTGCTGGAAGAGTCGTGCCGCCAGCTTGCGGCCTGGCAGGAGCGGGGCATTACGCTGCCGCTGTCGGTGAATCTCTCAGCGCTACAGCTGATGCACCCGACCATGGTGCCGGAGACGCTTGCGCTGATCCACCGCTACCGCATCCAGCCCGACACGCTGATACTGGAAGTCACCGAGAGCCGTTGTATCGACAATCCTGACGACGCTGTCGCCATTCTGAAACCGCTGCATAACGCCGGGGTCCGCATTGCGCTGGACGATTTTGGCATGGGGTATTCCGGCCTGCGCCAGCTTCATCACATGAAAACCCTGCCGGTGGACGTCCTGAAAATCGACAAAACCTTTGTTGAGGGGCTGCCGGAGGATTGCAGTATGGTACAGGCCATTATTCAGATGGCGCACAGCCTGAATCTGCACGTGATTGCCGAGGGAATTGAAAGCGACGCCCAGCGCGAGTGGCTGGCTGCGGCGGGCGTGGAGAGCGGTCAGGGCTTCCTTTTTGATCGTGCCGTGCCGTCGGATATTTTTGAGCAACGCTATCTCGCCGCTGCTGGCAATAACGCAAAAGTGTAATTTTGTTGCTGGCTTGTGCGAGCCAGCTCAAAGTTCTTAACATTTGTGTTTCAAATTTGAACCTCGTTTATTTCTGTCCTGTTATGTGGGTGTTATTTTAAAGCCGCAGGTTAACCATAACCTTACAAAGCCTGTAGTTTTTCTTCCCAGGGACACCCTATGAAAACCTCACTCTTCAAAAGTCTTTATTTCCAGGTCCTGACAGCCATCGCCATCGGTATTCTGCTCGGTCACTACTACCCGGAACTGGGCGCGCAAATGAAGCCGCTTGGCGACGCGTTCGTTAAGCTCATCAAAATGATCATCGCGCCGGTCATCTTCTGTACCGTGGTGACCGGTATCGCCGGCATGGAAAGCATGAAGGCGGTCGGCCGTACGGGGGCAGTTGCCCTGCTGTATTTTGAGATTGTTAGTACCATCGCGCTGATTATCGGCCTGATTATCGTCAACGTGGTGCAGCCTGGCGCGGGCATGAACGTTGACCCGGCCACGCTGGATGCGAAAGCGGTGGCGGTTTACGCTGAACAGGCGAAAGATCAGGGGATTGTGGCCTTCCTGCTGGACGTGATCCCGAGCAGCGTAATTGGCGCGTTCGCCAGCGGTAACATCCTTCAGGTACTGCTGTTTGCCGTGCTGTTTGGCTTTGCCCTGCACCGTCTGGGCAGCAAAGGCCAGCTGATTTTCAACGTCATTGAAAGCTTCTCGCAGGTTATCTTCGGCATCATCAACATGATCATGCGTCTGGCCCCGATTGGTGCCTTCGGCGCGATGGCGTTTACCATTGGTAAATACGGCGTCGGCACGCTGGTACAGCTCGGCCAGCTGATTATCTGCTTCTACATCACCTGTATTCTGTTTGTGGTGGTGGTGCTGGGCTCCATCGCCCGTGCGACCGGCTTCAGCATCTTCAAATTTATTCGTTACATCCGCGAAGAGCTGCTGATCGTGCTCGGCACGTCCTCTTCTGAATCCGCGCTGCCGCGCATGCTCGATAAAATGGAAAAGCTGGGCTGCCGTAAGTCCGTGGTGGGGCTCGTTATTCCGACGGGCTACTCCTTTAACCTCGACGGCACCTCGATATACCTGACGATGGCGGCGGTCTTTATTGCCCAGGCCACCAACAGCCACATGGATATCTTCCATCAGATTACGCTGCTGGTGGTGCTCCTGCTCTCCTCAAAAGGGGCGGCGGGCGTCACGGGCAGCGGATTTATCGTGCTGGCGGCGACCATTTCAGCGGTTGGTCATCTGCCGGTGGCGGGCCTGGCCCTGATCCTCGGTATCGACCGCTTTATGTCTGAAGCCCGCGCGTTAACCAACCTGATCGGCAATGGCGTGGCGACGGTCGTCGTAGCGAAGTGGGTGAAAGAGCTGGACCACAAGAAACTTAACGATACGCTGAATAACCGCCCATCTGAGGACAAAACCCCCGGTTTATCCTCTTAATCCCTCATAAATGCCCGTATTCCCTTGTGGGGATGCGGGCACCTGCGCATAATAACCGCTCATACCTGTCATAATTCGACAAGATTTTTTTGAGGTATATTTCACTTCCGCCCGTGACGTTTAGCCGAACACGCTGTCTAATCGGAAGGTTTTCATCGTCATCTTTGAGTGCTCACGTCGCGAGACACTCTCTTTAACCAGGAATGTTGATCAGGGGTTCACATGCAGGGCACAAAAATTCGACTCTTAACCGGCGGTTTGCTGATGATGGCAGCAGCCAGTTATGTGCAGGCAGATGCGCTCCAGCCAGACCCGGCCTGGCAACAGGGAACACTGGCGAACGGTTTCCAGTGGCAGGTATTATCCACTCCGCAACGTCCGAGCGATCGCATTGAAATTCGTCTGGCTGTGAATACTGGCTCCCTCACAGAAAGCACCCAGCAGACCGGCTTAAGCCATTTTATTCCTCGACTGGCGCTCACCCAGAGCGGCAGTTTGCAGGCGGTTCAGGTGCGTTCTTTATGGCAACAGGCCATCGATCCAAAACGCCCGCTTCCCCCGGCTGTGGTCTCCTATGACTACACCATGTTTAACCTGAGCCTGCCTAACAACCGTAACGATCTGCTTAAAGAAGCGCTTACCTATCTTTCCGATGCGACCGGCAAACTGGCGATTACGCCTGAGACCGTAAACTATGCGTTGAGCAACAGCGACATGGTGGCGACCTGGCCGACAGATACCAAAGAAGGCTGGTGGCGCTACCGCCTGAAAGGGTCAACGCTGCTTGGTCATGACCCGGCAGAGCCGCTGAAACAGCCGGTTGACGCACAGCAGGTGAAATCTTTCTATCAGCAGTGGTACACCCCGGACGCCATGACCCTCATTGTGGTGGGCAACGTGGACAGCCGTGCGGTGATAGAGCAAATCAACAAAGCCTTTGGCGATCTGAAAGGGAAGCGTGAAACGCCAGCGCCGGTTCCTACGCTTTCTCCGCTGCGTCCTGAGACGGTCAGCATCATGACGGATACCGTGCGTCAGGATCGTCTTTCAATGATGTGGGATACCGCCTGGCAGCCGATTCGCGAGTCTTCTGCGCTGTTGCGTTACTGGCGTGCGGATCTCGCGCGTGAAGCGCTGTTCTGGCACGTTCAGCAGACGCTCAGCAAGAACAACGTTAAAGACATTGGCCTGGGCTTTGACTGCCGCGTGCTGTTCCAGCGCGCGCAGTGCGCCATTAACGTGGAATCGCCCAGCGATAAGCTGAACGCGAATCTCGGCGTGGTGGCAAAAGAGCTGGCTAAAGTGCGCAAAGAGGGCCTGTCTGAAGAGGAGTTTAACGCGCTGGTCGCGCAGAAATCCCTCGAATTGCAGAAACTGTTCGCCACCTATGCCCGCGCCGATACCGATATCTTAATCAGCCAGCGCATTCGTTCCTTGCAGAATCAGGTCGTGGACATCGCGCCGGAGCAGTATCAGAAGCTGCGTCAGGATTTCCTGAACGGCCTGACCGTTGAAATGCTGAATCAGGATCTGCGTCAGCAGCTGTCGCAGGATATGGCGTTGATTCTGTTACAGCCGAAAGGTGAGCCGGAATATGACATGAAAGAGTTGAAGGCCACCTGGAACGCCATCATGGCGACGGCGCCGCAGCCAGTACAGGCGGCGGCCGATGATTTGCATCAGGATGCGAGCGATATTCCTCAGGGTCAGTAAGACCCTGAGTTCCCTCTCTCTGTGGGAGAGGGTTAGGGTGAGGGCATCAGCCCTCACCGTTCTTAAGCAGGCATCGCCTCGCGCGGAATAATCGCTCCGCGATACTGAATCACCGTGCTGGCCGTCAGGTGACCGCGCTGCGCTGCCGCTTCCGGTGTACCGCCGGTCAGACGTACCGCCAGATAGCCCGCGCTGAAAGAATCGCCCGCCGCAGTGGTATCAATCACTTTTTCTTTCGCCAGCTTCACCGCCGGAACCTCTGTCACGGCTTCACCCGTCACCGCCACCAGGCAAGACTCCGCCCCGCGCTTAATCACCACTTCACTGACCCCAGCGGCCTGCGTCCGGGCGATAACCTCATCAACCGGTTTTTCACCCCACAGCGCATCCTCATCATCCAGCGTCAGGAAGGCGATATCGGTGCATTCCAGCATCTGCTGGTACACCTGCTGCGTCTCTTCACGGCTGGCCCAGAGGCGCGGACGGTAGTTGTTATCGAAAATCACTTTGCCGCCGTTGGCGCGGCATTCGCGCAGCAGTGACAGCAGCTTTTCACGGCTCTGCTGGCTCAGGATCGCCAGGCTAATCCCGCTCAGGTAGAGGTAATCAAAGGTGGCCAGCTCTTCACAAATCGCGGCGGCGGCATCGCTTTCCAGCCAGAATTTGGCAGCCGCTTCATTACGCCAGTAGTAGAAGGTGCGCTCGCCGGTACTGTCGGTTTCGATGTAGTACAGACCCGGCAGGCGGTTTTCCATCCGCTGGATCAGCGACGTCCCAACATTTTCACCCTGCCAGGCTTCCAGCATCTGCTGGCTAAAGCTGTCCGTGCCGAGCGCAGTAACGTAATCCACGCTCAGCGCGTCGGGGGCGACCTGACGGGCAATGTAAACGGAGGTGTTTAATGTATCGCCGCCAAAACCGCGGCTCACTTCCGCGCCTTTCTGGGACAGCTCAATCATGCATTCGCCAATCACGGCAATTTTCTTAGACATAGTCGTGAACCTGAACAGAGTAATTAAAGGTAGTGTGCGCTGTGTGTTTTTTACGGTCAACCATATTAAAACTACGTTCCATTATTTTTTTTGAGCCAGCGCGTGTTCCGGCATATTTCTGTCATCTTAATTTCATTTTCCCGGTGAATTGAACATAAAGTTCTCACCTGGCGGGCCGATAACTCAGTGACGAGTCCAGAAAGGCTATCCCATACAACAGGACATCCGAAATGAAGTCAGAGCAGGTTATCCAGCGGCTGAGCACTACGCCTGAGGCAAGTATTGAGAACTTGCAGGAGCATCGCTACTGGCTGCAATGCGAGCGAGCGTATACCTATCAGCCCATCTACCGTACCGACGGTCGGTTAATGGCGATTGAGGTATTAACGATCGTCACTCATCCGTCGAATCCTTCACAGCGTATCGCGCCGGACCGCTATTTTGCGGAGGTTGCCGTGCGTCAGCGCATCGACGTGCTGGAAGAGCAGCTGAGAATGCTGGCGACGAAGCAGGCCTTCTTCGAGCAGCACGGTATTCTGGCGTCGGTGAACGTGGATGGCCCAACTCTGATGGCGTTACGTCAGAATGCGACGTTGCAGTCGCTGATTGCCACCCTGCCGTGGATGCGCTTCGAACTGGTGGAGCACGTGCGTCTGCCGCAGGACTCGTCGTTTGCCTCGATGTGTGAATTTGGCCCGCTGTGGCTGGATGACTTCGGTACCGGCATGGCGAACTTCTCCGCCCTGAGCGAAGTGCGTTATGACTACATCAAAGTGGCCCGCGATCTGTTTATTATGCTGCGCCAGACGTCGGAGGGACGGAACCTGTTTACTATGCTCCTGCAACTGATGAACCGCTATTGTCAGGGCGTCATTGTGGAAGGCGTGGAAACGCTGGAAGAGTGGCGCGACGTGCAAAATTCCCCGGCAGCCGCGGCACAGGGTTATTTCCTCTCTCGTCCTGTCCCTATGGATACCCTGGAAAAGGTGATAACCACGCTCTGATATGCCCGCTTCCCTTTGTCTGAACTATAGTTTTATAGGCAAGTTCATCAGGAAAGGGGACAACAATGACAAAAACAACCAGGGTGATTTCCTGGACAGCAGGGATTTTCGTGTTGCTGATCGTGGTCTTAATCATCATTATCGCCACGTTTGACTGGAACCGCCTCAAACCGACCATCAACCAGAAAGTCTCAGCCGAGCTAAACCGCCCCTTCGCAATACGTGGCGATTTGGGCGTCGTGTGGGAGCGCCAGAAAGAGGAAACCGGCTGGCGAAGCTGGGTGCCCTGGCCGCACGTCCATGCCGACGACATTATGCTTGGCAACCCGCCCGACATCCCCGAAGTGACCATGATCCACCTGCCGCGCGTGGAAGCCACGCTGGCGCCGTTAGCCCTGTTAACGAAAACGGTCTATCTGCCGTGGATCAAACTTCAGCAGCCCGACG
>NZ_JADBQL010000036.1:0-8160 GCF_014895905.1 Enterobacter cloacae complex sp. P15RS | reverse complement strand
CGGCAGCGACGATAAAGATCCGAATGCGCAGCCCTCTTCGTGGTCTTTCCGCCTCGACAATATTCTGTTCGATCGCGGGCGGATCGCCATTGACGATAAGGTGAGTAAGGCCGACGTAGAGATCCTCGTCGATCCGCTGGGCAAGCCGCTGCCGTTTAGCGAAGTGACGGGCAGTAAAGCCAAAGGCGATGACAGCAAAGCGGGCGATTACGTCTTCGGCCTGACGGCGAAGGGGCGCTACAACGGCCAGCCGCTCACCGGCAAAGGCAAAATCGGCGGCATGCTGGCGCTCAGAAGCGAGGGCACGCCGTTCCCGGTGCAGGCGGATTTCCGCTCGGGCAATACCCGCGTGGCGTTCGTGGGCACGGTTAACGACCCGATGAACATGGGCGGCGTCGACCTCCAGCTTAAGTTTGCCGGCGATTCGCTGGGTGAACTGTACGATCTCACCGGCGTGCTGCTGCCGGATACCCCGCCGTTCGAAACGGACGGGCGCCTGGTCGCAAAAATCGACGCTGAAAAATCGTCCGTCTTTGACTACCGTGGGTTCAACGGCCGCATCGGCGACAGCGATATTCACGGTACGCTGACCTACACCACCGGGAAACCACGCCCGAAACTGGAGGGTGACGTTGAATCCCGCCAGCTGCGTCTGGCCGATCTTGGGCCGCTGATTGGCGTAGATTCGGGTAAAGGCACGAAGTCAAAAGAGGTCAAAAAGGACGTCCAGCCTGCGGGCAAAGTACTGCCCTATGACCGCTTCGAAACCGACAAGTGGGACGTGATGGATGCGGACGTGCGCTTCAAAGGACGTAAAATTGAGCATGGCAGCACGCTGCCGTTGAGCAATCTCTCAACCCATATCATCCTGAAAAACGCCGACCTGCGACTGCAACCGCTGAAGTTTGGCATGGCGGGCGGAACCATTTCATCGAATATCCACCTGGAGGGGGATAAAAAGCCGATGCAGGGACGGGCGGAGATCCAGGCGCGCCGGCTGAAGCTGAAAGAGCTGATGCCGGACGTGGAGCTGATGCAGAAGACCCTCGGTGAGATGAACGGCGACGCGGACATTCGCGGCACGGGCAACTCCGTGGCGGCGCTGCTGGGCAGCGGAAACGGCAACCTGAAGCTGCTGATGAACGACGGTCTGGTGAGCCGTAACCTGATGGAGATCCTGGGGCTGAACGTCGGGAACTTTATCATCGGGCAAATCTTCGGTGACGACGAAGTGCGCGTGAACTGCGCGGCGGCAAACGTGGATCTGGTCAACGGCGTGGCGCGTCCGCAGATTTTCGCCTTCGACACGGAAAACGCGGTTATCAACATCACCGGTACCGCCAGCATGGCATCCGAGCAGCTGGATTTGACCATCGATCCGGAAAGTAAAGGTATACGTATCATTACCCTGCGTTCGCCGCTCTACGTGCGCGGGACCTTCAAGGAGCCGCAGGCGGGCGTGAAGGCCGGGCCGCTGATTGCGCGCGGTGCAGTTGCCGCCGCACTCGCCACGCTGGTCACCCCTGCGGCGGCGCTGCTGGCGTTGATTTCGCCGTCAGAAGGCGAAGCGAATCAGTGTCGGACGATTTTGTCGCAGATGAAGAAGTAAGGTGTGGCCCGTTCTTGCCGGATGGCGCTGCGCTTACCCGGCCTGCATGTGAATCGTAGGCCGGGTAAGGCGTAGCCGCCACCCGGCATCATCTTACAGTGACTGATGTTTAGTTTCGTGCGTCAGCAGCAGCGCAATCAGCGTCAGCGCTGCCATTGCCGCCAGATAGACGCCCACATAGAACAGGCCATAGTTTGCCTGAAGCCAGGTGGCGATATACGGGGCGACCGAGGCGCCCAGAATAGACGAAACGTTATAGGAGAACGACGCGCCGGTATAACGCACTTCGGTCGGGAACAGCTCCGGCAGCAGCGCGCCCATCGGGCCAAAGGTCAGTCCCATCAGGCTCAGGCCAATCAGCAGATACGCCATCACCAGCGCAGGGCTACCTGAACCCAGCAGCGGCGGGAAGACAAACAGCGCGAACAGGATGATCAGCGAGGTGATGACGATCATGCTTGAACGACGGCCAAATTTATCCGCCAGCAGGCCCGCGATGGGCACCATCACGCCAAATCCAATCACCGCCATCATCAGCATCCACAGCACTTCGTTACGCGGCAGGCCCAGCCCGACCGGTACGGCGGCGGTGCTGTAGGTCATGGAGTAAACGGTCATGATGTAGAACAGCGTATAGGTCGCCAGCATAATGAACGTGCCCAGCACGGTTACGCGAAGGTGTTTGGTCAGCAGCGTGCCCAGCGGAACTTTAACCTGTTTTTTCGCCGCGGCGACTTTCGCGAAGACCGGCGTTTCG
The DNA here is from genome assembly GCF_014895905.1 of Enterobacter cloacae complex sp. P15RS. Taxonomy (NCBI): domain Bacteria; kingdom Pseudomonadati; phylum Pseudomonadota; class Gammaproteobacteria; order Enterobacterales; family Enterobacteriaceae; genus Enterobacter; species Enterobacter cloacae complex sp. P15RS. Next base: position 5,794 of record NZ_JADBQL010000036.1, on the reverse strand, counting down.
TGCAGGGACACGCGCACGTACAGGCCAATCAGCACCAGCACGGCTGAGAAGACGAACGGAATACGCCAGCCCCAGCTCATGAACTGTTCATCGGTCAGCAGCCAGGAGAGGAGCAGGAAGGTGCCGTTAGCGAAGAAGAAGCCAATCGGTGCGCCCAGCTGCGGGAAAGAGCCATACAGGGCACGCTTGCGCGCCGGGGCGTTTTCGGTCGCCAGCAGCGCCGCGCCGCCCCATTCCCCGCCCAGGCCTAAACCCTGACCAAAGCGCGCCAGCGCCAGCAGCACAGGCGCCAGAATGCCGATAGTTTCATAGGTCGGCAGCAGGCCGATGGCAACCGTAGAGATCCCCATGGTCAGCAGCGAGGCAACCAGCGTCACTTTACGGCCAACGCGATCGCCAAAATGCCCAAAGACCGCTGAACCAATCGGACGCGCAACGAAGGCGATAGCAAAGGTGGCTAAAGACTGTAGCGTGGCTGCCGTCGGGTCGCCCTGTGGGAAGAAAATATGCGGAAAGACAATGACCGCAGCGGTGGCATAAATGTAAAAGTCGAAGAACTCAATGGCGGTGCCAATCAGCGATGCGACGACGACTTTATTGCGGGAATTGACCGGAACGTGTTCCGCCCCTTCGTTAAGTGTGGTGGCTGTTGCTTGCATAATATTTTCTTATTTTTGGACGAACGAAGGGCCATATTAGGCACAGCAAAAGCGACATTTCAATCTGTAACAAAGGCGTGGCGTGGTCATAAAAGCAACAAAAAGCGGATAATTTTCAGGCCAGCGAAAACACTTCCATGAAATGCTTCACACATTTTAAATGTCAGTCATTAAAACTGGTTTTGAGTTAAATAAAAGTTACGGTCTGGATTTATATGCTGAAATGATGAATCGGGCTGAAATATCAGCCCGACAGAACATCAGTGGTGGGTTTTTCCCGGCATGCGCGGGTCGTCTTTATACTCTGCGGTGGCGATCCACGCGGCGCAGAACAGCGTCAGGCGCGCGAAGAAATAGAAGAAGGCCATCAGCCCCAGCACTGAACCAAAGGCCGCGCCGGAGGGAGACTTGACCAGCGACGGCAGCGTATAGGTCATCACAATTTTGATCACCTCAAAACCAATAGCGGCAATCAACGTCCCGCGGATCAGCGCCTTCTTGCGCGGGCGATGGCGGGGCAAACGCCAGAAGATCCAGAAGAACAGCAGGTAGTTAGCAAAGATGGAGATGGCAAGCCCTATACCGCGCCAGGCTGGCTTCAGCCATTCAATGTAATCCAGATACAGCGCGGAGATAATCATCTGCTGCGCGGAACCGGCGACCGAGGTGATAGAGAGCGTGATGACCAGCGCCACCAGCAGCCCAATCAGCGAAATAAAGTCGCGCAGATACTTCACCCATATCTTCTCCTGGTCCTGCGGGGTACGCTCCCAGACGTCACGCGACTGGGCGCGAATGGCCTCACGCAGGTTGCCCATCCAGTTCACCCCGGAGTAGAGCGCAATCAGCAACCCGACGATACCCACGGTGGTACGCTGCTGCACGGCGGTATTGATGGTGCTTTTAAGCGTCGTGGCGAGCGTCTGGTCGCTAACGTTGTTCAGGATCTTATTGAAGATGTCCTGCAATAGCGTCGGGTGAGACGCCAGCACAAAACCGGCGGCGGCAAACGACACCATCAGGATGGGGATCATCGACAGGAAAGAGAAGTAGGTGATCGCCGCGCCGAACTGATTTCCCATGCGGTCATTGAAGCGCTCAGCGGCGCGTATCAGGTGGGCAATCGCGGGTATCTGCTGAATTTTTTCAGCTATACCGGTTACGGTGCCCAGCGCTTTGCTGGCCGTTCCAGGCTCTTTCGGCGCTTCAGGTTCGTTATCCATCTTTTTGATGGGTTCATAATCTAAATGTTGAGTCGGTCGTTGCGGGTTATTTTCCGGCGTCACGCGCATTTTCCTTTTCGTTGAGCTGGATGTTACTGAATTATAGCTTGCGACTAGTCCACGTAACTTTTTGTGAGTTCGGTAAGCCACGCCATAAACACATGCACCCGGCGGGAGAGGTTACGGCGGTGGGGATAAATGAGGGAGACGGGCATCGGTTCAGCCCGGTACTGCGGCAGGATCTCCACGAGTTTTTTCGTGCGCAGGGCATCACGCACCCCGACGCGCGGGACCTGTATAATGCCAAGCCCGGCGATACAGGCGGCCTGGTAGGTTTCCGTGCTGTTGACCGTTAGTACGCCTCCCGTTTTCACCCACTGGGTCGCGCTGCCGTTGAAATACTCAAAACCCAGCGGGCGGGTGCCCAGCGTGGCGGAGTAGTGAATGAGGGCGTGTGAGGCCAAATCGTCCAGCGTCTCAGGGTAGCCGAATCGCGTCAGATAGTCCGGGCTGGCGCAGTTAATCACCGAAAGCTTCCCAAGCGGACGGGCGATAAGCCCGGAGTCTTTCAGGTTACCCACGCGCACCACGCAGTCAAATCCTTCGCGGATGACGTCCACAAGGCGGTCGCTGCTGCTCAGCTCCAGCTCAATGCCGGGGTACTGCTGTAAAAAGGCAGGCAGTTTTGGAATGACGACATTTCGCGCAATGGCAACGGGCATATCCACGCGTAGCCGACCGCTGATGGAGGAGGGGTCGTGCAGGAACATGCCGTCCAGCTCGTCCAGATTCATCAGCAGATCTTTTGCACGTTCATAATAAACCATGCCGTCCTGCGTCAGGCTGACGCGACGGGTAGTGCGGTGCAGCAGCTGCGTACCCAGGGCGTTTTCCAGAGCCTGGATCTGCCGCGATACGCTCCCTTTCGGCAGGCTTAACGTCTCCGCCGCGCGGGAAAAACTCTCCAGTTCCGCGACGCGAAGGAAAAGCTGCATTGCGTGTATTTTATCCATAGATGTTAGTCATTGTTGTTACGAATGAAACAGTGAAGCGTTAGCAGGAGTATTTATTGATTTTCTACCATCTAATAAGCTCTTTCTCAATCTTCATCACAGACGAAACGAGGTGAATTATGCGTGAACGTATTGCATTAGTGACCGGCGGTAGCCGCGGCCTGGGTAAAAACGCCGTTCTGAAGCTGGCTGCGGAAGGGACAGGCATCATCCTGACCTGGAACAGCAGCCAGCAGGAGGCGCATGACGTTGTGCGCGAAATAGAGGCAAAAGGCGGAAAAGCGGCCGCATTGCAGCTTAACGTCGGCGATACGGCAAGTTTTCCGCGTTTTGCTCAACAGGTGAAGGACACCCTTCAGCATGTCTGGCAACGTGACACCTTTGACTATTTAGTGAACAACGCCGGCACAGGCTTATACGCCCCCTATACCGAGACGACGGAGGCGCAGTTTGACGATGCGGTGAACATTCATTTCAAAGGCCCGTTTTTCCTCACCCAGCAGCTGCTGCCGTTTATAAAAGACGGGGGACGGATCCTGAACGTCTCCAGCGGACTGGCCCGTTTTACTCAGCCAGGCTCAGGCACCTACGCTGCCATGAAAGGGGCGATGGAAGTGCTGACCCGCTATCAGGCAAAAGAGCTGGGCGCGCGCGGTATTTCCGTCAATATCATCGCGCCCGGCGCCATTGAAACCGACTTTGGTGGCGGACGCGTGCGGGATAATGCGGAGCTTAACCAGCTGCTGGCGTCGCAAACTGCGCTGGGACGCGTGGGCCTGCCCGATGATATTGGTGACGCCATTGCGGCCCTGCTCAGCGACAAACTGGGCTGGATGAATGCGCAACGTATTGAAGTATCAGGCGGTATGTTCCTGTAATGTTCGGTCTTAAGGGGAGGGAACCCTCTTAAGGAAATCCTTAATTCAGGTATGTCTAAATGCGGGAAAATATAAAGAGAGCCGGATGAATTGTAACCTCTCCGTTCATTGAGTTTTTTCTTAAAAAATGCCTCTGTAGAATCCCCCTTCGCTATTCTCAGAGGAGTAAAACGATGCGAGTAATCATGTTTGACAGGCAGTCATTATTTATTCATGGAGCGATGTGCAGTTTGCAGAAGTTAATTCCGGAAATAGATTTGACAGGGACTCGTCAGACTGATGAATTATGGGCGCAATTATCCGCGTCACCCTCCGCTATCGTCATGATAGATGGATATTTAATTCATGATAATGGTGTGGCTTTACTGGAAGAGATTACGGATCGTTTTCCAGCGGCGCGCGTGGTGTTGGTATTAACGAAAAAAGAGCCTCGCTGGGTTGAGCAAATGCTACAGCGCAACGTGGTGGCGATAATCCCCCGCAATGCGAATCCCGAACGCTTTTCCGCAATGCTGGATTCGGTATCGCGAGGAATGGTCTGTTTTCCCGGCGAGTGGCTGAAGCAGCACTCCTCTCATGATGAACTGTCATTGTTAAGCGAGCGCCAGCGTGAGGTGTTGAAGTTACTGGCGGCCGGAGAGTCGAATAAAGAGATTGGGCGTAATCTCAACATCAGTGCGGCAACGGTAAAAGCGCATCTTGAGACGCTTTTCCGCCGTCTTGACGTCAAAAACCGGACGCAGGCCGCGATGTACTACACCCGGGCGACAGCCTGAAGGATCTTCTCTGGCAGAGGGGAGTCTTCCCCAAAACTAAAGAGAGTTAATACCAGGGCATCATGCTGCTGTTGGGTTAATGGGCGTCGGTTCGTTTCCCGCAGCAGCGTCTCACATAATTGAATATCATTGAAAAGCAAATACTCCGCCTCAGCCGGCGTAATGAGGCCGTTAAATATCTCCCACTGGCGAATCACGTGACCGTACCCTATAACCCATATTCCCTTTTCGTCACGGTATTTTTCCAGGGAAAGTCCCTGCTGCTTTTTAATTAATGCGATTGCAGCAGACGTTATCTGCATTGCATAACCCGTCATAAGCGTTTCCTCTTAATGGCGGGACTATAGAGGAAACGACGGCCGGGGAATATCCGCCAAATGGCTGTTGATCAGGTTTTACTGAACGGGTATTCCTTTTTCAATAAACCGAACAGCCAGTCGTTATGCCATTGCCCTGAAAGGAAATAACTCTCGCGCAACTCACCTTCCAGCTGAAAACCTGTTTTTTCCAGCAGCCGCCTTGAGGCGATATTTCCCGCGGTAACGGTGGCGGTGAGCCGACGAATATTGCCCTGAGTCAACGCGAAATCACACACGGCCCGCAGCGATTCAAAGCCATAACCTTTCCCCTGCGCAGAGGGCGCAAAGAGAAAACCAACTTCGGCACAATCTGCCTCCCGGTGTACATAGCCGGTCACGCCCAGCGGCGTCTGGCTGGCCGTATCACGCACCACAAGGCAGAGCCAGTGTGCGCTACCCGGCGTCCACGGCAACAGTCGAGACTCAAAGGCTTCCCGAATGTCCGCCTCGCTTCGCGCCTCGGCGACAAAACGCATCACGTCAGGATGTTGCTGAAGTGACAGAAAAAAGGGCCAGTCTTGCTCCTGAAGCGGCGAGCAGGTGAGGCGTGCGGTCGTAAAGGCGGGCATTCAGATTCTCCTGAGACATTGTAAATGATTATAGGGTTGTCACTTTATTTCAACAGAAAGTCAGGTATGTTTAACCTCGTATAAATAAAAAGAAAAATCACCTTTAATGCCGCTTTAACGGTATTCGTTGTCTCTCAAGGAAAACAAAGATGATGAGCTCATCGCATCATACCCGCGAGCAGTTTGAACGCTGCCTGGCGGCGATCCGTCAGGCGTCTGTCGAAATCTTACTTCTGTTGAATGTACCTGTTAGTGAAGGCAAAGATCCACGCTGGTTTCTGGAACAGCTGGACAGCGCCCGCCTGGGGCTGGGCGGG
>NZ_JADBQL010000035.1:0-5724 GCF_014895905.1 Enterobacter cloacae complex sp. P15RS | reverse complement strand
ATGTACCTGTTAGTGAAGGCAAAGATCCACGCTGGTTTCTGGAACAGCTGGACAGCGCCCGCCTGGGGCTGGGCGGGTGGGGCGCCGTTGCCAGGAAGCTGAACCTGAATGATGCGGAAATGACGGCCTTTACGCTGCAATTACGCTTGCTTCAGCAGCGCGTCCCCCAGTATGAAAGCGGGCAGGACGTCAGCGAAAACCAGCTGATTGCGGCGATGCGCTTTGTAACCGCCCTTGAATATCTGCGTTTGCAACAGCCCCTCCTGACCTACGATACCGGGATGGCGCCAGAGCAGGCGAGCCAGCTTCAGGCGCAGAAACAGGTGCGAGCCATCGAGCTAATGATAAAAGGCCTGATACAGCAGGCGTGGCCCGATCCGACGCGGCTGAATAATCATCTTAAGACCTTGTTTAACGCCGATCGCGTGCGTCGCTGGCTGAAAAACGGTGAAATTAACGATGTGCTGAGCGGCATGTTGTTCAGCGAGCTGGCCCAGATGCTGGTGGATAAAAAAGAATTTAGCCGCTACTACGCGTCGCTGTTTAACGACCCGGACATGCTGACGCTGCTGGTAGAGCCTCGCAAAACGCTGCAAACCTTCCTCGAGGATATCCGTCAAATCCGCAACAGCATCACCGTGCAGCAGCCGTTAAGCGGGGCGCAAATCCAGCTGCTCGACAGCTATTACACGCAGATAACCCGCTCCGTTCAGCGCGCGTTTGAGGAAGGGCGAACACGCATTAACCCGGCGGCGCTCATGGCGGTGGAGGAAAGCGAGCTGCACGCGTTCTGGGAAAAGGCGCAGAAAAGGGATCGCACCACGGGTGGCGATCTTTTTGAAGTACGCGACAGCATCGAGAAACCGACCCAGCGCGCCGCGCGAACGCCCGAGCAGCGCGAACAGCTGATTTCCGGCGTGCTGTGGGGAGCGGTTGGCATGATGGTTATCGCGATTATCGTGGGGGGAGCCTGGCTGGTAACCAGCAGTAAACCGCAGCCGGCTGTGGCCAGTTCGGCATCTCCCGCGCCGGTGCAGGAGATGCGCGAAACGCCTTCCTCGCGAGAAACGCTGACGCGTATGGGCGTGACCTGGGATGAAAACAACTTCCGTTCAGCTATCAGCCGCAACGATACCCGCGTGGCGCTCCTGTTCTTGCAGGGCGGGATGGACTGGAAAGTGTCATGGACAGAAGAGGCGTTATCAGCAGGCTACGACGACGTGCTGGAAGTGATGCTGCGCTACCGCCTGCAAATGACAGAGCAAAAGCCCTGCCGACGCTTTATTAACACGCTTAGCCATGCGATGGCGAACGGCGAATCGCTGACGTCTATGCGCAAGCAGTACCTGAAAGCGTTCTGTACCGTCCCGGCAGTGGTGAAACGCCAACAGCATGATGCGGATATGGCCACGCGCCGCGCTAAATCTCAGCCGGATGCCACCACAAAAAAATGGCAGTCCATCCAGACTGCCATTTATGAGGTGATCCGCTGATTATTTTTCCCCCTCTCCCCTGAGGAGAGAGGGCGAGGGGAGAGGCTCAGGGCTCCCCATACAACCCAATCAACCGCCGCACCACGCCATTGGTCCAGCCGAAGCCATCCTGCAACGGATACTCCCCCCCGCCACCTTCGCGTGGCGTGCTGCTGGCGATGTGGTACTTCTCAATCAGCTTATGATGGGTTTTATAGTAATGGTTCACCGTGTGCAGCCAGCTCCAGGCGATCTCATCTCCCAGCGAGTCGTTGCCGTACTGTTTGAACCCCTGAATGGCCATCCATTGCAGCGGCGCCCAGCCGTTCGGCTTATCCCACTGCTCGCCTGTTTCATATTCGGTGGCGAGGATCCCGCCCGGTGTGAGCAGACGTGCTTTAACGGCATCGGACAGCCGCTCCGCCTGCTCATGCGTCGCCATGCCCACGTACAGCGGCACAATGCTGGCCGCAGAGAAGAGCGCCAGCGCTTCACGCCGCCAGTCGTAATCGCGATAACAGCCGTTCTCGTCATCCCACAGATAGCGGTTCACCGCCGCGCGGCGGTCGCTGGCTTTCTGACGAAACAGATCGGAGGTCTCTTTATCCCCTTTCGATGCTGAGATATTGGCAATAGCGCTCTCCAGCTTGAACAGGAACGCGTTCAAATCGATGGGGATAAATTGCGTCGTGCGGATGCTGGCCAGCCGCGCCGGATCGCGCAGCCAGCGGGACGAGTAATCCCAGCCGGAGGCTGCCCCGGCGCGCAGGTCGCGATACACCTCGTTCGGTGGACGACCAGAATGTCGGGCGGTTTCAACGTCCTCAATCCAGGATTCATCCCGCGGCGTATCGCGATCGTCCCAGTAACGGTTAAGCAGGGAGCCGTCCGGCATGCGAACCGCACTGCGATAGGCCTGATTGAGCAGCAGCGATTCTGCCCCGTCCATCCAGAAGGCATACTCCATCTTGAGGTGTTCAAGATAGCGCTTTGCCCCGCGCACGCCGTCCTCTTCAAACAGCTCCACCATCAGCGCAAATACCGGCGGCTGGGAGCGGCTGAGGTAGTAGGTACGGTTGCCGTTCGGGATATGGCCATAGCGCTCAATCAGCCAGGCGAAGTTATCGGCCATGCATTTCAGCAAATCGTTACGACCGCTTTCTGCCAGCCCCAGCATGGAGAAGTAGGAGTCCCAGTAGTAGGTCTCGCTGAAGCGACCACCGGGCACAATATAGGCCTGCGGCAGCGCCAGCAGTGACGACCACGGGATGTGATCCTGCGGCTCGCGCGTCAGCACCGGCCACAGGTTATCAATGTGTTCTTTCAGGGAGAAGCCGGGATCAGAGACGTACTCTTTGCTGTAATCCTCCGGCAGCCAGAAGTGATTCTCCACAAAGCGCGCCAGGTCGAAATCACGGTGACGACGCACCTTGCGGTAGCGAATCAGGATATCCAGCGGATCCATCTTCGGCGCACAGTCGGGGAAGGTTTTGCTGTCCGCAAACAGCCGCGACGACTGGACGTGTTCAAACAGTTCAAGGTAGCGGTCTGCGGGCGTGAGGGCATCGGACGCCGGCAGCCCTTCAATCATTTCCGGTTCCGGCTCTGCCTCGATCATCTCATCCAGTTTTAACTCACAGGGATCGGTTTCGTAGCGCAGCTCTTCTGCAATTTCGAACTCGATTTCCTCGGCAGTCTGTAGTTTCTGGTTGAACATGGTGATAAAGACCTCCGGTTATGTGTTCTCAAAGACTGGTTTTTCCGGGCGTCCTATAAGCGTAGACATTCGCTTCGGTAGATGTGGGGGGATATGTGCGGTAGATCACTATTTTCGGAGCATTCGTTTTGCAACGATTTGTGAATGTTAATGAAAAATGCCCCTCCGGGGAGGGGCATCAGGCTTAACGCATGGTCACAAATTCTTCTGCCGCCGTCGGGTGGATCGCGACGGTGTTATCGAAGTCTTTCTTGGTTGCGCCCATCTTCAGCGCCACCGCGAAGCCTTGCAGGATCTCGTCCATGCCAAAGCCAATGCCGTGGATACCGACGATCTTCTCGTCCGGGCCCACGCAGACCAGCTTCATGCGGCACGGCTGACGGTGTGAGGTGACTGCGGTATACATTGCGGTAAACGCCGATTTGTACACTTTCACCTGGTCATCGCCGTACTGCTCGCGCGCCTGCGGCTCGGTTAAGCCAACGGTGCCGATGGGCGGGTGGCTGAAGACCACGGTCGGGATGTTACTGTAATCCAGGTGCTCGTCCGGCTTGTTGTTAAACAGGCGCTCGGAAAGGCGACGGCCTGCGGCAACGGCAACCGGCGTCAGTTCGACGGCACCGGTGTTATCCCCGACGGCATAAATGCCCGGTACGCTGGTGTTCTGGAACTTATCAACGACGATATACCCTTTTTCATTGGTTTTCACGCCAGTTGCGGCCAGGTTGAAGTTGTCGGTTTCCGGTTCACGACCAATCGCCCAGATCAGGCAGTCAACGGTCTGGCTGCGGCCATCTTCCAGCTCCAGCGTCAGGCTGCCGTCTGCATTTTTAACGACCGCTTTTGGCACGGCGTTGGTGTGCAGCGTTGGGCCTTCGGCATTCATCACCTCAACCAGCGTCTCGACGATCAGCGGGTCGAAGCTGCGCAGCGGCGCGTGTTTACGCACGAACAGGTGCGCCTCTGCGCCCAGGCCGTTAATCACGCCAGCCAGCTCAACCGCGATGTAACCTGCGCCCACAATGGCCACGCGCTCAGGCAGAGCTGGCAGCTCGAAGAATCCGTCGGAGTCGATACCGTATTCCGCGCCCGGAATGTTCGGGTGGCTCGGACGGCCGCCGGTGGCGATCAGGATGTGATCGGCAGTGATCGTCTCGCCGTTCACTTCGATCGTTTTCGCATCCACGAAACGGGCGAAGCCGCGGATCACGTCAACGTTATTCTTGCCCAGCACGTTGTCGTAGGAGGTGTGAATACGATCGATGTAGGCGGTACGGCTGGCGATCAGCTTGTCCCAGTCAAAGTGGTTGATGGTGGTGTCAAAACCGTAGTCCGGGCCATACATATGAATAGCTTCACGGATTTGCGCGGCATGCCACATCACTTTCTTCGGTACACAACCGACGTTCACGCAGGTGCCGCCGAGCGCTTTGGCTTCAATCAGCGCACACTTCTGGCCGTACATGGCCGCACGGTTAATGGAGGCGATGCCGCCGCTGCCGCCGCCGATTGCGATGTAGTCATAATGCCTGGTCATAGTTTTTGTCCTTAATCGTGAATTGCCGCGATTGTATACCTGAAATCAATAGTTTCCACCGATGGCTGCAATTACTCCGGCACGATCCAGCTTACGGTGGCGTGCCCTGTTCCGGCAGGCACCAGCGTTTTGTGCAGCCACGGCAGCACGTTGTTCATCTGCGCTTCCAGCTTCCACGGCGGGTTAATCACAATCATGCCGGAAGCGGTCATGCCACGCTGGTCGCTGTCGGGGCGCACCGCCAGCTCAATTTGCAGGATTTTACGAATGCCGGTCGCTTCCAGATCCTTAATCATGCGTTTAATCTGCGCGCGCAGCACCACCGGATACCACAGGGCATAGGTTCCGGTCGCAAAGCGTTTGTAACCTTCGTTGATGCCGGTCACCACCGCCTGATAGTCGGTTTTGATTTCGTACGGCGGGTCGATCAGCACCAGGCCGCGACGGGAAACCGGCGGCAGCTTGGCTTTCAGCTGCTGGTAACCGTCGGCTTTGTCCACGCGGGCGCGGTTATCTTTCTGAAACTCAGAGCGCAGCAGCGGGAAATCGCTCGGGTGCAGTTCGGTCAGCTGGAGGCTGTCCTGCTCGCGCAGCAGCTGACGGGCAATCAGCGGAGAGCCCGGGTAGTAACGCAGCTGGCCGTTGCGGTTAAAGTGATTCACCACGCCGATGTACGGCTCCAGCTCGGCAGGCAGATCGTCCTGCTGCCAGATACGCGCAATCCCTTCCAGATATTCACCGGTACGCTCGGCATGCTCGCCGCTCAGCTGATAACGGCCCGCGCCCGCGTGGGTGTCCAGATAGAGAAACGGTTTATCCTTCTCTTTGAGCGATTCGATGATCAGGCTCTGAACGGTGTGTTTAAGGACGTCGGCATGGTTGCCAGCGTGGAAGCTGTGGCGATAACTGAGCATGGGTAATGATATTCCGCTGAATTGACGATTTGCCACAGTTTACAGCAGAACGGCAAAGATTACCCGCAGGCCCGGTAAGCGCAG
>NZ_JADBQL010000034.1:0-25601 GCF_014895905.1 Enterobacter cloacae complex sp. P15RS | reverse complement strand
ATGTAATTGATTAATAAAATCCCTCATTTTCTTCTCACCTTACTGTTCTATTAATGCAATTAAAGTTTAAAAATGAAAATAATTAATAAACTGAAAAAGAAGTTATTAGTCCTCGATGGCACTGACAATGATTTCATAGAGTATGGAAAGGAAATAGCATGCCCTGAGTGCGAGGGGATAATTGCCTACTCTATCGTAAACTCATATGAGTTTGACACGCTCACAGAAGAGGTAAAATGCTTTTTGGTTAAGAAAATGAGAGGTGTGAAGCTTGTTAGTGAACATAAAAAATATAGCTACGACGATAGCCAATTATATGTTTCGAAAAATACATGTTCAAAGTGTTTGAAAGAGTTTTCTACTGTATTAACGTATAAAGAAGTGCAGCCAGCCCGATACCGGGTATATCTTGTGGGGCTTTTTGAAGGTGATTTAAAACAGATCAAACTTTAAAAGTTGAGGTATACCAATGATTGAAAATCTCATTTTTTTTAAAGAAAATGACCTGCTTCAATGGGGTCGTGGTGAAGGTAACATAGTGATTAGTATGCCATTTTTAGACCATGCAATGGTCGACTCAACACGCCAGTTAGTCTTTGCGTTAAGCGAGCCTAAACCATTACCAACCGTTTTGACCATCTTCAATGCTAAGGGCGAAAAACTATTTTGGTCTGCACCTCCTGAAGGTGCGACTTTCTATTACTTAACATTCAACCTGTCAAAGGAAGTGGTCGTTGTCTGTAGCTATCCAGCAAAAAAAAATGGCTGGCATGACTGGTTTTATTCCTGGGATATGAAGCGTAACGCGTTGTCTCTATCGGGCCCTGCATACTAAGATCATAAGTGCCAAAAAATATGATAACTATAATCGGTGGCAAAAAAAGAATTGTATCAGCAGTTACAACAAGCAGTTTAAAAAAAAGCTACAAGTTGAGTGAATAAAAAAGGGTATTCAGAGGGAATCTTTCTGGCTTCCGGAAGAGAGATCCCAAGAACCGGAGGAGTCATTCTCGCTTAATCTGAGAGTCCTGCATCTCTTAAAGAGCGCTAGCGCGAGGGCTCTTTTCAGGCGTTAAGCTTGTGTCTGCCGAAATCATTCCCTTTGATTCCAGCATGAAAACTGAACTCTTAGACAATGTGTTTTAACCTCACAATAAAAAAATCCACGCCAAGGCGTGGATTTTTTCCGTTCAAAACAACTCAAACGTTAAACAAGAAGTTCATCACATCGCCATCTTTAACGATGTAGTCTTTCCCTTCCGCACGCATCTTGCCTGCTTCTTTCGCGCCTTGCTCACCCTTGTAGGTGATAAAGTCTTCAAACGCGATGGTCTGGGCACGAATGAAGCCCTTCTCGAAGTCTGTGTGGATCTTACCGGCCGCCTGTGGCGCAGTCGCACCCACTGGAATCGTCCACGCACGCACTTCTTTCACGCCCGCGGTAAAGTAGGTTTGCAGGTTCAGCAGCTCATAACCCGCGCGGATCACGCGGTTCAGGCCCGGCTCTTCCAGACCCAGCTCGGCCATGAACTCTTCACGGTCGGCGTCGTCCAGCTCGGCGATATCGGATTCAACGGCAGCGCAAACCGCTACAACCACAGAACCTTCAGCCGCGGCAATTTCACGCACTTTGTCCAGGTACGGGTTGTTCTCGAAACCATCTTCGTTAACGTTGGCGATGTACATGGTTGGCTTCAGCGTCAGGAAGCTCAGGTATTTGATCGCCGCCTTGTCTTCTTCAGTCAGGTTTTTCAGCGCGCGGAGCATGCCCGCGTTTTCCAGCTGTGGCAGACATTTTTCCAGTGCAGCCAGTTCCGCTTTCGCGTCCTTGTCGCCGCCTTTGGCTTTCTTCTGCACGCGGTGAATTGCACGCTCGCAGGTGTCGAGGTCAGAGAGCGCCAGCTCGGTGTTGATAACGTCGATGTCGTCAGCCGGATCCACTTTATTATTAACGTGGATGATGTTGTCGTTCTCGAAGCAGCGCACAACGTGGCCGATCGCTTCGGTTTCACGGATGTTGGTCAGGAACTGGTTGCCCAGACCTTCACCTTTTGATGCGCCTTTTACCAGACCCGCGATGTCCACGAACTCCATGGTGGTGGGCAGAATACGCTGCGGCTTCACGATTTCCGCGAGCTGGTCCAGACGCGGATCGGGCATAGGCACAACGCCGGTGTTCGGCTCGATGGTACAGAACGGGAAGTTCGCCGCTTCAATACCTGCTTTGGTGAGCGCGTTGAACAGGGTGGATTTGCCCACGTTTGGCAGACCGACGATACCGCATTTGAATCCCATTTCTAAATCACCTTAATCTCTTGATAATCAATCCGTTAACGATAACCGATTGAAGAAAAGTAAATAACTACGCCTATTATACACGTAACCCGCGCGCCGCGCGGTAAAAATGCCGCAGCGCCTTGTTTATTGCGCTTTGAAAGCGTGCAGTCGATTGGTGGCTTTCGTTAAGCCGTCCTGAAGCCAAATCTCGGTGCAGCGGGCCGCTTCGTCTACCGCTTCGTCAATCAGCTTTTGCTCAGAAACCGGTGGTTTACCGAGTACGAAACCGACAACTTTGTTTTTATCGCCCGGATGACCGATTCCCACGCGCAAACGGTGGAAATTAGGGTTATTGCCCAGTTTGCTGATGATATCTTTCAGACCGTTGTGGCCACCATGACCGCCACCCAGTTTGAACTTCGCCACGCCTGGCGGCAGATCCAGTTCGTCGTGGGCCACCAGAATTTCATCCGGATTGATGCGGTAGAACGTTGCCATGGCCGACACGGCTTTGCCGCTCAGGTTCATAAAGGTGGTTGGCACCAGCAACCGCACGTCGGCACCCGCAAGATTGATGCGTGAGGTATACCCGTAAAACTTTGGTTCTTCACGCAGAGGCGCGCGCAGACGCTCCGCCAGCAGATCAACATACCAGGCGCCGGCATTATGGCGGGTAGCGGCATACTCTGCGCCCGGATTGGCGAGGCCGACAATCAGTTTAATCGTCACGATTTACTTCCTAATGGGTTCCAGATCTGGTGCGTAGTTTACTGTCTGGCGCGCCGCTTGACAAAGTTCCGCCTGCTGTACATCGAATTGCGAATAATTTCTTGTTTGAACAATTAGAATTTCAAGCTGTTCAATGTCTTATTTGTAAATTTTTGTCTGGGAGTTATCTGTAAATGTGATCGCTCGCGCAACTCATATAAGAGGCGTTGTCTATACTTTACACACAAGGAGAAGGGGCTTTTCCCTGACAACCCAAAGTTCCGGAGGTGACATATGAAACGCAAAAACGCTTCGATGCTCGGTAACGTGCTAATGGGGTTGGGACTGTTCGTGATGGTCGCCGGTGTCGGTTATTCAATTTTAAACCAATTACCGCAGCTTGACCTCCCACAATACTTTGCGCATGGCGCGGTGCTGAGCATCTTCCTCGGTGCGGTATTGTGGCTCGCCGGGGCGCGCGTAAGCGGACATGAGGAAGTCTGCGATAAATACTGGTGGGTGCGCCATTACGATAAACGATGCCGCCGCGACCAGCATAAACCCAGCTAGTGTGCCAGCTTTACAAAAGAACGACTCCTTCTGGAGTCGTTCTTTTTTTCAGGCTATTTATTCCAGATCGGCGAGCGCCGCTTCACGATTCGGGTAAAAGGCCAGTCGGCCAGGGATCGGCTGAACGCCAGCGCGGGCCATCGTGCGCAGGGGCTGAAACTCCAGGTTACTCACCCGCAGTTCGCAGCCTTCCGGCAGACGTTTCACAAAGCGCTGGAAGGCATCGAGACCGCCGGCATCCAGCACAGGAACGGCATCCCACTTCAGTACCACAATCCGTTTACCCGCCACACGAGACTCCAGATCGCTGAACAACCCCTCTGCGGCAGCAAAGAACAGGGGGCCAATCACACGCAGCACCAGCACATCGTCAGGCACCTCAACGTTAACCGGAGAGAGACGCGTCATTTGCGCGATGCGGCGCATAAACAGCAGCGAGGCCAGCACAATGCCGACGCTGATGGCGATAACCATGTCGAACAGCACGGTCAGCGACATACAGATCAGCATCACAATGATGTCGTCTTTCGGCGCACGGCGCAGCAGATTCACCACCTTATGCGCCTCACTCATGTTCCAGGCCACCATCAGCAGCAGGGCAGCCATGGCTGAGAGGGGAAGCCACGAAAGCAGCGGGGCCAGGATCAGCAGCGCCATGATCACCAGCAGAGAGTGAATGACCGCCGACACCGGCGATGTCGCCCCTGCGCGAACGTTCGCGGCGGAACGGGCGATCGCAGCCGTTGCCGTAATACCGCCGAAGAACGGCGCAACGATGTTCCCTAAGCCCTGGCCGACCAGCTCGCTGTTAGCTTTATGCTTTGTCCCGGTCATGCCGTCGAGTACCACGGCGCAGAGCAGGGATTCAATCGCTCCCAGCATCGCCATGGAGAACGCGGCGGGCAGCAGGGCGCGAAGGGAATCCCAGCTCAGGGTGAAACTCGAACCTGGCATGTCCCACGGCAGAACCAGCTGCGGCAGCAGCTGCGGAATACCGTTACCCTGTGAACCGTCCGCCAGAATATAGTGGAACTGCGAGCCGATAGTGGCGACCTGTCCACCGAGCAGGTTGACGACGCCCATCACCGCGCAGCCCAGCAGCAGGGCGGGCAGATGCCCCGGGAGACGAATGCCCAGGCGAGGCCAGACGACAAGCGTCCCGAGGGTAACGATGCCAATGGCCGCATCGCCCAGGTTGGCCGTCGGCAGCGCCATAAACAGCGCGCCCACTTTCTGTAAATAGTGCTCCGGAACATGGGTCATTTGCAGACCAAGGAAATCCTTAATCTGCATGGTCCCGATGGTGATCCCAATCCCTGAGGTGAACCCCAGCGTCACGGAAAGAGGAATATATTCAATCAGGCGACCGAAACGGGCCAGACCGAACAGAATTAAAAAGACGCCGGACATCAGGGTGGCAACCAGCAGGCCTGCCAGACCAAACTGTTGGGAAACCGGATAAAGGATCACCACGAAGGCGGCAGTTGGGCCGGAAACGCTGAAGCGTGACCCGCCCGTCAGCGCAATCACAATCCCGGCGACCGCCGACGTGTAAAGGCCGTACTGCGGCGCGACGCCGCTACCAATCGCCAGCGCCATCGCCAGCGGAATGGCAATAATCCCGACGGTGATCCCGGCTATCAGGTCACGGATAAAGCGTGACGATGTGTATTTCTCTTTCCAGCAGGCGTCGATGAGGGCGCGAAAGGGCAGAACATGTGAGGAGGTTACGTTTTTCACAATTATCTATCATCCGTGTGCGCATCATCTGTCATATGAATGGCAGGTGAAGGAGGCATAAATCATACAAATGAAAATTATAAACAAAAAAACCCGCCGTAGCGGGTTTTTTGGCCGTGCTCGATCAGTGTTCGAACATTGCAGAGATGGATTCTTCGTTGCTGATACGACGAATCGCTTCGGCCAGCATCCCGGACAGGGTCAACGTACGCACGTTTGGCAGTGCCTTGATCTCGTCGCTCAGTGGGATGGTATCGCACACCACAACTTCATCAATGACGGAGTTACGGAGGTTGTTCACCGCATTGCCGGAGAAGATCGGGTGGGTTGCGTAAGCGAATACGCGTTTCGCACCGCGCTCTTTCAGCGCTTCTGCGGCTTTACACAGCGTACCGCCGGTATCGATCATGTCGTCTACCAACACGCAGTCGCGGCCAGCTACGTCACCGATGATGTGCATCACCTGAGAAACGTTGGCGCGCGGACGGCGTTTGTCGATGATCGCCATGTCGGTATCGTTCAGCAGCTTCGCGATAGCACGAGCACGTACCACGCCGCCGATGTCCGGAGAAACCACAATCGGGTTGTCCAGATTCAGTTGCAGCATATCTTCCAGCAGGATTGGGCTGCCGAATACGTTATCAACCGGAACGTCGAAGAAGCCCTGGATCTGCTCTGCGTGCAGGTCGACCGTCAGTACGCGGTCAACGCCGACGCTGGACAGGAAGTCCGCGACAACTTTAGCGGTGATTGGCACACGCGCGGAACGGACGCGACGGTCCTGGCGGGCATAGCCAAAGTAAGGAATAACAGCAGTGATACGGCCAGCAGAAGCGCGACGCAGCGCGTCGACCATAACAACCAATTCCATCAGGTTGTCGTTCGTTGGAGCACAGGTGGACTGGATGATGAAAATATCACCACCGCGTACATTTTCGTTAATTTGTACGCTGACTTCGCCGTCGCTAAAGCGACCTACAGCGGCGTCGCCGAGGGAAGTGTACAGGCGGTTGGCAATACGTTGTGCTAGTTCCGGGGTGGCGTTACCAGCAAAAAGCTTCATATCAGGCACGAGAAGAACCTCAGGCATGCGTCCAGTGGTGGATAGCGTTCGCCGCAAACTGCGGGGCCTAAGCAAACGCTATCCAGGCGGTGTATTAAAGAGCGCGATGCAACGTCTGGAACAGGGTGACGTTGTCACCGAAACTCAGTCTGCGCCAGAATGGCCTGCTGTAGGGGGGAGGTGTTCATCCCGCGTGCTACAAAACCATGCAGCCAATCCGGCGCTTGCTCAAGCACCTGACGGGCGGCGGATTCGGTGTCAAATTCAGCAAAGACACAGGCCCCTGTACCGGTCAGGCGCGACGGCGCGTATTCTAACAGCCAGGAAAGCACCGCATCAACCTCGCGAAAACGTTTTCTTGCGATATCCTCGCAATCGTTGCTGAATTCACAATTTAATAACGTATCTATTGACCGTACCGGGGTATTTCTTTTCAGGTCAGGATCTTTAAAGATGACCGGGGTAGGAATGCTCACCCCGGGGTGAACAATCAGATACCATTTTTCCGGCGGATTAACCGGCGTGAGGATTTCACCCACGCCCTCGGCAAACGCCGCGTGGCCGCGCACAAATACCGGTACATCTGCGCCCAACGTTAACCCTAACGCTGCCAGCTCGTCCGTTGTCAGACCGCAGCCCCACAGATGGTTAAGCGCCACCAAAACGGTCGCGGCATTTGACGAACCACCACCAAGACCGCCGCCCATCGGCAGACGCTTGTCGATACGGATATCCGCACCGCTTCCCGCAGGCAGGCGACCCGACTCCGACGCCGCTTTCATCAGCAGGCGCGCGGCACGCACGATCAGGTTATCGTCGTGCGCCACGCCGTCGACCGGCGTCAGCAGGCAAATTTGCCCGTCCTGACGCGGTTCAATGAAAATCGTGTCGCCGTAATCAACAAACTGAAACAGCGTTTGCAGAGTATGATAGCCGTCAGCGCGCTGCCCGGTAATGTAGAGAAACAGGTTCAGTTTTGCAGGAGAGGGCCACTGGGTCATCATTTAACGATCCAGTTGTCCATTTTCAGCTTGATACGCTGGCTGCCCTGCGTCAGCTCCATGTTGGACGGCAGCGACGGTTGTGTCTTGCTGTCATACGCGCTGTACACCACTTTCCAGGTTTTACCGCCCTGGGTGTAGTTCACCTGGCTCAGACGGTATTGATCGTCGAGCGTATAGTCGGTCGCATCACCCGGCAGGCCAAGGATCCACTGGCGCAGGCTATTGAGCGGAATCGGCATCCCGGTTAATTTGCCAATCATCTCTTCGGCGTCGGTGGCCGTGTAGTGCTGGCCTTTATTGTCGGTGATCTGCGCTTCGCCAGGCTTCGCGTTAAGCTCCAGTTCGGTGCTGCCCAGCGGGTTCAGCAGCAGCAGGCGATAGTTGTTCTGACCCGTTTGCTGCCAGAAGAAACGGGCGTAAACCTTTTGTTCGTCAGAGAGATAGGCAAACGCACCTCGGGTCTGGTACTGGCTTAACTTCAGCACGTCCTGCTGGTGCTGACGCCACTGCGGTGAGTCGGGACTTTTGCCGGGGCCTTTCGGCTGATGAACGGAACAGGCGGTCAGAACCAGGGCCGCCAGAGGCAGCAGGCGAATCATTCGGGTCATAATGATGACAAATCCTTGAGATACGTTGCAGTTATAACTGTTAATGCTAGCGTTGAAGGGGGTCACCGTCTACGTTCAAATTATCTCAAAGCGTTGAGTAACCTATTACTCCGAAAGGGTGCGGTCTCTTTTATTGATCTCGCGCATCCTGTATGATGCGTCCTGCTAACCTTATTAACGCTGGTACTACTCCCGCTCAACATGACCCTATTAGCACTCGGTATTAACCACAAAACAGCCCCGGTTTCACTGCGAGAACGCGTTACGTTTTCGCCGGATACGCTCGACCTGGCGCTGGACAGCCTGCTTGCACAGCCGATGGTGCAGGGCGGCGTGGTGCTGTCGACGTGCAACCGTACCGAGCTGTATTTGAGCGTAGAAGAGCAGGACAACCTGCACGAGGCGCTGATCCGTTGGCTATGTGACTACCACAATCTCAACGAAGAAGAGCTGCGCAACAGCCTGTACTGGCATCAGGATAACGATGCGGTCAGCCATCTGATGCGCGTTGCCAGCGGTCTGGATTCGCTGGTGCTGGGAGAGCCGCAGATCCTCGGCCAGGTAAAAAAAGCCTTCGCGGATTCCCAGAAAGGGCATCTGAAAGCCAGCGAGCTGGAGCGTATGTTCCAGAAGTCATTCTCTGTGGCGAAGCGTGTGCGAACCGAAACCGACATTGGTGCCAGTGCGGTTTCGGTTGCTTTCGCGGCCTGTACTCTTGCCCGTCAAATCTTCGAATCGCTGTCGACCGTCACCGTACTGCTGGTGGGGGCGGGCGAAACCATCGAGCTGGTGGCGCGCCATCTGCGTGAACACAAAGTGAAAAAGATGATCATCGCCAACCGCACTCGCGAACGTGCGCAGGTGCTGGCAGATGAAGTGGGCGCTGAGGTGATTGCGCTGAGCGACATCGATGAACGTCTGAAAGAGGCGGACATTATTATCAGTTCTACCGCCAGCCCGCTGCCGATCATCGGGAAAGGGATGGTCGAGCGTGCGCTGAAATCCCGCCGCAATCAGCCTATGCTGCTGGTGGATATCGCCGTTCCGCGCGATGTCGAACCGGAAGTGGGCAAACTGGCCAACGCCTACCTCTACAGCGTGGACGACCTGCAAACCATCATTTCGCACAACCTTGCCCAGCGTAAAGCGGCGGCAGTGCAGGCGGAAACTATCGTTGAGCAGGAAACCAGTGAATTTATGGCCTGGCTGCGCGCGCAAAGCGTCAGCGAGACTATCCGCGAGTACCGCGGTAAGGCGGAGCAGGTGCGTGATGACCTGACGGCCAAAGCGCTGGCGGCCCTTGAACAGGGCGGCGACGCGCAGGCGATTATGCAGGATCTGGCCTGGAAACTGACCAACCGCCTGATCCATGCGCCAACCAAATCTCTTCAGCAGGCTGCCCGTGACGGGGACGATGAACGCCTGACTATTCTGCGCAACAGCCTCGGGCTGGAATAGCGCCCTATACCCATTTTCTATGACAAGGTGCATTTACGCCTATGAAGCCTTCTATCGTCGCTAAACTGGAAGCTCTGCACGAGCGCCATGAAGAAGTCCAGGCGCTGCTCGGCGATGCCGGGACCATTGCCGACCAGGAACGTTTTCGCGCGCTGTCGCGTGAATACGCGCAGTTAAGTGATGTTTCAAAATGCTTTACCGACTGGCGACAGGTCCAGGAAGATATCGAAACCGCGCAGATGATGCTCGACGATCCTGAAATGCGCGAGATGGCGCAGGAAGAGTTACAGGACGCCAAAGCGCGTTCAGAAGAGATGGAGCAGCAGCTTCAGGTACTTCTGCTGCCGAAAGATCCGGACGATGAGCGTAACGCCTTTGTGGAAGTGCGCGCCGGTACCGGCGGCGACGAAGCGGCGCTGTTTGCCGGGGATCTGTTCCGTATGTACAGCCGTTATGCGGAATCACGCCGCTGGCGCGTGGAAATCATGAGCGCCAACGAAGGCGAGCATGGCGGATACAAAGAGGTTATCGCCAAAATCAGCGGCGACGGCGTCTATGGTCGGCTGAAGTTTGAATCTGGCGGTCACCGCGTGCAGCGCGTGCCGGCGACCGAATCGCAGGGGCGTATTCACACCTCAGCCTGCACGGTGGCGGTCATGCCCGAGCTGCCGGAAGCGGAACTGCCGGACATCAACCCGGCGGATCTGCGTATCGACACCTTCCGCTCGTCAGGGGCGGGCGGTCAGCACGTTAACACCACCGACTCCGCGATCCGTATTACTCACCTGCCGACCGGCATTGTGGTGGAGTGTCAGGACGAACGTTCCCAGCACAAAAACAAAGCCAAGGCGTTGTCCGTGCTGGGCGCGCGCATCCACGCGGCGGAAATGGCGAAACGCCAGCAGGCGGAAGCATCTACCCGTCGTAACCTGCTGGGCAGCGGCGATCGCAGCGACCGTAACCGCACCTATAACTTCCCGCAGGGCCGCGTCACCGATCACCGCATTAACCTGACGCTCTACCGTCTGGATGAGGCGATGGAAGGGAAGCTCGATATGCTGATTGAGCCTATCGTGCAGGAATACCAGGCCGACCAGCTGGCGGCGCTGTCCGAGCAGGATTAATGGATTTTCAACGCTGGCTACGCCATGCCGCCAGCGCGCTTTCCGCGAGCGAAAGCCCGAAGCGCGACGCTGAAATCCTGCTGGAACACGTGACGGGCAAAGCCCGGACGTATTTGCTGGCCTTCGGTGAAACCGAACTGACTGCTGAACAGCTGGCGCAGCTGGAAGTGCTCCTTGACCGCCGTAAAACCGGCGAGCCGGTGGCGCATCTGGTGGGCGAACGTGAGTTCTGGTCGCTGCCGCTGTACGTCTCGGCGGCCACGCTGATCCCGCGCCCGGACACCGAGTGTCTGGTGGAGCAGGCGCTGGCGCGGCTGCCGGCGCAGGGCTGCCCTGTTCTCGACCTCGGTACCGGCACCGGCGCGATTGCGCTGGCGCTGGCCAGCGAGCGACCGGACTGCACCGTCACGGCGGTGGACGTGATGCCTGATGCGGTCACGCTGGCGCAGCGTAACGTTGCGCGCCTGGGGCTGAGCAATGTTTCCGTTCTGCAAAGCAGCTGGTTCGCCGCGATTGAAGGCCGCCTGTTCGACATGATTGTCAGTAATCCACCCTACATTGACGAAGACGATCCGCATCTTGCGCAGGGCGACGTTCGCTTTGAACCGCTGACGGCGCTGGTCGCTGCGAATCACGGACTTGCGGATCTCGATCACATTGTGACAACGTCACGGCAACATTTGCTTCCCGGTGGCTGGCTGCTGGTAGAACATGGCTGGACGCAGGGGGAGGCGGTGCGAGCGCTGTTTACGCGTGCCGGTTACGCCGCGGTGGAAACCTGCCGGGATTACGGCGGCAACGAACGCCTCACGCTGGGGCAGTGGGCATGAAAGCAGTCGATACGCCATTTACTGATAAAGGCGCATGGCTGACTGAGACGCTGTTTGGCGTTATCATCTACATCGTTTTGGGTTTTATCGCGCGTAGGCGTTACCGTCCGCGCAGCCAGCACGCTTTTTGCTGGGTCTGGTGGTGCTGTACATCATCATTAAACTCGCCACCACAAGAATACCGTTACTGGGGTAAGTCATGAGGTCCTTAGCCGATTTCGAATTTAACAAAGTGCCGCTCTGCGATGGCATGATCCTGATTTCAGAGATGATCCGCGACGATTTCACGTCGCAGTACGTTTACGCTGAACTGGAAAATCTGGTCAGCCTGGCGCGCGAAGAGATCAATCAGGCACGTCCGCAGGACTGGCAATTAGAGAAGCTTATAGAGCTTTTCTACGGCGAATGGGGTTTCTGCGACACGCGAGGCGTATACCGCCTGTCTGACGCACTGTGGCTGGACCAGGTGTTGAAAAATCGTCAGGGCAGCGCCGTCGCGTTGGGCGCCATTTTACTGTGGGTTGCGCACCGGCTGGATATTCCGCTGGTGCCGGTCATTTTCCCGACGCAGATGATTTTGCGGGCGGAGTGGCTGGACGGGGAGATGTGGTTAATCAATCCGTTTAACGGCGACACGCTGGATGAACATACGCTGGACGTCTGGCTGAAGGGCAATATTAGCCCGATAGCTGAGCTGTTCAATGAAGATCTCGATGAAGCCGATAACGCTGAGGTGATCCGCAAGCTGCTGGATACGCTGAAGTCTGCGCTGATGGAAGAGCGTCAGATGGAGCTGGCCCTGCGCGCAAGCGAAGTGCTGTTGCAGTTCAATCCGGAAGATCCGTACGAAATCCGCGATCGCGGCCTGATTTATGCGCAGCTCGACTGTGAGCACGTGGCGCTGAATGATTTGAATTATTTCGTCGAGCAATGTCCGGAAGATCCGATCAGCGAAATGATTCGCGCGCAGATCAACGCGATCGCGCATAAACACATTACACTGCATTAATCTTAATTCCGATTCACACCTGAATAAGGCGATCCTATGAAACAAAAAGTGGTTAGCATTGGTGATATCAACGTGGCAAACGACCTGCCGTTCGTGCTGTTTGGCGGTATGAACGTGCTGGAATCCCGCGATCTCGCTATGCGCATCTGCGAACACTACGTGACCGTGACCCAAAAGCTGGGCATTCCGTACGTGTTTAAAGCCTCTTTTGACAAAGCCAACCGCTCCTCCATTCACTCCTACCGTGGCCCGGGCCTGGAAGAGGGGATGAAGATTTTCCAGGAGCTGAAACAGACGTTTGGCGTGAAAGTGATCACCGACGTGCACGAAGCCTCTCAGGCGCAGCCCGTGGCTGACGTAGTAGACGTGATTCAGCTTCCGGCGTTCCTGGCTCGCCAGACTGACCTGGTTGAAGCGATGGCGAAAACCGGTGCCGTGATTAACGTGAAGAAACCGCAGTTTGTGAGCCCAGGCCAGATGGGTAACATCGTCGACAAGTTTATCGAAGGCGGTAACGACCAGGTGATCCTGTGCGACCGTGGTTCAAACTTCGGTTACGACAATCTGGTTGTGGATATGCTGGGCTTCAGCGTGATGAAGAACGTCTCTAACCAGTCTCCGGTGATTTTCGACGTAACCCACTCTCTGCAATGCCGCGACCCGTTTGGTGCAGCGTCCGGCGGCCGTCGTGCGCAGGTGACCGAACTGGCACGCGCCGGGATGGCAACCGGCCTGGCGGGCCTGTTCATTGAAGCGCACCCGGATCCGGCTAACGCGAAATGCGACGGTCCATCCGCGCTGCCGCTGGATAAGCTGGAGCCGTTCCTGAAGCAGATCAAGGCGATTGACGATCTGGTGAAGAGCTTCGACGAGCTGGATACCAGCAACTAATAAAAAAACCCGCTTCGGCGGGTTTTTTTATAGGGCATATTGCCGGGTGGCGCTGCGCTTACCCGGCCTACAAAACCGTAGGCCCTGCAAGCGAAGCGCCGCTGGGCAAAAACACTACGCAAATATCGTCATCAGATACGCAATAAACAGCGCCATATGTGCCGCGCCGTTAAGCACATTGGTGCGACCGGTAGAGAAGGAGATCTGGCACAGCAGTAGCGACGCCACCATCACAATCATCTCTGGCGCCCCCAGCGCAAACTGCAATTCATTCCCCGTCATAAAGGCAATCAACGTTACCACCGGAACGGTAAGGGAGATGGTCGCCAGTACGGAGCCGAAGAACAGGTTCATCGCACGCTGCACCTGATTGTTCAGCACCGCTTTCAGCGCTCCAAGGCCTTCTGGCGACAGGATCAGCAGTGCTACCAGGAAACCGGTAAAGGCGACCGGCGCGTTCAGTTCGGTTAACAGCGTTTCCAGCGGGTTGGCGTTCATCTTGGTGACCGCGATAACCGCAATCAGATGCACGATCAGCCAAACCGTGTGCCACGCGCTGCTGTGGGCCGACGGCTTGCCGTGGTGCGGGTCATCGTCGTCGCTGTCATCTTCATGTTCGTAAACAAACAGGCTCTGGTGCGTTTTGGTCTGAATGAGCAGGAATACGCCGTACATGGCGGCGGAAATCAGCGCGACCAGCAGCGCCTGGCCGGTGGAGAAGTTTGCACCCGGCAGCGCCATCGGGAATACCAGCACGATAATCGCCAGCGGGAACAGGGCAATCAGATACTGTTTAATGCCAAAGAGGTTCATGTACTGGGTGGCAAATTTACGGCCACCGAGTAAAAGCGAGAAACCGACCAGGCCGCCGGTGACAATCATGATGATGGAATAGAGCGTATCGCGCATTAACGTTGGCGCGGCGTCGCCGGTCGCCATCAATGCGGAAATTAAGCTAACTTCAAGAATAACAACCGAAAGACTTAATATTAATGAGCCGTACGGCTCTCCCAGACGGTGTGCTAAGACATCCGCATGGCGGACGACGCTAAATGCACTGGTTAAAATACCTACCAGCGCCAGAATATTGATCCCGACCACCACTGGCAGTGACTGACTGCTTCCCCAGAAGAGCAGCACAGCCAGTGCCAGAACCGGGAAAATGAGAGACGTCTCCTTGTGGCGGGTCTTTACCGCCTCGTGTGTTGCTGTCATGTGCTTCTCCGTCAATGCAGGTGCTTGTAATTATAGATAGATTTTGAGGACATTAAACTAACAGAAATCTGTTAAATACCCTTTGTTTTTTACTTAATTTTACCCTTTGTAATGTTTTTTATGCTTGAGGGTTATAATACCTCATCTTCATAAAATAATAATTTAATAACAACACGTTGTGATTTTAAGTCGTTCATTTCTGCCTGTCGGCTGGCACCCTGGCGTATCCTCGTCCACACTTATCTTTTAGCCAAAAAGAGAGGTTAACGATGCCATACAAATCGAAAAGCGAATTACCGGATAACGTGCAACACGTATTGCCTGCCCACGCGCAGGATATCTACAAAGAAGCCTTTAACAGCGCCTGGGATCAGTACAAAGATAAAGAGGACCGCCGGGATGATGCCAGCCGTGAAGAGACGGCGCATAAGGTAGCCTGGGCCGCCGTAAAAAATGACTATGAAAAGGGAGACGATGATAAGTGGCACAAAAAGAAATAGCCGCCAGCTAATACGCTGCCTTCGTTTTGACTTTTCAGGCGGTTGACCTGCCGTTGTATTGCATCTGGCCCGCGAATTGCTTATCGTTGCTCGGCTGCTGTTAAAATGAACAGCGCAGAATGCCGGGAAGGCGAACTACAGATGTCGCAAGGAAGCATGCAGTGGCGGAGGTGTAATGTGTTAACGCGTGATTTCTTGATGAAGGCAGATTGTAAAACGGCATTTGGTGCTATTGAGGAATCGCTTCTGTGGTCGGCTGAACAACGTGCGGCGTCGCTTGCGGCAACGCTGGCCTGTCGCCCGGATGATGGCCCGGTCTGGATTTTTGGCTACGGTTCGCTGATGTGGAACCCGGCGCTGGAGTATGTCGAATCGGCAACCGGCACGCTGCCGGGCTGGCACCGTGCGTTCTGTTTGCGCCTGACGGCCGGACGCGGCAGCGCCTGTCAGCCTGGCCGCATGCTTGCACTAAAAGAGGGCGGGCGCACCACGGGCGTGGCATACCGCCTGCCGGATGCCACCCTGGAAGACGAACTGACGCTGCTGTGGAAGCGCGAGATGATTACCGGCTGCTATATGCCCAGCTGGTGCAGGCTGGAACTGGACGATGGCCGCACCGTAAACGCGCTGGTATTTATTATGGATCCGCGTCATCCGCTCTATGAAGCCGACACCCGAACCCAGGTGATTGCCCCGCTGATTGCCGCCGCCAGCGGACCGCTGGGCACGAACGCCCAGTATCTTTTCTCGCTCGATCAGGAGCTAAAGCGTCTTGGTATGCAGGACGACTGTCTGAGCGAGCTGGTGGTGAAGGTGAAAACTCTATTGGAGGGCAACCCGCTCAGCAATACGCTGCGCCCCGGTTTTGCCTGAATACGACGCCCGGCTGAACGGGCGTCCACTGCTCGACTTAAAAGGTTAACACCTTGTCCGCAGCCAGCGTCCACTCGGCAAGCTCAGGCAGCGTGCCGATCTCAACCCCATCAATCAGCGGCAGCCCGGTAATGCCGCGCCCGTCCGTGCAGGTTTTACACAGTTTGACCGGCACATCTTGCGCCGTGAGGATCTCCAGCATCTGCTGAATGTTGTAGCCTTCAGCCGGTTTCTGTCCTTTCAGCCCCGCGGTGACCGCATCCGACATTAAAAACAGCCGCAAATCGGTTTCGCTCTCTTTTTCGCGCAGGGCGATCGCCAGACGCAAGCTGTTGAAGAGGGATTCGCTGCCGTAGGCCGCCCCGTTGGCGACGATAACGATTTTTTGCATGTTGACTCCTGTTCTTTTAAAGGCACGAATATTGCTTGTCTCAGCGGAGATGACCGATCCGGGAGAGAGAAGATGACGACAATCACTGGCCGTTTGCCCGGCGCAACCGAATGGTTCCAGCGCGCAACATATCAGCGCAGGGAACAGCTCAGCAGACTTGCGCAGCTGGGAGAGCTGGTGAACAGCATTAGCCAGCTGGTGCATATGCTACAGTGTGAGCGCGGCGCGTCAAACGTCTGGCTTTGCTCGCAGGGCAAACTGTATGCCCCGGAATGCAAAGCCAGCCGGGGGCTGGTGGATGAAAACCTGGCGGTATTGCTTACCCTGCTGAATGGCCAGGCGTCGATGCCGGGAAGTGCCGTCTGTGAACGTATCGCCGTTGCGCTGCAATGTCTGGAGACGCTGCCGGCCCTTCGCGAGGGCGTGACGCAGCAGAGTATTACCGCTCCTCAGGCGATGGAGCACTACAGCCGGATGCTTCGCCATCTGCTCAGTATCGTCCCGCAGCTCAATGACAGCATTGACGATCCGCACATTGCGGGCCGTTTCGTCGCGCTTTTTAGCCTGATGCAGGGCAAAGAGCTGGTGGGGCAGGAGCGCGCGCTGGGGGCAATTGGTTTTACCCTGGGGTTTTTTGATGATGAAACCCGCCAGAGGCTGGTGGACCGGATCGACGGGCAGCAGGCCTGCTTCGACATCTTTCTTTCTCACAGCCGCGCCGGGGTGCAGGAGGCGTTTGCCCAGAACTGCCTGCCGGGTCTGGAAACCGAGCAGCTGAGACGCGTGGCCTGTACCCGCCAGCCCGGTGCTAACGGCGGTAACGTCGCGCTGACGTGGTTTACCTTACAGACAAGCCGCCTTGAGCATCTGCGCACGCTCGAGGAGGGGATGATCGCCGATCTGATGCTGACGGTGGAGGAACGTCTTCGCAGCGAGGACGGCCGCGGCCGGTTAAGCGATCCCGATGAACCTCTCGCGCCTTACCCGGATAAACCTCTGCTTACGCTGGTGCGCCAGCAGGCGCGCGAGATAGAACAGCTTTCCCGCCAGCTTGCCTCGCTGCGCGATACGCTGGAAGAGCGGAAGACCATCGACAAAGCCAAAAGCGTACTGATTGCTCACCAGAATATGAGCGAAGAGCAGGCGTGGACTGCCCTGCGAAAAATGGCGATGGATAAAAACCAGCGCATGGTGGATATCGCCCGTGCGCTGCTCACCGTTAAGAACCTCTGGCCAGTCATCCCTAAGGAGTAGTTGCACGATCGGTGGGCATTTTCTGCCTGTTTAGAGTGCGTCAAATCACATTCAGGCGAAGTAAGGCCTGAAAAACAAGGGATTAAAAGCTGGCATTACCTTTGCATTAACAGATTAACCATTTCTGACGATGCGCCAACGGCGGTGCATGCGTCTTCGGGATAAAGGCGTCCAGCGGTGCTTCAGCACCGTCGGGCGCTTTTTTTTTGCTTTTTTTCAGGAGCGATTATGGCGGATTTGTCGAGACGGCGGTTATTGCAGACCAGCCTACTGGCGAGTGGCGCGATGCTGTTGCCGGGTGTCATGCAGGCCGCGTGGGCGGCGGGGTCAGATAAGCCAGAGCAGGATACCGTGCGTATCGGGTTTATTCCCCTGACCGACTGCGCGCCAGTGGTTATCGCGGCCCTGAAGGGGTTCGATAAAAAGCATGGCATTACCATTGTGCCGACCAAAGAGGCGAGCTGGGCGGCGGTGCGCGACAAGCTGGTGGCGGGTGAACTGGACGCCGCGCACATTCTTTACGGCCTGCTGTACGGGCTGGAGCTGGGGATCGCGGGCAAGCCACAGCAGATGGCGAACCTGATGACCCTCAATCAGAACGGCCAGGCCATCACGCTTTCAGGCGATCTGGCGGAGAAGGGCGTTCGTGACCTCGACGGGCTGAAAAAGCTGATCGGCCAGCAGGCGCCGGGAACCTACACCTTCGCGCATACCTTCCCGACGGGGACCCACGCCATGTGGCTCTACTACTGGCTGGCCAGCGCGGGCATCAATCCCTTTGACGACGTCCGCACCGTGGTGGTGCCGCCGCCGCAGATGGTAATGAACATGCGCATCGGCAACATGGTCGGGTTTTGCGTCGGCGAGCCGTGGAACGCGCGGGCGATTAACGACCGTATCGGCTTTACCGCCGCCACGTCGCAATCCATCTGGGCCGACCATCCGGAAAAAATCCTCGGCACGCGCCGCGACTGGGTGGCGAAAAATCCGCACACCGCGCGGGCGCTGGTGAGCGCGGTGCTGGAGGCCGCGCGCTGGATCGAGGCGTCGGCGGAAAACAAACGTGAAACCGCGCAGATCCTCTCCCGCCGGGCGTGGCTCAATTGCAAGGAACAGTATCTCACCGGACGCATGCTCGGCGAGTACGACAACGGCCTGGGCCAGCGCTGGCAGGATGCGCACCCGATCCGCTTCTTCAACGAGGGGGCCGTGAGCTACCCGTACCTCTCCGACGGGATGTGGTTCTTAACCCAGTTCCGCCGCTGGGGCTTGCTTAACGCCGCGCCGGACTATGCGGCTATCGCACAGCGCATTAACCAGACCGCGGTCTGGCAGGATGCCGCTACCGCCGTGGGCGGCATGTCCACACCGTCATCACCGTATCGCAGCAGCACCCTGATGGACGGCACCGTCTGGAACGGCACCGATCCGGAAGGATACGCCAACCGCTTCGCCATTCACCGTAAAGGGGCCTGAGTATGCCGCATCTGCAAAACAGGAAACCACAAGAGACGTCAGAGAGCGGGGAAGTGATTGTCCTGCCTCCGTTACAGGTTCGCCGCCGCACGCCCGCCTTTGCGCGCCGGATGAACGATTTTTTACAGCGCGTCATCCCGGCGCTGCTCGGTCTCGGGCTGCTGGTGATGCTCTGGCAGCTGGCAGCGATAAGCAGCAAAGGCTTTCCGACGCCGCTCAGTACGCTTGATTCGGCCATAACCCTGTTCGCCGATCCGTTTTATCGTGACGGGCCAAACGATATGGGCATCGGCTGGAACGTGCTTGCGTCGTTGCAGCGCGTCGCCATCGGTTTTGGCCTGGCGGCGCTGGCGGGCATCCCGCTGGGCTTTTTGATTGGCCGCTTCACCTTTTTCTCACGCATGTTTAACCCGCTGATCGCGCTCCTGCGCCCGGTCAGCCCGCTGGCCTGGCTGCCCATCGGCCTGCTGCTGTTCCAGAAGGCGGAACCGGCATCGAGCTGGACCATTTTTATCTGCTCCATCTGGCCAATGGTCATAAACACCGCCGAAGGGGTGCGCCGCATTCCGCAGGACTACCTGAACGTGGCCCGCGTGCTGCAACTCTCCGAGTGGACCATTATGCGCCGCATTCTTTTTCCCGCCGTGCTGCCTGCGGTGCTGACCGGGGTGCGCCTCTCCATCGGCATTGCCTGGCTGGTGATTGTCGCCGCCGAGATGCTCACCGGGGGCCTGGGCATTGGCTTCTGGATCTGGAATGAGTGGAACAACCTCAACGTTGAAAACATTCTCATCGCCATCGTCATCATTGGCGTGGTCGGGTTGCTGCTGGAGCAAGGGCTGATGCTGATCGCCCGTCGCTTTAGCTGGCAGGAAAAATAAGGAGCAAAGATGAAACCGTTAATTCAGGTCCAGGCCGTGAGCCAGCGTTTTTCCACTGCCAGCGGCGAGTTTCTGGCGCTGCAAAACGTCTCTTTCGATATCCACGAGGGTGAAACCGTCAGTCTGATTGGTCACTCCGGCTGCGGCAAGTCGACGCTGTTAAACCTGATCGCCGGGATCGCGCTGCCTACGGAAGGCGGACTGATTTGCGACAACCGCGAAATCGCCGGGCCGGGGCCAGAGCGCGCGGTGGTGTTCCAGAACCATTCGCTGCTGCCGTGGTTAACCTGCTTCGACAACGTGGCGCTGGCGGTGGATCAGGTCTTCCGTCACACCATGAGCAAGGCGGAGCGCAAAGAGTGGATTGAGCACAACCTCGACCGCGTGCAGATGGGCCACGCGCTGCATAAGCGCCCCGGGGAGATCTCCGGCGGCATGAAGCAGCGCGTGGGGATTGCCCGGGCGCTGGCGATGAAACCCAAAGTGCTGCTGATGGATGAGCCGTTTGGCGCGCTGGATGCCCTGACGCGAGCCCATTTGCAGGATTCGGTGATGCAGATCCAGCAGGCGCTGAACACCACCATTGTGCTCATCACCCACGACGTGGACGAGGCGGTGCTGCTTTCTGACCGGGTGCTGATGATGACCAACGGCCCGGCGGCCACCGTGGGCGAGATCCTGCGCGTCGATCTGCCGCGCCCGCGCAACCGGGTGCAGCTGGCGGACGACGGCCGCTATCACCACATGCGTCAGCAAATTCTCCATTTCCTCTACGAAAAACAGCCGAAAGCGGCATAACGAGGAGGCACGATGCGACTGGTCATTATCGGTAATGGTATGGCGGCAACCCGGCTGATTGCTTCGCTGATCGAGCGTGCTCCCGGTCGCGTGGCGATTACGGTAATCGGTGACGAGCCGCAGCACGCCTATAACCGCATCCAGCTCTCACCGGTTCTCGGCGGAGAAAAGCAGGCGGAGCACCTCTGTCTGCACGATGAAGGCTGGTATACGGCACGAGACGTGACGGTGCTGCGAGGAGAAACGGCGCTCGGCGTTGACCTGAACGCGCATGAAGTGCGTACCACCGCCCGCACGCTGAGCTGGGATGCGCTGGTGTTTGCCACCGGGTCGACACCCGTTGTGCCGCCGATCCCCGGCGGCGACGCGCCGCACGTGTTTACCTTTCGCACCCTGACAGAAACCTGCGCCATTCAGAACATCTCCGGACCGGCAGTCGTGTTGGGCGGCGGGGTGCTCGGCGTGGAGGCGGCGGCAGCGCTGGCCCTTTCAGGTGACAACGTCACGCTTGTGCATCGCGGCCCGTGGCTGATGGAGCAGCAGCTTGACCAGCAGGCGGGCGTGCTGCTGGAAGAGGCGCTGGCGGAGCGGGGCGTGCGCTGTGAACTCGCCTCCGGCATCGCGGCGATCAACGCGAATAGCGCGACGCTGCTCAGCGGACGCCGCGTCGACGCCGCGCGCGTGGTGCTGGCGACTGGCGTGCAGCCCAACGTTGCGCTGGCGCGGGCCAGCGGCATTCGCTGCGTGCGCGGCATTGTGGTGGATCAGCAGATGCAAACCTCCGTGCCGAATATCTACGCCATTGGCGAGTGCTGCGAAATTGACGGTCAGACGTTTGGCCTGGTCGCCCCCTGTCTGGCGCAGGCGGACATCCTCGCCGCGCGCCTCGCCGGTGACGTAACCGCGCCCTTTACCCTGACTGACAACGGCGTGCGTCTTAAGGTGACCGGCGTGGAGCTGTTTAGCCTCGGTCGCGCCACGGCGCGCGCGGACGATGTGGTCTGGAGCTCATGGGATCCGCTGACCCGCCACTATCGTCGTTTACTGATCCATCGCGGGGCGCTGGCTGGCGTGCTGCTGATGGGCGACTGCCGCAGCGCGGCGACATTTACCGATTTACTGGCAACGGCTGCGCCCGCACACGCGGACTGGCTGTTCGATCGTTTCACAACGCAACCGCAGGTTGCAGGACAGAACGCTATGACAAAACCTACTCTGGTGGTGGTTGGGCACGGTATGGTCGGCCATCATTTCCTCGAAGACTGCGTTAACCGCAATCTGCATCAGCAGTATCAGATCGTTGTCTTTGGCGAAGAGCGCTATGCCGCCTACGACCGCGTGCATCTGTCGGAGTATTTTGGCGGACGCAGCGCAAACTCGCTCTCGCTGGTGGAGGGAGATTTCTTTGCCGACAACGGCATTGAGCTGCGCCTGTCGCAGCAGATTGTCGCTGTCGATCGTGAAGCGCACGTGGTGCGTACCGCCAGCGGCCATGAGATCCACTGGGACAAGCTGGTGCTGGCGACCGGCTCGTACCCGTTCGTGCCGCCGGTACCGGGAAACGATCTGCCGGGGTGCTTTGTCTACCGCACCCTTGACGATCTGGACAATATCGCGGCCCACGCGGCGGGCTCGCGCCGCGGCGTGGTGATTGGCGGCGGTCTGCTCGGGCTGGAGGCCGCGAATGCCCTGAAACAGCTCGGGCTGGAAACCCACGTGGTGGAGTTCGCGCCGAATCTGATGGCGGTGCAGCTCGACAATGACGGCGCGGCGATGCTGCGCAGGAAAATCGAGGCGCTGGGCGTGGGCGTTCACACCAGTAAAGCCACCACGGAAATTGCTTCGACGCCCGACGGGCTGGTGCTGCGCTTCGCCGACGGTGAACATCTCGAAACGGACATGGTGGTCTTCTCTGCCGGTATTCGTCCGCAGGACGCGCTGGCGCGCAGCAGCGGGCTGGCTATCGGTGAGCGCGGCGGGATCTGCATTGACGACGCCTGTCGGACCTCCGATCCGAACGTGTTTGCCATCGGTGAATGCGCCCTGTGGGAGGGAAAAATCTTTGGTCTGGTGGCCCCGGGCTACCAGATGGCGCGCGTGGCCGCCGCCGTGCTGGCGGGTGAGGAGAAACGCTTCACCGGTGCGGATATGAGCACCAAGCTCAAGCTGCTCGGCGTGGACGTGGCGTCGTTTGGGGATGCCCACGGGCGCACGCCGGGGGCGCTAAGCTACCAGTGGACGCATGGGCCACAGCAAATCTACAAAAAAATCGTGGTCAGCCACGACAGCAAAACTCTGCTAGGCGGCGTGCTGGTGGGCGATGCCAGCGAATACGCCACGCTGGTGCAGATGATGCTCAACGGCATCAGTCTGCCAAAAGCGCCAGAAACGCTGATCTTACCGGCTTCGTCAGGCAGCGCGCCGAAAGCGCTGGGCGTGGCGGCGCTGCCGGAAAGCGCGCAGATCTGTTCGTGTCATAACGTCAGCAAAGGCGATATTTGTCAGGCGGTGGGCGCGGGGGCAACGGATCTCGGCGCCATTAAGCAGTGCACCAGAGCGGCGACCGGCTGCGGTGGCTGTAGCGCGCTGGTGAAGCAGGTGATGGAGTTCCAGCTTGCGGAGCAGGGCGTGGAGGTGAAAAAGGACATCTGCGAACACTTCCCGTACTCGCGCCAGGAGATTTACCACCTCGTGCGCGTCAACCATATCCGAACCTTCGACCAGCTTATCAGCCGCTACGGTCAGGGGCACGGGTGCGAGATCTGTAAGCCGCTGGTGGGGTCCGTGCTGGCCTCCTGCTGGAACGAGTATCTGCTCAAACCGGCGCACCTGCCGTTGCAGGATACCAACGACCGATACTTCGCCAATATCCAGAAGGACGGAACGTACTCTATCGTGCCGCGCATGCCTGCGGGTGAAGTGACCGCCGACGGGCTGATCGCCATCGGCCAGATTGCGAAACGCTATAGCCTTTACAGCAAAATCACCGGCGGGCAGCGTATTGACCTGTTTGGCGCCACGCTCGAACAGTTGCCGGAGATCTGGCAGGCGCTGGTTGAGGCAGGATTTGAAACCGGGCACGCCTATGGAAAATCCCTGCGCACGGTGAAATCCTGCGTCGGGTCGACCTGGTGCCGCTACGGCGTTCAGGACTCTACCGGCCTCGCGGTCAGGCTGGAGCACCGCTACAAGGGGCTGCGCGCGCCGCACAAAATTAAAATGGCGGTTTCCGGCTGTACACGCGAGTGCGCAGAGGCGCAGAGCAAGGACGTGGGGGTGATTGCCACGGATAAAGGCTGGAACCTTTACCTGTGCGGCAACGGCGGGATGAAGCCGCGCCACGCGGATCTTTTCGCCAGCGATCTGGACGACGAAACGCTGATCCGCACCGTCGACCGCTTCCTGATGTTCTATATCCGCACGGCAGATCGCCTGCAACGCACCAGTACCTGGATGGACAACCTGGAAGGCGGCCTCGACTATCTGCGCGAGGTGATCCTGAACGACAGCCTCGGGATCGCCCACGAGCTGGAGCAGGAGATGGCCCGGGTGGTTGAGACGTACCAGTGTGAATGGCAAACCACCCTTAACGATCCTGACCGCCTGGCGCTGTTCCGCACCGCGGTGAACAACCCTGTCGTGGAGGAAAGCAAGCGCTGGCAGGAAATTTGCGGCATTGACGATATCCCGGAGCAGGCGGGCATCGGCGCGCATCTTGGGCGCAAACCGATTGCGCTGTTCCGCTTTGGTCAAACAGTTTATGCCCTCGACGATCGGGAACCGGGTAGCCGCGCGAACGTGCTTTCGCGCGGCATCCTCGGCGATGCGGCGGGCGAACCGGTCGTTGTCTCTCCGCTCTACAAGCAGCGCATTCGCCTGCGCGACGGCTGTCAGGTGGAGAGCGGCGAACCCGCGGTGCGCGCCTGGCCGGTAAAAATCGAAAACGGCAAGGTGTGGGTTGGCAACGAAGAGCTGGTGATGCGCGCGGAGGCCTCATGACGGAAACCCGTACAACGTGCCCTTACTGCGGCGTGGGTTGCGGGGTGGTCGCCAGCGTAGATGGCGAAAAGGTAAGCATCCGGGGAGATGAAACCCATCCTGCGAATTTTGGGCGGCTGTGCGTGAAGGGATCCGCCCTCGGAGAAACGACGGGGTTGCAGGGACGCCTGCTGCGCCCGATGGTCGACGGCCTGGAGGTAGGCTGGCCCGAGGCGCTGGGCGAAGCGGGCGAGCGGCTGCGGAACATCATCAACGAATGGGGCCCGCAGGCGGTAGCGTTTTACGCCTCCGGCCAGCTGTTGACCGAGGATTACTATGCCGCCAACAAGCTGATGAAAGGATTTATCGGAGCGGCGAACATTGATACCAACTCGCGGCTGTGTATGTCGTCGGCGGTGGTGGGCTACAAACGCGCCTTCGGTGAAGACGTGGTGCCGTGCAGCTACGAAGATGTGGAAAACAGCGATCTGGTGGTGCTGGTCGGGTCCAACGCGGCCTGGACGCATCCTGTGCTGTATCAGCGGCTGGTGCAGGCCAAACACAACAATCCGCAGATGAAAGTGGTCGCGATCGATCCGCGCAAAACCGCCACCTGCGATGTCGCAGACCTGCATCTGGCGCTGAAACCCGGCAGCGACGCCGGGCTGTTTGTGGGTTTGCTCAATCTGATTCAGGGGAGCGGCGAGTGGACTATCCCTCGTGTGGCGGCGTTTTGCGACCTGACGCCAGACGAGATTGGCACCTTCTACGACTGGTTTGTCACCGCGCCCCGCGCGATCACGCTCTACACCATGGGGATCAACCAGTCCTCCAGCGGCAGCGACAAGTGTAACGCCATCATTAACGTGCATCTTGCCAGCGGGAAGTTCAACCGTCCGGGCTGCGGCCCGTTTTCGCTGACCGGACAGCCAAACGCCATGGGCGGGCGGGAA
>NZ_JADBQL010000033.1:0-77339 GCF_014895905.1 Enterobacter cloacae complex sp. P15RS | reverse complement strand
GTATCCGGTCTAAAGTGTTATCCATGTTTCCGGTTCATACCGAAGCGCCACCCGGCAATTACACTACTTGCTCAAATCCACCTGATAAATCGCGAACCCGATATCATCCGTCGCGACCTTTTTCATCGGATACTGCGCGTTATCCCTGATAAACGAGGCTGCTTTATCGGACGGTGATGTCTCAAAGCGAATATCCAGCGTCGTGTCGCTGTGGATTGGCGCCAGACGCCAGTTATTGTCCACCGCCGGATGAATTTCACCCGCCTTTTTCGACTCTGCGCTAATCCACGCCGCCAGCACCGAGCGGTTCTCGTCCGGCGAGGCAAAGGCGATGTGGCTGTCACCCGTACCGGCAAACTTACCGCCGTAGGCGCGGTAGTTGTTGGTCACCACCAGGAAGGTGGCATTCGGGTCAATGGCCTTGCCGTTGAAGGTCAGGTTTTTAATGCGCTCCGCCTGCGGATTAATGGCCTGGCATTCGCCGTCATATTTCGCGGGCTGGGTAACATCAATCTGATACTTCACGCCGTCGATCACGTCGAAGTTGTAGGTGCGGAAACCGTCCCAGTTAATCAGCGACTGCGGCTTGCTGCTATGCGGATCGATCTGATTGAACTGCCCGGCAGAGCACTCCAGCCACTCCTTCACCTCTTTTCCCGTGGCTTTCACCACCACGAGGGTGTTGGGATAGAGGTAGAGATCGGCGGCATTACGGAAGGTCAGCTGGCCTTTTTCCACCTCAACGTAGCTGGCCGGATCGTTCTTACGTCCGCCCACTTTGAATGGCGCCGCGGCAGACAATACCGGCAGATTGGCCAGGTCCGGATCGCCCTGAATATAGTCCTCGACGTAGGCTTTCTGCGCCATGTTGACTACCTGTACGGTCGGATCGTCCTGTACCAGCGCCAGGAAGCTGTACATGTTGTCGGCGGATTTACCGATCGGCTTGCTGACAAATTCACGCGTGGCGTCGTGATCGTGCTTCAGGACGTCGACCAGCGCTTTGTCTTCATTCGCGAGTGATTTTTTGGCCACCGCGTCGTAGATCGGGCGCGCTTCCGCCTTCGACTGGGTGACTTTCCAGCTTCCGCTGTCGTTGTTCAACACCAGATCCACCACCCCGAGGTGATCGCCCCACATCCCCGGCATCACCGCTGGCACGCCGTTGAGCGTGCCTTTTTCAATATCTGCGCCTTTGATGCTGGCGAAGTCTTTACCCGGGAAGGCGGCGTGGGCGTGGCCGAACAGGATCGCATCGACGCCCGGTACCTGGCTGAGGTAATACACCGAGTTCTCAGCCATCGCCCGATACGGATCTGCCGACAGGCCTGAGTGGGCCACCACAACCACCACGTCCGCGCCTTTGGCACGCATTTCCGGCACGTATTTGCGCGCCGTTTCGGTAATATCGTTGACGGTCACTTTCCCGTCGAGGTTGGCTTTATCCCACGTCATGATTTGCGGCGGTACAAAGCCGATATAACCGATTTTCAGCGTCTGTTTTTTACCGTCCTTGTCGACCACTTCGGTCTCTTTAATCACGTAAGGGGTAAAAAGCGGCTTCTCCGTCTTAACGTCGATGATATTGGCGTTAACGTACGGGAACGTTGCCCCTGCCAGCGCGT
This sequence comes from Enterobacter cloacae complex sp. P15RS, assembly GCF_014895905.1. Classification (NCBI taxonomy): domain Bacteria; kingdom Pseudomonadati; phylum Pseudomonadota; class Gammaproteobacteria; order Enterobacterales; family Enterobacteriaceae; genus Enterobacter; species Enterobacter cloacae complex sp. P15RS. Next base: position 75,714 of record NZ_JADBQL010000033.1, on the reverse strand, counting down.
CGTGCAGGTATTTCAGGCCGTAGTTAAATTCGTGATTACCGAGGTTGCCGACGGCATAGTCCAGCGTATTCATTGCCTTATAAACAGGATGGATCTCGCCTTTCTTCAGCCCCTTCGCCGCCATATAGTCGCCGAGCGGGCTGCCCTGAATGAGATCGCCGTTGTCCACCAGCACGCTGTTTTTTACTTCACCGCGGGCGGCGTTGATTAAACTTGCCGTACGTACCAGTCCGAATTTTTCGACAGGCGTATCTTTGTAGTAATCGAAGTCCATCATGTTGCCGTGCAGATCGGTCGTTTCCAGAATACGGAGATCCACCGTCGCTGCCTGAACGCTGGCCGCAATCAGCGTTGCCAGGAGCGTTGCGCTAAACTTAATCATCTGAGGAGTCCTTTTTTCGATCCAAGCCACAAAAGAATATGTATGTAGTATTTGTTGCTTACAGAAGTGTGAATGCTGCCAGAAAAAAGAGCGCTGAAACCAGAATTGCTTCACAGATAGCGGAATTGTTCACATTACGATATAACTAAAACAATAAGTTATGCCCACTGCGTTAACGAAGAGGTGGAGAATGTTAGATAAAATTTGTCAGCTCGCACGGGATGCAGGTGATGCCATTATGCAGGTGTACGACGGTGCAAAACCGATGGACGTTGTCAGCAAAGCGGACGACTCCCCGGTGACGGCGGCGGATATCGCGGCGCATGCGGTGATCCTGAAAGGCTTGCAGGCCCTGACGCCGGATATTCCGGTCCTTTCTGAAGAAGCGCCCCAGAGCTGGGACGAACGTCAGCACTGGCAGCGTTACTGGCTGGTCGATCCGCTGGACGGCACGAAAGAGTTCATCAAGCGTAACGGTGAGTTCACAGTCAACATCGCCCTGATTGAAAAAGGAAAGGCGGTGCTCGGCGTGGTCTACGCCCCGGTGATGAAGGTGATGTACAGCGCGGCGGAAGGCAAAGCCTGGAAGGAAGAGTGCGGCGTACGTAAGCAGATCCAGGTGCGCGATGCCCGTCCTCCGCTGGTGGTGATCAGCCGCTCGCATAGCGACAGCGAGCTGGAAGAGTACCTGCAACAGCTGGGCGAACACCAGACGACGTCGATCGGATCGTCGCTGAAGTTTTGCCTGGTGGCAGAAGGGCAGGCGCAGCTGTACCCCCGTTTTGGGCCGACTAACGTCTGGGATACCGCCGCAGGCCACGCCGTTGCCGCAGCGGCGGGCGCGCATGTGCATGACTGGCAGGGTAAGCCGCTGGACTATACCCCGCGCGAGTCATTCCTGAACCCGGGCTTCCGGGTGTCACTCTACTGATCCAGCAGCTTGTGCAGCAGGGCAACCACCTGCTGCACCTCATCCTGCGTCAGCGCCCCGTCTTTAACCCACTGCACGCGGCCCGCTTTATCCAGCACGATAATCGCTGAGCCCTCCTCTTCCAGCTGCCACGCCTTACGCGTCACGCCGTTGCTGTCGACAATAAACTGCGACCACGGATAGAGCTTTTTATTGCTTTCGAGGCTTGAGCGCACAAACATCCCGGAGCCGGGAATCGCATCGTCGGTATTCACGATGGTGGTGGTCTGGTAGCGATCGTGCGGGAGTTTTGCGGTCTTGATCGCCTCCACAAGGGTCGCGTTTTTCTCTTTTGCGGATGTACGTCCGGCAATATGTTGTACAACTCTCACTTTGCCCGCGAGCTGCGCGCTATTCCAGGCTTTATAGCTAAACTTATCATTGTCGAGAATCAATTCTCCCCGGTCAGCAATACCGACCGGCGGAACACGTTCTCCTTTTTCAATGTTGTGTGCGGAAGCCATCAGCGGCAGCAACAGGCAAGCTGCTGCCAGGAGGTTACGTAGGGTCATGGTGTTTCCTTATTGTGAGCAGGTGATCCGACCACTTGGTCATGCGCTTTTAATCATAAGTGCGATCAATGGGCTTTTCCCGCAATCCCGATGCCAGTTTGCGGGCGAACGCACATATCCACGCAAAAACGACGGCATATACTGCTCTGCATCACGCTTTGCAAAGATTATTCTGAATAATTGTAATCAAACGGTAAATAAACTTATGCACACTGGGTAAGTACGAGGTTCTGGTCTATAGTCATTGGGCATCAAAATTTGCGCTCAGGACAGTCGGGCCGATTGTGGCACCGCAAGGGCGTATGATTCGCAGGAGATACAAGAATGAAAATTTTCCAACGCTACAACCCGCTTCAGGTGGCGAAGTACGTGAAGATCCTGTTCCGTGGACGGTTGTATATCAAGGATGTTGGCGCTTTTGAGTTCGATAAGGGCAAAATCCTTATCCCAAAAGTGAAGGACAAACAGCACTTGTCTGTGATGTCCGAAGTCAACCGTCAGGTTATGCGTCTGCAAACTGAGATGGCTTAACCAACGTGCTATGCAGTAGTAGTTAAAAAGACGGCTCCCGATGGGAGCCGTTGATGTTTGTGGGGCAGGCGAAGGATTACGCCGACACCTTCTCTTCCGCATCTGGCAGTTTCGGTACCAGCACGGTCGGTTTACTATCAATGCGTGTCACCAGCAGCTGGTCGATGCGGTAGTTATCAATATCCACCACTTCAAACTTGAAGCCGGAGAACTTCACCGAGTCGGTACGTTTCGGGATCTTACGCAGCATAAACATCATAAAGCCGCCGATGGTCTCGTAGTTTCCGGACTGCGGGAACTCGTCGATATCCAGCACGCGCATCACGTCCTCAATCGGCGTACCGCCGTCAATCAGCCATGAGTTCTCGTCACGCTGCACAATTTGCTCTTCCAGCCCCTGGCCGACCAGGTCGCCCATCAGCGTCGTCATGACGTCGTTGAGGGTGATAATCCCCACCACCAGCGCATATTCGTTCATGATCACCGCGAAGTCTTCACCCGCAGTTTTGAAGCTTTCCAGCGCTTCGGAGAGCGTCAGGGTGTCCGGCACAATCAGGGTATTGCGGATCTGCACGCCGCTGTTCAGCGCCAGGCTCTGGTTTGCCAGCACGCGGTTCAGCAGGTCTTTGGAGTCCACATAGCCGATGATATGGTCGATATCTTCGTTACAGACCAGGAATTTGGAGTGCGGATGCTGCGCCACTTTGGTCTTCAGGCTCTGCTCATCTTCATGCAGATCGAACCAGATGATGTTCTCACGGCCGGTCATGGAAGAGGGAACGGTACGGGATTCCAGTTCGAAAACGTTCTCAATCAGCTCGTGTTCCTGCTTGCGCAGCACGCCTGCCAGCGCCCCGGCTTCCACCACGGCGTAAATATCATCGGATGTGATGTCGTCTTTACGCACCATCGGCAGCTTGAAGATGCGGAAAATGACGTTCGCCAGGCCGTTAAAGAACCACACCAGCGGGCGGAAGACGTACAGACAGAAGCGCATCGGGTTGATGATACGCAAAGCCACAGCTTCTGGCGCAATCATACCGATGCGTTTCGGGGTCAGGTCCGCGAATAGAATGAACAAACCGGTGACCAGCGAGAAGGAGAGGATGAAGCTCAACTGCTCGGCCAGCTCTACGGACATGTACTTTACAAAGAGGCTATAAAACGCCGGAGAAAATGCTGCATCGCCCACGATACCGCCAAGAATGGCGACCGCGTTAAGGCCAATCTGCACCACGGTAAAGAACATGCCGGGATTTTCCTGCATTTTCAAAATGCGTGATGCGTTGATGTTGCCCTCGTCGGCAAGCAGCTTCAGTTTGATTTTACGGGAAGCAGCCAGCGAGATCTCCGATATCGAGAAAAATGCACTGACGGCAATAAGACAAAGTATTACTAAAATACTGTTTAACATAGTTTATCCGGCTTCTCGCCAGATCCTCAGAAGGGGAGTTGATACCATTCGTGTGAAGACACATTGAAGTCAGCTCGTAGCGTTGAGCCGATTATTTCAGCGGTAGTATAGCGTAAAGGCGTGTAAATCTGCCAGAGGTCACGTTTTCGACAAATAAGGTGGGCCTGCGGCGGGGAGTGTGGTTGAGTTATGCGCCACGCGGCTCGCGTGGCGCTAGTGCAGTAATCAGGCGTGCTGTGGAGGCAGGCAAACGCCGATGCCGCCAATCCCGCAGTAGCCGTACGGATTTTTATGCAGATACTGCTGGTGATCGTCTTCAGCATAGTAGAACGGTTTCGCGGTAGCGATTTCGGTCGTCACCTGGCGTTTATCGCCAGCGGCCTGCATCGCTTCCTGGAAACGCGTCAGGCTGGCGTGGGCCGCGGCCTCCTGCTCTGGGGTGAGCGGATAAATAGCCGAACGGTATTGGGTGCCGTGATCGTTACCCTGACGCATGCCCTGCGCCGGGTCATGGTTTTCCCAGAACACCTGGAGCAGCTGTTCATAGCTGATAACGCTCGGGTCATACACCACACGGACCGCCTCGGCATGCCCGGTTTCGCCGGAACAGACTTCGCGGTAGGTTGGGTTAGGCGTATACCCTCCGGTGTAGCCCGCAGCGGTACTGTAAACGCCCGGCAGCTGCCAGAACAGGCGCTCTACGCCCCAGAAGCAGCCCATGGCAAACAGGGCGATCTCCATTCCATCAGGAACATTTGTCATTGAATGGTTGTTTACGGCGTGTAATGTCGCCACTGGCATAGGGGTGTTGCGTCCCGGTAACGCATCGGCTTGTGATACCAGATGCTTTTTATCGAATAAACTCACGGTGGGGCCTCCCGGGTAGCGTTGTTTCGGTTAAGGTTGTCACGAAGCGTTTAATTGAACACAATAAATGCGATGAATGAGTCTAGATTTAATCATAAGAAATATTTGGGTGTTGCACCCTTTTTCAACCCGTAATTTGGGTTTTTGGCCAGCAGGCCGTATTTTGCCGCGGAGCGGCACTGCATTTGCTTCCAGGGTGGAAACAGGGATATTCAGGAGAAAACGTGACAAAGATCCGCCAGTTATGTTTAGTCAGTTTAATGCTGACAAGCGGGATTGCCAGCGCGGCGAATGTCCGTTTGCAGGTTGAGGGGTTATCCGGGGCGCTGGAAAAAAACGTGCGTGCGCAGCTTTCCACCATCCAGAGCGATGAAGTGACGCCGGATCGGCGTTTTCGCGCGCGCGTGGATGACGCCATTCGCGAAGGCTTAAAGGCGTTGGGGTACTACGAACCCACCATCGATTTCGACTTACGCCCGCCGCCGGCGAAGGGGCGTCAGGTATTGATTGCCCGCGTTTCGCCGGGCGAACCCGTCCTGATTGGTGGCACGAACGTGGTGCTGCGCGGCGGTGCGCGCACGGATCGGGACTACCTGGATCTGCTCAGCAACCGCCCGAAAGTGGGCACCGTGCTCAATCACGGGGATTACGATCGCTTTAAAAAGTCGTTGACCAACGTTTCCCTGCGTAAAGGCTATTTCGACAGCAAGTTCAACAAAAGCCAGCTGGGCGTTGCGCTTGAGCGACGTCAGGCATTCTGGGATATCGACTACGACAGCGGCGAACGCTATCGGTTTGGCGATGTAACCTTCGAAGGATCGCAGATCCGTGACGAGTATCTGCAAAATCTGGTGCCGTTCAAAAAGGGCGACTACTACCAGTCCAGCGACCTCGGCGAGCTGAACCGTCGTTTGTCCGCTACCGGCTGGTTTAACTCCGTGGTGGTGGCGCCTGAATTTGAAAAATCCCGTAAAACGAAGGTATTACCGCTGCATGGCGTGGTCTCTCCGCGCACCGAGAACACCATTGAGACCGGTGTCGGCTACTCCACGGACGTCGGCCCGCGCGTGAAGGCCTCGTGGAGAAAACCGTGGATGAACTCCTACGGCCACAGCCTGACCACCAGCGTCAGCCTCTCTGCGCCTGAACAGCAGCTGGACTTCAGCTACAAAATGCCGCTGCTGAAAAACCCGCTTGAGCAATATTACCTGGTGCAGGGCGGCTTTAAGCGTACCGATTTGAACGATACCGAGCAGGATTCGACGACGCTTGCGGTCTCACGCTTCTGGGATCTCTCCAGCGGCTGGCAGCGCGCCATTAACCTGCGCTGGAGCCTCGATCACTTTACCCAGGCCAACGTCACCAACACCACCATGCTGCTTTATCCGGGTGTGATGATCAGCCGCACACGCTCGCGCGGCGGCCTGATGCCGACCTGGGGCGATTCCCAGCGCTACTCCATCGATTATTCCAACACCGCCTGGGGATCCGACGTGGACTTCTCCGTCTTTCAGGCGCAAAACGTCTGGATCCGCACGCTGTATGACAAACACCGCTTTGTGATGCGCGGCAATCTCGGCTGGATTGAGACGGGTGATTTTGAGCGCGTTCCGCCGGACCTGCGCTTCTTCGCCGGGGGCGACCGCAGCATTCGCGGGTATAAGTACAAGTCGATCTCACCTGAAAACGAAAAAGGCCAGCTGACCGGGGCCTCTAAGCTGGCGACCGGCTCGCTGGAGTACCAGTACAACGTCAGCGGCAAATGGTGGGGCGCCATGTTTGTCGACAGCGGTGAAGCGGTAAACGATATCCGCCGCAGCGATTTCAAAACCGGCGCGGGCGTAGGCGTGCGCTGGCAGTCACCGGTCGGGCCGATCAAGCTCGATTTCGCCGTTCCGGTGGGTGACAAAGAAGAACACGGTTTACAGTTTTACATCGGTCTGGGGCCTGAATTATGAGTTTATGGAAGAAGATAAGCCTCGGAGTGCTGATTTTTATCGTATTGCTGCTGGGCACGGTGGCGTTTCTGGTGGGCACCACCACGGGCCTGCATCTGTTGTTTAACGCCGCGAACCGCTGGGTGCCGGGGCTGGAAATCGGCCAGGTGACGGGCGGCTGGCGCGATCTGCGCCTGAAAAATATCCGCTATGAACAGCCCGGCGTGGCGGTGAACGCGGGCGAGTTTCATATGGCGGTGAAGCTGGGCTGCCTGCGGGACAGCAGGCTGTGCGTAAACGATCTGTCGTTAAAAGACGTAAACGTGGCGATAGATTCCAAAAAAATGCCGAAGTCTGAGCCCGTCGAGGAAGAGGATAGCGGCCCGCTTAACCTCTCCACGCCGTACCCGATTGCGCTCTACCGGGTTGCGCTGGATAACGTCAACGTCAAAATCGACGATACGACGGTATCGGTGATGGATTTCACCTCCGGTCTGCGCTGGCAGGAGAAAAACCTCACCCTGACCCCAACTTCCCTGCAAGGGCTGCTGATTGCGCTGCCGAAGGTGGCCGACGTGGCGCAGGAAGAGATCGTCGAGCCGAAGATCCAGAACCCTCAGCCGGAAGAAAAACCGCTGGGTGAAACGCTGAAAGATCTCTTCTCGAAACCGGTGCTGCCGGAGATGACCGACGTGCATCTGCCGCTGAACCTCAATATCGAAGAGTTTAAGGGCGAGCAGCTGCGTCTGACGGGTGATACCGATCTGACGGTCTACAACATGCTGCTTAAAGTCAGCAGCATCGACGGCAACATGAAGCTCGACGCGCTGGATATCGACTCCAGTCAGGGCTCGGTGAACGCCTCAGGTAACGCGCAGCTGCGCGACAACTGGCCGGTGGATATTACTCTGAACAGTGCCCTGAACATCGATCCGCTGAAGGGCGAAAAGGTGAAGGTGAAGGTCGGCGGTGCGCTGCGCGAGAAGCTTGAGTTCGGCGTGAACCTGTCCGGCCCGGTGGATATGGTGCTGCGCGGGCAAACCCAGCTGGCAGAAGCCGGTTTACCGCTCAACCTTGAGATTGTCAGCAAGCAGCTTTACTGGCCATTCACCGGCGAAAAGCAGTTCCAGGCCGACGATCTGAAGCTGAAGCTGAGTGGCAAAATGACCGACTACACGCTGTCGTTCCGCACGGCAGTGAAGGGGCAGGGGGTACCGCCCGCCGATATCACCCTGGATGCGAAGGGTAACGAGTTGCAGGTAAACCTCGACAAGCTGACCGTGGCAGCGCTGGAAGGAAAAACCGAGCTGACCGCGCTGCTCGACTGGCAGCAGGCGATCAGCTGGCGCGGCGAGCTGAAGCTGGCCGGGATCAACACCGCCAAAGAGGTACCGGACTGGCCGTCAAAACTCGACGGCTTGATCAAAACCCGCGGCAGCCTGTACGGCGGCACCTGGCAGATGGACGTGCCGGAAATCAAGCTGACCGGCAACGTGAAGCAGAACAAAATCAACGTAGAGGGCTCGGTTAAGGGCAACAGCTATCTCCAGTGGGTGATCCCGGGCCTGCACGTGGCGCTGGGCCGCAACACGGCGGATATCAAAGGCGAGCTGGGGGTAAAAGACCTCGATCTGGATGCCACCATCGACGCGCCAAACCTTGATAACGCCCTGCCGGGCCTTGGCGGTACGGCGAAAGGGTTAGTGAAGGTTCGCGGTACGGTGGAAGCGCCGCAGTTGCTGGCGGACATTACCGCTAACAACCTGCGCTGGCAGGAACTCTCCATTGCTCGCGTGCGCGTAGAAGGGGACGTGAAATCCACCGATCAGATCGGAGGTAGCCTCAACCTGCGCGTGGAGCGTATTTCTCAGCCTGACGTGAACATCAGCCTGGTGACGCTTGCGGCGAAAGGTAACGAGAAGCAGCACGATCTCCAGTTGCGCGTGCAGGGCGAGCCGGTCTCCGGGCAACTGCACCTGACCGGCAGCTTTGACCGCAACGCGACGCGCTGGAAAGGGCAACTGGACAACACCCGCTTCAGCACGCCGGTTGGACCGCTGGTGCTGTCCCGATCCATCGCGCTGGACTACCGCAACGCAGAGCAGAAAATCAGCATTGGACCGCACTGCTGGACCAACCCGAACGCCGAGCTGTGCGTGCCGCAGACCATTGATGCGGGCGCGGAAGGACGCGCGCAGATCAACCTCAACCGTTTTGACCTGGCCATGCTGAAACCGTTTATGCCGGAAACCACCCAGGCGAGCGGGGTCTTTAGCGGTAAAGCGGACGTCGCGTGGGACACCACCAAAGAGGGGCTGCCGCAGGGCAGCGTGAGTCTCTCCGGGCGTAACGTGAAGGTCACGCAGGAGGTCAATGACGCGCCGCTGCCGGTGGCGTTCGACACCCTGAATCTGAATGCCGACCTGCGTAACAACCGCGCGGAGCTGGGGTGGCTTATTCGTCTGACCAACAACGGTCAGCTTGACGGCCAGGTGCAAATTACCGATCCGCAAGGGCGGCGCAACCTCGGCGGCAACGTCAATATTCGCAACTTCAACCTGGCGATGGTGAATCCGATTTTCTCGCGGGGTGAAAAAGCGGCGGGTATGCTCAGCGCCAACCTGCGCCTGGCGGGAGATGCGCAAAGCCCGCAGCTGTTTGGCCAGATGCGGTTAAGCGGCGTGGACATCGACGGTAACTTTATGCCGTTCGATATGCAGCCAAGCCAGCTTGCGATGAACTTTAACGGTCAAAGCTCAACCCTCAGTGGTTCAGTGCTGACGCAGCAGGGACAAATCAACCTGAGCGGCGACGCAGACTGGAGCCAGCTTGATAACTGGCGCGCCCGTATTGCGGCCAAAGGCAGCAGGGTGCGTATCACGGTACCGCCGATGGTGCGGCTGGACGTATCGCCAGATGTGGTCTTTGAGGCCACGCCAAGCTTCTTCACGCTGGACGGCCGCGTCGACGTCCCGTGGGCGCGCATCGTGGTTCACGAGGTGCCGGAAAGCGCGGTTGGCGTCTCCAGTGATGAAGTTATGCTCAATGAAAATCTGAAACCTGTTGAACAGAAGAGCGCTGGCATACCGATCAATAGTAATCTTATCGTGCACGTGGGGAATAACGTGCGTTTGGACGCGTTTGGGCTGAAGGCGAGACTCACGGGTGACCTGAAAGTGGCGCAGGATCAGCAGGGGCTGGGCCTGAATGGACAAATCAATATTCCTGAAGGGCGCTTCCATGCCTACGGTCAGGATTTGATTGTGCGTAAAGGTGAGCTGCTGTTCTCCGGTCCACCGGATCAGCCGGTCCTGAATATCGAAGCGATCCGTAACCCGGAAGCCACCGAAGATGATGTGATTGCGGGCGTGCGCGTGACGGGCTCCGCCGATGAACCTAAGGCAGAGATCTTCTCTGACCCGGCCATGTCGCAACAGGAAGCGCTCTCTTACCTGCTGCGCGGACAGGGTCTGGATAGCCAACAGGGCGATGGTGCGGCAATGACGTCAATGTTAGTCGGTCTGGGGGTTGCACAAAGTGGTCAGGTTGTGGGTAAAATCGGCGAGACGTTTGGCGTAAGCAATCTGGCGCTGGACACTCAGGGCGTGGGTGACTCTTCGCAGGTAGTGGTCAGCGGCTATGTACTGCCGGGTCTACAGGTAAAATATGGCGTGGGGATCTTTGACTCACTGGCTACACTCACGTTACGTTACCGCCTGATGCCTAAGCTATATCTGGAAGCAGTGTCCGGCGTAGACCAGGCACTTGATCTGCTCTATCAGTTTGAGTTTTAGCAATGCGAATATTTGTTTACGGCAGTTTACGAACCAAGCAAGGCAACAGCCACTGGATGACAAACGCCCAGTTGCTGGGAAATTACACAATCGAAAACTATCAGCTGTACAGTCTGGGCCACTATCCAGGCGCGGTTCCGGGGAACGGAACGGTACAGGGTGAGGTTTATCGTATTGATAATGCTACGCTGGCCGAACTTGATGCCTTGCGCACCAGGGGCGGTGAATACGCTCGCCAGTTGATCCAGACGCCTTACGGCAGTGCATGGATGTACGTGTACCAACGTTCGGTCGACGGGTTAACGCTGATTGAAAGCGGTAACTGGTTAGACAGAGACCAGTTATGAAAAACGACAACGCCACCGTAAGGTGGCGTTGTTTTTTGTTCAATCAGCTTTGTTCTGTATCCTTGCGCCGGGTTAAAAACAAAGGAATGAACAGCATGATGTACGGGGCGATAAGCCATAACAAACACAAGGAGCGTGAACGGCCATAGTAGTTTATGCACCGCGTATTGCTTGAAATGACGGGCAGAAAGAACAGTAAAAACAGCAGAATCGCATAATCGCTTCGATAAGGGATCCATAAGTAAAACATAAACCAGGCAAGCTGGAACGTCATGATGCAGAGATACTGCCCTTTGCTGTCTTTGCCATAGCAATCAAACGCCTTTATGTAGCCCATCTTTATGCTTTGAAGAAAGAAACTTAGCATGTATTACGCTCACGATCGCGACGGTCAGGAGAGTGCTCGTCAGCAACGCCCCTAAAAAATAGCTGTGGGTGATGTCAGTAGCACCAGAGCCTAAAGTATGCAATTTACTATAACCTCTATCTACTGCAACAAAAAGAGTATATAGCCCAATATTAATACAGAACTGAAGCAGACATGAAACTACAATATTTTTGGGGATTCTCTTTAATATAATGAGTAACACGTAAATAATACATGCTGAAAGGGCGAAGTAGAGCCCGTTAAATAAACTGGATACTAATGAGGGGGTTGTTTCGTTAAATATTAAATCATTGGTCCCATAATACCATGCCAAGTATTCAATGTACGTGCTTCTGCCGAAGATAAACGCGGCAATGATAAGGATGGTTAAACTTACTAAATGACTTTTTTTACTCATAGTTTTGCTCCTTTTGAGAGCAGCTCTTTCATTGTCTTACTGGCTTCTAGCTGATCTTTGATTATGGCAAGATCACGCGTATTATGGTTATATTTTGCAATAGCGGTTGGTGTACCTTTTCCACCATTATCCATAAAAAAGATAATATCCTTACGACCATAAAGGAGAACATGTGGAATGGGATCTCGACCATAACTCACCGCCTGTGGCAGGGAGTGGATAGACTCTGTAGTGAGGAACCGAGGAATATTCTCAAGTTCAATATTGCCTAACGGCGTTGTGGCAACAAGGGAGCCGATAAAATCGGTTGTATACACTAGCGTATCTGTATCTTTAGTCGTGACTTTTGAACCCGTAAGGTATTTTATCTGTTGCCAAAGGGTAATATCTTTTGGGGTAACTTTAACCCCATCCATGAACATGTCTTGCTTACGTTTTAGCTGAATGACAGTACGGTGCACCTGCGTTAAAGAGGGGCTGATTTCTCCAAAAGAAGGCATAAGGCCATCGCGGGAATACAGCCTTTCAATAATAAAATAAATTCCAGTTGGGCGGGCTACATCAATGTTAATGGATGACATATGAATCCAATAATAAATGGGGATTAATGTTCATCATGACAGTATGTTGTGAACAGCCAAGCTATTCAACCACTCCCACCATAATTAATAGGGATATTTTTTCATTTTTGAATGCCTCGCCCAAAATGAATGAGATTCTTCTTAAAAATCATCTGTAGGGCTTTTAACCAGAGAAAAAAAAGCCCCGACGCGCGGGGCTTAGTATCAGCAGTAAGAATTACTTCTTAGCTGCACGTTCGAAAGAGGCGATGATTTCTGCTTTCGCCGCTTCTGCGTTATCCCAGCCTTCAACTTTAACCCATTTGCCTTTTTCGAGATCTTTGTAGTGCTCGAAGAAGTGGGCGATCTGCGCTTTCAGCAGCTCTGGCAGGTCGTTCACATCTTTAATGTGATCGTATTCTTTGCTCAGCTTGGTGTGCGGTACGGCAACCAGTTTCGCATCTTCACCCGCTTCGTCGGTCATTTTCAGCACGCCAACAGGACGGCAGCGAATGACGGAGCCTGGCTGCAATGGGTATGGCGTTGGGACCAGTACGTCAACCGGGTCACCGTCCAGAGACAGGGTGTGGTTGATGTAGCCGTAGTTGCACGGATAGAACATGGCGGTGGACATGAAACGGTCAACGAACAGCGCGCCGGTGTCTTTGTCGATTTCGTATTTGATTGGATCTGCGTTGGCCGGGATTTCGATAACCACGTAGATGTCTTCTGGCAGTTCTTTACCCGCAGGGACGTTGAGTAAGCTCATGTCGGTGTCCTTCAAAATGGATGGTAAACAAGTGGCAAGTATTATAGCCAACTGGCGCTGAAAGTCTTCGCCTGTTTTCGTCTTATCTCCCCCGCGCCTTCACTTTTCAGACCGTTTCCATGACAGGATAATCCATAAACTCAGCCGCATTTTAAATGTGGAAATGAAAGCGATTACAAACTTGTGATTAACGTTTTATTCACTTTTCTGAAGTGTGACGTAACGCAATCCGTAACATATTCCATTGGCTATAGTTCATCCGCAGAACATCTTTTAACCAACAATAACCTACCCTACGAGGACGTTCATATGTGGAAGCGCTTACTTCTTGTTACAGCAGTTTCGGCAGCCATGTCGTCTATGGCGATGGCCGCACCGTTAACCGTTGGATTTTCGCAGGTCGGATCTGAATCCGGCTGGCGCGCCGCTGAAACGAACGTGGCGAAAAGTGAGGCTGAAAAGCGCGGTATTACGCTGAAAATCGCTGATGGTCAGCAAAAGCAAGAGAACCAGATCAAAGCGGTGCGCTCATTTATCGCCCAGGGCGTGGATGCCATCTTTATCGCCCCGGTTGTCGCGACGGGCTGGGAGCCGGTGCTGAAGGAAGCCAAAGATGCTGAAATTCCTGTCTTCCTGCTCGACCGTTCCATCGACGTAAAAGACAAATCTCTCTATATGACCACCGTCACCGCCGATAACGTGCTGGAAGGCAAACTGATTGGTGACTGGCTGGTGAAGCAGGTGGATGGCAAGCCGTGTAACGTGGTTGAGTTGCAGGGAACGGTTGGTGCGAGCGTCGCGATCGACCGCAAGAAAGGGTTCGCGCAGGCCATCGCCAGCGCGCCAAACATTAAGATCGTCCGTTCTCAGTCCGGCGACTTCACCCGCAGCAAGGGTAAAGAGGTCATGGAAAGCTTCATCAAGGCAGAAAATAACGGCAAAAATATCTGCATGGTTTACGCCCATAACGACGACATGGCGATCGGCGCCATTCAGGCCATCAAAGAAGCGGGCCTGAAGCCGGGCAAAGATATCCTTACCGGCTCGATCGACGGCGTGCCGGACATCTACAAAGCGATGATTGACGGCGAAGCGAACGCCAGCGTTGAGCTGACGCCAAACATGGCGGGCCCGGCATTCGACGCGCTGGAGAAATTCAAGAAAGACGGCACGGTGCCTGAAAAAGTGACGGTCACCAAATCCACGCTCTACCTGCCGGACACGGCGAAAGAAGAGTTAGAGAAGAAGAAAAATATGGGCTACTGATCAGTGACATTGCCGGGTGGCGCGGCGCTTACCCGCCCTACGATACGCTCATTTGTAGGCCGGATAAGCGTAGCGTCATCCGGCTTAATGCAGGGGGAAATCATGACCACCGAACAACACCAGGAAATCCTCCGCACCGAGGGCCTGAGTAAATTTTTCCCAGGCGTTAAGGCGCTGGATAACGTTGATTTCACCCTGCGGCGAGGGGAGATCATGGCGTTGCTCGGCGAAAACGGCGCGGGGAAGTCGACGCTGATTAAAACCCTGACGGGGGTATATCACGCCGATCGCGGCGCTATCTGGCTGGAAGGTAACGCGATTTCGCCAAAGAATACCGCGCATGCCCAGCAGCTGGGGATCGGCACGGTCTACCAGGAAGTGAACCTGCTGCCAAACATGTCGGTAGCGGACAACCTGTTTATAGGCCGCGAGCCCAGACGTTTTGGCCTGCTGCGCCGCAAAGAGATGGAAGCGCGCGCCACGAAGCTGATGGAGTCTTATGATTTCTCTCTCGACGTGCGCGAACCGCTGAACCGCTTTTCCGTGGCGATGCAGCAGATCGTCGCGATCTGTCGCGCTATCGATCTCTCGGCGAAAGTGCTGATCCTCGATGAACCCACCGCCAGCCTCGATACCCAGGAAGTGGAGATGCTTTTTACCCTGATGCGCCAGCTGCGCGATCAGGGCGTGAGCCTGATCTTTGTTACGCACTTTCTCGATCAGGTTTACGAGGTAAGCGACCGCATTACGGTGCTGCGCAACGGCGGCTTTGTCGGCTGCCGGGAAACCCGCGAGCTGCCGCAGATTGAGCTGGTCAAAATGATGCTGGGCCGCGAGCTGGAGACCAACGCACTCCAGCGCGCGGGCCGCACGCTGCTGAGCGAAAAACCGATCGCCGCCTTTCACGACTACGGCAAAAAAGGAACCATCGCGCCGTTTAACCTGGAGGTGCGCCCCGGCGAAATTGTGGGTCTGGCGGGTCTGTTAGGCTCCGGACGCACCGAAACCGCCGAAGTGATCTTCGGGATCAGGCCCGCCGACAGCGGAACGGCGCTGATCAAAGGCAAACCGCAAACGCTACGCTCGCCGCATCAGGCGTCGTGCCTCGGGGTGGGCTTCTGCCCGGAAGACAGGAAAACGGACGGAATTATTGCCGCCGCCTCGGTGCGGGAAAACATCATTCTGGCGCTACAGGCCCAGCGCGGCTGGCTGCGTCCGATCCCGCGTAAAGAGCAAAACGTCATTGCCGAGCGCTTTATCCGCCAGCTCGGTATACGTACCCCGAGCGCCGAACAGCCCATTGAGTTTCTCTCCGGCGGCAACCAGCAGAAGGTGCTGCTCTCTCGCTGGCTGCTGACCAAACCGCAGTTCCTGATCCTCGACGAGCCCACGCGCGGCATCGACGTGGGCGCGCACGTCGAAATCATCCGGCTTATCGAAACGCTGTGTGCCGACGGTCTGGCGCTGCTGGTGATCTCGTCTGAGCTGGAGGAGCTGGTTGGCTATGCCGATCGCGTCATTATCATGCGCGATCGCAGGCAGGTGGCTGAGATCCCGCTGGATAAGCTGTCCGTTCCGGCGATCATGAATGCCATCGCGGCGTAAGGAGTCAAATGTGATGTCCCGTTCTCTTTCGCAAACTGGCGAAGCGAAGCGCCGCTTCAGCTGGCCGACCGGCACGCCGCAAATCGTAGCGCTGCTGCTGGTGCTGCTGGTGGATAGCCTGGTAGCCCCGCATTTTTTCCAGATCGTCGTGCAGGATGGCCGCCTGTTTGGTAGCCCGATCGACATCTTAAACCGTGCCGCGCCCGTGGCGCTGCTGGCGATTGGCATGACGCTGGTGATTGCCACCGGCGGGATCGACCTCTCCGTCGGTGCGGTAATGGCGATTGCGGGCGCCACCGCTGCCTCAATGACCGTTGCCGGGCACAGCCTGCCGGTGGTTCTGCTCGCCGCGCTGGGGTCCGGCGTATTAGCCGGGCTGTGGAACGGCATTCTGGTCGCGGTGCTCAAGATCCAGCCGTTTGTCGCGACGTTGATTTTGATGGTGGCCGGGCGCGGCGTGGCGCAGCTTATTACCTCCGGTCAAATCGTCACCTTTAGCTCCCCGAGCCTGGCGTGGATCGGCAGCGGTAACGTCCTGTTCTTCCCGACGCCGGTGATCGTTGCCCTCGTGACGCTGGTTATATTTTGGCTTTTCACCCGCAAAACGGCGCTCGGGATGTTCATTGAAGCGGTGGGGATTAACATTCGGGCCGCGAAAAACGCCGGGGTGAATACCCGGCTGATGGTGATGCTGACCTACGTCCTGAGCGGCGTCTGCGCCGCGATTGCCGGGGTGATCGTGGCCGCCGATATTCGCGGGGCGGATGCCAACAACGCCGGGCTCTGGCTGGAGCTGGACGCGATCCTCGCGGTGGTGATCGGCGGCGGATCGCTGATGGGCGGACGGTTTAACCTGCTGCTCTCGGTGGTGGGGGCGCTGATTATTCAGGGTATGAATACCGGTATTTTGCTCTCCGGCTTCCAGCCGGAGCTCAATCAGGTCGTCAAAGCGGTCGTGGTGCTTATCGTACTTATCGTGCAGTCGCCGCGCTTTATCACTCTCATTAAGGGGATCCGCGGTCATGATAAAACGTAATTTGCCGTTAACGATCACGCTGGGCGTGTTCGTGCTGGGCTACCTCTATTGCCTGACCCAGTTCCCGGGGTTCGCCTCCACGCGGGTGATTTGCAACATTCTGACCGATAACGCGTTTCTCGGGATTATTGCCGTCGGCATGACCTTTGTGATCCTCTCCGGCGGGATCGACCTCTCCGTTGGGTCGGTGATCGCCTTTACCGGCGTGTTCCTCGCCAAGGCCATTGGCTACTGGGGCATTTCGCCGCTGCTGGCGTTCCCGCTGGTGCTGGCCATGGGCTGCGCGTTCGGCGCCTTTATGGGGCTTTTAATCGACGCGCTGAAAATCCCGGCGTTTATCATCACCCTTGCCGGGATGTTCTTCCTGCGCGGCGTGAGCTATCTGGTGTCGGAGGAGTCGATTCCGATTAACCATCCGATCTACGACACGCTCTCCAGCCTGGCGTGGAAAATTCCCGGCGGAGGGCGCCTGAGCGCGATGGGGCTGCTGATGCTGGGCGTGGTGGTGATCGGGATCTTCCTCGCCCACCGTACCCGGTTTGGTAATCAGGTGTATGCCATTGGCGGCAGCGCCACGTCCGCGAACCTGATGGGGATTTCCACGCGCAGCACCACCATCCGCATCTATATGCTTTCGACCGGCCTTGCCACGCTCGCGGGGATTGTGTTTTCGGTGTACACCCAGGCAGGCTATGCGCTGGCGGGGGTGGGGGTTGAGCTGGACGCCATTGCCTCGGTGGTCATCGGCGGCACGCTGCTCAGCGGCGGAGTGGGGACGGTGCTGGGCACGCTATTTGGCGTGGCGATCCAGGGGCTGATTCAGACCTACATCAACTTCGACGGCACGCTCAGCTCCTGGTGGACCAAAATCGCCATTGGCATTCTGCTGTTTATTTTTATCGCGCTTCAGCGCGGCCTGACGGTGCTGTGGGAGAACCGCCAAAGCTCGCCTGTTACCCGTGTAAATACCTCTGTTACAGGGCGATAACGTGCTGATATTGCTTAAAGTCTAAACATTTTCCGGTAGCGGCCGATACTCTTTTTTTATGCCCAGAAATATCTCGCTACCGGAAATAACATCATGCTTAAAACGCTATCGATTCGTACCGGCTTGCTCTCTTTACTGGCCGTTATGACCCTTCTGCTGCTGATTGTCAGCGGCATCGGCATTTATGCCCTTACACAAAGCTCCGCTTCTCTCCAGCGCATCAATCACCTTCAGGGTGAACAGATGGTGCAGCTGAATGCCGGCTATACGCTGATCCTGCGCGCGCGTAACGAAGCGGGTCAGGCCGTCCGCATGATGGAGGTCGGGCTGCTGGACGATGCGGCCAAGGCGGTCAAAACCATTAACCAGGAAGTGACGCTGGCACAGAAAACGCTGAAGGGCGTGATCGGCGGTGGCGTGGCGGATGAACAGGGACAAAAGCTGCTGGATAAGGTCGCCGCGAGCCTGGCGGTGTACAACCAGCAGGGCATCACCCCGATGCTGAACGCCCTGAACGAGCAAAGCGCGGACGGCTATTACGATCTGCTGGAAAGCAAGCTGGTGCCGGTGGCGAAGCAGTTTGATAACGATATGCAGGCGTTCCAGGCGTGGAGCGAGGCGCGCGGCAAAGCGGAAGTGAGCGCCGTGCAGGCGAGTAAAACCCGCGTGCTGATCCTGATTATCGTCGCGGCGCTGCTGACGGCAGGCATTATCGTGCTGGCCTGGCTGGTGCTGCGCCATATGCTGCTCAAGCCGCTTTCAGCCTCAATTGCCCAGCTGGAACACGTGGCGGCAGGGGATTTGACCTACGCCCTGAACGCGCCTGCGAGCCAGGAATTTAATCGCCTCAACGCGGCCATCGAAGAGATGCGTCAGTCGCTGATGGGCTCCGTCCTGCGCGTGCGCGACGCCAGCTCGCAGATTGATACCGGCAGCCGCGAGCTGACGGCCGGGAACCTGAACCTTGCCCAGCGCACGGAATCCACCGCCACGTCGCTGGAGCAGACGGCCGCCAGCATGGAAGAGATCACCGCCACGGTGAAACGTAACGCCGAAAACGCCGGGCAGGCGCACCAGCTGGCGCAGTCGGTCTCCGACACCGCCGATCGCGGCAGCGAAATGGTGTGCTACGTCATCGAGAAGATGCGCGATATCTCCGGCAGCGCGGCGCGCATCGCCGATATCCTGAGTGTTATCGACGGGATCGCCTTCCAGACCAATATTCTGGCGCTGAACGCGTCCGTAGAAGCGGCGCGTGCGGGCGAGCAGGGACGGGGTTTTGCGGTCGTGGCGGGTGAGGTGCGCAATCTCGCCAGCCGCAGTGCCGATGCCGCGAAAGAGATCCGCTCGCTTATCAGCGATTCGCAAACCCACGTGAACGAGGGCAGCGAGCTGGCGCAACAGGCCGGTGAGACGATGGACGAGATCGCCACCGAAGTGCTGCGTATGACCAAACTGATGCGAGAAATTGCAACGGCGTCTCAGGAGCAGAGCCGCGGCATTGAGCAGGTGAATATCGCCGTTAATCAGATGGATGAAACGGCACAGCAAAACGCGGCGCTGGTTCAACAATCCTCTGCGGCAACACGTTCCCTGGAGGCGCAGTCGCGCGAGCTGATGGAGGCGATGGCCTCCTTCAGGCTGACGGCGCAAACGGCATGATAAAAAAAGGGGAGCCTGTCAGGCTCCCCTTTTACGCCTTACGCGTCCGGGAATTCGCGGATCATGCGTTCAACGTCTTCCACCATATGGTTGTTGCCGACGAAGAACGAACGGCGCTGGTGCAGGCTTTCCGGCACGATATCCAGAATACGCTCTTTACCGTCGCTCGCCTTGCCGCCCGCCTGCTCGGCCAGGAACGCCATCGGGTTGCACTCGTACAGCAGACGCAGCTTCCCGTCAGGGTGGCTTGCCGTGCTTGGATAAAGGTAAATCCCGCCCTTCAGCAGGTTGCGGTGGAAATCCGCCACCAGCGAGCCGATATAGCGCGAGGTGTACGGGCGCTGCGTGGCTTTATCCTCTTCCTGGCAGAATTTGATGTACTTCTTCACGCCGTTCGGGAATTTGATGTAGTTGCCTTCGTTGATGGAGTAGGTATTGCCCTTCTCCGGGAAGCGCATACGCTCCTGGCACAGGCAGAACACGCCCAGTGACGGATCGTAGGTAAAGGCGTGTACGCCGCAGCCGGTGGTGTACACCAGCATGGTGGACGAGCCATACACCACGTAGCCGGCAGCAACCTGATTGCTGCCCGGTTGCAGGAAGTCTTCTTCCGTCACCGGTGTGCCAACCGGCGTAACGCGACGGTAGATGGAGAAAATGGTACCAACAGAAACGTTAACGTCGATGTTGGAGGAGCCGTCGAGCGGATCCATCAGAACAACGTATTTCGCGTGTTCGCACCCTTCGAAGACGACGATCTCATCTTCTTCTTCAGAGGCGATACCCGCAACGATGTCGCGCGCGCGCAGTGCTGCTTTCAGTTTTTCATTGGCGAACAGGTCGAGTTTTTGCTGAACCTCACCCTGAACGTTCTCGGCACCGCTGGCACCCAGGATATCGACCAGACCGGCCTTGTTGATATCGCGGTGGATGATCTTAGCGCCCAGCTTTATTGCCGACAGCAAAGCAGTGAGCTCACCCGTAGCATGAGAGAACTCGTGCTGCTTTTCGACAATAAATTCACCTAACGTTTTCATAACACTTTCCCTGCATCTTATGTTGAGTAAAGCGGTTGATGTCCAACAATCTTAACAAACATTCAAATATTAGCGCAGAGGTGAATCGCGCCAGCAAAATACGGATTTACCTGAAATGCGTTTCACAGCCGCTGACATGTGGGTAAAATGTGCGCCACATTGAAGAAGGATAGTGACGTATGCGCATTCATATATTGGGGATTTGTGGCACTTTCATGGGCGGACTGGCAATGCTGGCGCGCTCGCTGGGCCATGAAGTGACAGGTTCGGACGCCAATGTGTATCCGCCGATGAGCACGCTGCTGGAGAAGCAGGGAATTTCTCTGATTCAGGGATACGACGCCAGCCAGCTGGAGCCGCAGCCGGATCTGGTGATTGTTGGCAACGCCATGACCCGTGGGAATCCATGCGTTGAAGCGGTGCTGGAACGCAATATCCCGTACATGTCTGGCCCGCAGTGGCTGCATGATTTTGTCCTGCGCGACCGCTGGGTGGTCGCCGTTGCCGGGACGCACGGCAAAACCACCACCGCCGGCATGGCGACCTGGATCCTCGAAGCCTGCGGTTACAAGCCGGGCTTCGTGATCGGCGGCGTGCCGGGGAATTTTGACGTTTCCGCGCGTCTGGGCGACAGCCCGTTCTTTGTGATTGAAGCGGATGAATACGACTGCGCATTCTTCGACAAGCGATCCAAATTCGTGCACTACTGCCCGCGCACGCTGATCCTCAACAACCTTGAGTTCGATCACGCGGATATCTTTGACGACCTGAAGGCGATCCAGAAACAGTTCCACCACCTGGTGCGCATCGTGCCGGGCCAAGGCCGTATCATCCTGCCGGAGAACGACATCAACCTGAAGCAGACCCTGGCGATGGGCTGCTGGAGCGAGCAGGAGCTGGTGGGCGAGCAGGGCCACTGGCAGGCGAAAAAACTCAACGCCGATGCTTCCGAGTGGGAAGTGCTGCTCGACGGTGAGAAAGTCGGTGAAGTGAAGTGGGGCCTGGTGGGCGAACACAACATGCACAACGGCCTGATGGCGATAGCGGCGGCGCGTCATGTGGGGGTTCTGCCTGCGGATGCTGCCAGTGCGCTGGGCACGTTTATCAACGCCCGTCGTCGTCTGGAACTGCGTGGCGAAGCCCACGGCGTGACGGTGTACGACGATTTCGCGCACCACCCAACCGCCATTCTGGCGACGCTTGCCGCATTGCGTGGCAAAGTTGGCGGCACCGCGCGCATTCTGGCCGTACTGGAACCGCGTTCAAACACCATGAAAATGGGGATCTGCAAAGACGATCTCGCGCCGTCCTTAGGGCGTGCCGACGAAGTCTTCCTGCTGCAACCGCAGCATATTCCGTGGCAGGTGGCCGAGGTGGCCGATGCCTGCATTCAGCCGGCGCACTGGAGTGCGGACGTGGATGTCTTAGCGGATATGGTGGTGAAAGCCGCACAGCCTGGCGACCACATTCTGGTGATGAGCAACGGCGGGTTTGGTGGGATCCATCAGAAGCTGCTGGACGGTCTGGCGAAGAAAGCCGCAGCCGCAGCGTAAAAAAAAGCCCGGTGGCGCTAGCGCTTACCGGGCCTATATTTTTTCGCACGACCTTGTAGGCCGGATAAGGCGTTTACGCCGCCATCCGGCGCAAACCCGCACAGATTACTCTTCGTTCTCAGACAGCTCGCGCAGATACTGGAAAATCAGGCGCGCTGACTTCGGCGGCTTATTCCCTTCTTTCTCTTTCTTCGCGTTGCGGATAAGCGATCGCAGCTGCTGGCGGTCGGCATTCGGCCACAGGTTCAGCACTTCTGGTACCGCGTCATCACCTTGCTCGATCAAACGATCGCGGATCTGCTCCAGCTTATGGAACAGCGCAACCTGCTGGTTATGGCGGTTTTTCAGCTTATCCAGCGCCTGACGGATCGGCTCTACGTCACGCTGACGCAGCAGTTTACCGATAAGCTGAAGCTGGCGGCGACGCCCTTCTTTCTTGATTTTCTGTGCCAGTTCAATGGCATCACGCAGATCCTGGTCGAGCGGGAGCTTATCCAGCGCGTTTTTACCCAGTTCTACCATTTCTGCGCCAAGCTGTTTTAACTCTTCGGCGTCACGTTTAATTTCACTTTTACTGACCCAGATGATCTCATCATCTTCGTCTTCGATGTCATCACCGGGAACGTCGTCGAGCCAGTCTTCGGGCTGCTTAGTCATGTCAGGCTCCTTAAAAAAAGAGGCTAATGTTACCAGTTAAGACGCGCACTGAAAAACGGTTCTCTGTTAGACTTCACTTAACTCTCTCTTACAGTATGGCATTTGCGATGAAAGTAACCTCACAAGTTGAAGCGCAGCGTAAGATCCTGGAAGAAGCCGTCTCCACCGCGCTGACGCTCGCTTCAGGCAAATCAGATGGCGCCGAAGTGGCGGTCAGCAAAACCACCGGCATTAGCGTGAGCACCCGCTATGGCGAAGTGGAGAACGTAGAATTTAACAGCGATGGCGCGCTGGGGATCACCGTGTATCACCAGAATCGCAAAGGCAGCGCGTCGTCTACCGATCTCAGCCCGGATGCCATCGCCCGGACGGTGCAGGCAGCACTGGATATCGCCCGCTACACCTCGCCGGATCCTTATGCTGGCGTGGCCGATAAAGAGCTGCTGGCGTTTGACGCGCCGGATCTCGATCTGTTCCATCCGGCGGAAGTGACCCCGGACGAAGCCATTGAGCTGGCCTCGCGCGCCGAGCAGGCGTCTTTGCAGGCCGACAAACGCATCACCAACACCGAAGGCGGCAGCTTTAACAGCCACTACGGCATCAAAGTGTTCGGTAACTCGCACGGCATGTTGCAGGGGTACTGCTCAACCCGTCACTCGCTGTCCAGCTGCGTGATCGCCGAAGAGAACGGCGATATGGAGCGCGATTACGCGTATACCATTGGCCGCGCGCTGGGGGATTTGCAGTCTCCCGAGTGGGTAGGTAAAGAGTGTGCCGAACGCACGCTGTCACGCCTCTCACCGCGTAAGCTCTCCACCATGAAAGCCCCGGTCATTTTTGCCAATGAAGTGGCGACCGGCCTGTTTGGTCATCTGGTGGGGGCGATTGCGGGCGGTTCGGTGTACCGTAAATCGACCTTCCTGCTCGACTCGCTGGGCAAGCAGATCCTGCCGGAATGGCTGACCATCGAAGAGCATCCGCACCTGCTGAAAGGGCTGGCGTCTACGCCGTTCGACAGCGAAGGCGTGCGCACGGAACGCCGGGATATCATTAAAGACGGCGTGCTGACCCAGTGGCTGCTGACCAACTACTCCGCGCGCAAGCTGGGGCTGAAAAGCACCGGGCACGCGGGTGGGATCCACAACTGGCGCATTGCCGGACAGGGCCTGAACTTTGAGCAGATGCTGAAAGAGATGGGCACCGGCCTGGTGGTGACCGAGCTGATGGGGCAGGGCGTGAGCGGCATCACCGGAGACTATTCTCGCGGTGCGGCAGGCTTCTGGGTCGAAAACGGTGAAATTCAGTATCCGGTGAGCGAAATCACCATCGCCGGCAACCTCAAGGACATGTGGCGCAATATTGTTACGGTCGGTAACGATATTGAAACACGCAGCAATATTCAGTGTGGTTCTGTATTGCTGCCGGAGATGAAAATCGCCGGTCAGTAATACCCGTAAAAGCGTGTTTAATAATAAAAAAGGAAGTGAGCAATGCGTAAACACCTGTTAGCGATCGTCGCGGCTTCAACGCTGGTTCTTGGCTCGTCCGCGTTTGCTGCCGATCTCGAAGACAACATGGACATCCTCAGTGAAAATCTGAAGGTGGTGCAGAAAACCGACAATGCCGCCGAGATGAAGGACGCGCTGACCAAAATGCGTGAAGCGGCGCTGGACGCGCAAAAAGCGACGCCGCCGAAGCTGGAAAGCAAAGCGGCAGACAGCGCCGAGATGAAAGACTATCGTCACGGCTTTGACGTGCTGGTCAGCCAGATCGACGGCGCGCTGAAGCTGGCTAACGAAGGCAAAGTCAAAGAAGCCCAGGCGGCGGCCGACCAGTTTGCGGCGACCCGCAACGCGTACCACAAAAAGTATCGTTAATTGGGTGCCTGAGCTGTACGTCCTTTCTCCGTATGCGGAGGCGCATTACGCGCCCCCGCATCCTTGCTCCTTTCCGTCCCATGCCTGAGACGGTCAGTCTCAAGCACCCGCAGCCACTCTACCCAATCCCCATAAGAAAACCTTATCCACATCACATTTCTACGAGCCCGCTCGTAATCTTTTCCGCTTTGCATACCCCTTATTTGCCGCCAGATAGCGTGATATTCATCACGCAAATACAGCGATTTATCCAGATTCACTGCATTTATGTGGCACAGATCACTGCCGCGGCTCGCCTTTCCACTTCGAAGTGGAAAACAACTCGCTACAAACCCTGCACCTGCAACGTTAGTTTTATTCCAGAGCCATTAACGGGGTAAGACGAGTGAGTAACGGAGCGGTAATGAACGACGTTGGGGAACAGGCGGTGCAGACTGAGCAGCTCGCGAACACCATGCTTCAGCAGGTTTATGCTCTGCTGGCCCGGCACAACATCATCCCCAACGCGGTACAGGAGCAGATGCTGACCTCCCACGTTCGCGCAATGGCGCACCGGTCCGTGACCGGCGAGCCGCTGCCGGAGGTTGAAGCAGAGCTTTTCGACGAAATTTCACCAGATTCAATGCAACTTGCCCGTGAAGTGGTAGCGCAGTTTGGCAACCTTCCTGATGAAGAGGCCTGGCTGCTCTCCGTTCACTTCGAAGTCGCGAAAGACAACCTTTAAGGAGCAACACATGGAACAGATTACAGTCGTGATTGGCGATCGCCTGGGTAAAGGTCAGAAAGTGGCTGCGGGTGTGGAAAAAGCCGGTGGACGCGCGGTTGTCGTGCCGGGCATGGCGGCAGATATGAAGCTCGGTGACGTGATGAAAGCGGAAAACGCCACCTTCGGCATCTCCTTCTGTGGCAGCGGCGGCGCGGGCGCCATCACCGCACAAACCAAATATGGCTACAAGGCCAAATACGGCATGCGCTCCGTGGATGAGGGCGTCACCGCCATCAACGAAGGCTGCAACGTGCTGGGCTTTGGCTTTATGGATAAAGAAGAGCTGGGCGAGCGTCTGGTACAGGCGTGGCAGAAGAAGCACGGCGCATAAGCATGAAAGAACAGTTCACAACCACGGTGAGAGTGAAGGGGAAGGGCGACGCCAAAGCGCGCGCCTTTGCCGACGCGCTCAACCACGTTCAGGCCGCGGTGATGAAAGCCTCACCGCATATCTTACTGCGTATTGAGCCACAGGATGTGCAGGTTGTTCAGGCGCAAGAAGCGGTGCGAAAAGAAGCGTTTCTGTTCTTCTTTCTGCGCCGGGAAAGACGCACCTACAGCGTGGAGCTGGATGTGACCGTCAACGTGACTGCCATCAATCTCGACCAGGTGGATTTCGTCACGCAACGCTGATTATTCATAAAAGGGCAGACTGATGTTCTTAATTATATTAATAAAATCGCTCATCATTGGCGGCCTGGTTGGCGTCGGTGTGGGAGCCGGGGCTGCACGCATGTTTCATGCGCCTACCACTCAGGGTATGGGCGCGTTTCGTACGTTGGGGGAGCTGAACTCCTGCGAAGGGGATCCGGCCTCCCACTTCTCCTTTGGATTAGGCTTCTTCTTTAACGCCTGGGCCTCTTCCGTGGCCGCAGGTGCCTTCACACAGGACGTTGACCACCGCATCATCCCGAACTGGGGTGCTGCCGCGCTGATGATCAAAAACCGTAACGTCGGCGAAACGCTGCACGATCCCCGCAAAATGGCGATTGCCTGCGGCATCATCGGCATGATCGTCGTAACCTTCCTTAACCTGACCGCCTCCTCCGTGCCAGCCGCACTTCAGGTCACCGCCGTGAAGGTGCTGGTGCCTGCCGCGAACCTGCTGGTCAACACCGTGATGCCGGTGATCTTCTGGCTGGCGGCCATCGACGCGGGTAAAAAATCGGGCTTCTGGGCCACCATCTTTGGCGGCGCGGCGCAGCTGATCATGGGGAACGCCGTACCGGGTCTGGTTCTCGGCATCCTGATCGGTAAAGGCGTTGAGGAGAGCGGCTGGAACCATGTCACCAAAGTGATGATGGCAGCAATCGTTCTGCTGTTCGTGCTGAGCGGCTTCTTCCGCGGCTTCGACATGAAGATGATCGAATCCTTCCATCTGACCGTGCCGAACTGGCTCGACATGATCCACAACTCGCTCAGCGGTAAATAACAGGAGCCTCGACATGGAACAGAATAAAGGTTTTTGGTATGCCGACTGGTCGTTCCCGATCTTCGTTGGCCTGCTCTCCTCCGGCGTCTTCGCCGGGACGCACATGTACTACCTCTACGGCATCGGCGCGTTTAACGAAGTGGCCTTCGTGGCGATGCTGAAAGCGGGAATCGATACCGGCGTCTACGGCGCGGTGGCGGCGTTCGGCGCGAGCTTCCTGTTCGCCCGTATTATCGAAGGATCGCTGGTCGGTATTCTTGATATTGGTGGGGCGATCCAGACCGGCGTGGGCCTCGGCGTTCCGGCGCTGCTGCTGGGTGCGGGGATCATGTTCCCGGTGACCAACTTCATTGCCTCGCTGATTACCGGCCTGGTGATTGGTCTGGCGATTGGCTACGTCATCATCCTGGCGCGTAAGTTCACCATCAACCAGAGCAACTCCACCTACGGGGCTGACGTGATGATGGGCGCGGGTAACGCCTCTGGCCGCTTCCTCGGGCCGCTGATTATCCTCAGCGCGATGACCGCCTCCATTCCAATCGGCGTCGGTTCGCTGGTGGGCGCGCTGCTGTTCTACATCTGGCAGAAGCCGATTACCGGTGGCGCCATCCTCGGCGCAATGATTTTGGGCTGGCTGTTCCCGGTCGCCCTTTAATACCCGCGGGCGCTCCGGCGCCCGCCCTATCAGGAGATCCTCATGTTTGATTTACTCCTGCGCCGTGCGCGCCTCGCCGACGATACCCTGACCGATATCGCCATTCAGGACGGGAAGATCGCCGCGACGGGCGAAATTGACGCTCCCGCCCGTAAAACGGTTGAGCTTAACGGTGACGTGTACGTCAGCGCGGGCTGGATTGACTCCCACGTTCACTGCTACCCGAACTCCCCGATTTACCACGACGAGCCGGACAGCGTGGGCATTGCCACCGGCGTCACCTCCGTGGTGGACGCGGGCAGTACCGGTGCCGACGACGTGGACGATTTTTACCAAATCACCCGCAAAGCCTCCACCGACGTCTTTGCCCTGCTGAACATCTCCCGCGTGGGGCTGATTGCCCAGAACGAGCTGGCCAACATGGCGAACATTGACGCCGATGCGGTGAAGCAGGCGGTGAAGCGCCACCCTGATTTTATTGTCGGCCTGAAGGCGCGCATGAGCAGCAGCGTGGTCGGCGAGAATGGCATCATGCCGCTGGAGCGTGCAAAAGCGATTCAAAAGGATAACGGCGACCTGCCGCTGATGGTGCACATCGGCAATAACCCGCCGAACCTCGATGAAATCGCTGAACTTTTGAGTTCGGGCGACATCATTACCCACTGCTACAACGGCAAGCCTAACCGCATTCTGACGCCCTCCGGCGAGCTGCGCGCCTCCATCACCTCCGCCCTGAAGCGCGGCGTGCGTCTGGACGTCGGCCACGGCACGGCGAGCTTCAGCTTTGAGGTGGCGAAACGCGCCATCGCGATGGGCATTCTGCCGCACACCATCAGCTCGGATATCTACTGCCGCAACCGCATCAACGGCCCGGTCGGCTCGCTGGCAAGCGTGATGTCGAAATTCCTCGCCATCGGCATGTCATTGCCGCAGGTGATTGACTGCGTCACCGCGAACGCCGCAGACGGTCTGCGCCTGACGCGCAAGGGCCGCATTCAGCCTGGCCTCGACGCCGACCTGACGCTATTCACGATTAAACGCCAGCCAACGGTGCTGACGGACGCTGAAAACGACACTCTGCAAGCTGAACACATTCTGGTGCCGCTTGCCGCGATCCGCGCGGGCAAGGGCTACATGACCGAACAAGGGAGCACGGAACATGCCTTCGATTTATGAGAAGTATAATTTAAAGCAGGTTATCAACACCTCTGGCCGCATGACGGCGCTGGGCGTTTCCACGCCGCGCCCGGAGGTGGTGCAGGCGGCAATGGACGGCATGAATCACTATTTCGAGATGAAGGATCTGGTTAACAAAACCGGGGAATACATCGCGAAGCTGCTGGATGTGGAAGGCGCGACGGTGGTCTCCTGCGCGTCGGCGGGCATAGCCCAGTCCGTGGCGGCGGTGCTGGTGAAAGACAGCGACTGGCTGCTGGAAAACCTGCACGTCACGCCAATCGAGAACAATGAAATCGTCCTGCCGAAAGGCCACAACGTTAACTTTGGCGCGCCGGTCGGCACCATGGTGGCGCTGGGCGGCGGCAAGCTGGTGGAAGCGGGCTACGCCAACGAATGCTCCGCCGACCAGCTGGCGGCGGCCATCACCCCGCGCACCGCGGCGATCCTCTACATCAAGTCCCACCACTGTGTGCAGAAAAGCATGCTCAGCGTCGAGCAGGCCGCGGTCGTGGCGCGTAAACACGATCTGCCGCTGATCGTTGATGCCGCGGCGGAAGAAGATCTGCACGCGTACTACCGTTCCGGCGCGGATCTGGTGATTTACAGCGGCGCGAAGGCGATCGAGGGGCCAACCAGCGGCCTGGTGATCGGCAAAACCCAGTACGTTGAGTGGGTGAAGCGCCAGACGGCGGGCATTGGCCGCGCCATGAAGGTGGGTAAAGAGGGGATCCTCGGCCTGACCTGCGCCATCGAACACTACCTGACGGCCACCAAAGAGAGCGGTGCCGAGATGGTGGCGAAGATGACGCCGTTTATCGACGCGCTCAACACCCTGAGCGGCGTCACCGCGCGCGTGGTCTGGGACAGCGCCGGTCGCGACATCGCCCGCACCGAGATTAAGTTTGACGAAGCCACCACCGGCGTTGGCACTGGCGACCTTGTCGCCCAGCTGAAGCAGGGGGAATACGCCATTTACTTCCGTGGCTACAAGGCCAACGAAGGGATTATCGAAGCGGACGTGCGCAGCGTAAGTGCTGACCAGCTGAACATTGTGTACCGCCGCATTAGCGAAGTGTTAGGACAGGAGAAAAACGCATGAAACTGACCCCCAATTTTTACCGTGACCGCGTCTGCCTGAACGTGCTGGCCGGCTCAAAGGCCAACGCCAGCGCCATTTACGAGGCGGCGGAGGGTCATGTGCTGGTGGGCGTGCTCTCCAAAAATTACCCGGACGTGGCGAGCGCGGTCGCGGATATGCGTGAATACGCGGCGCTGATTGATAACGCGCTCTCCGTGGGGCTGGGCGCGGGCGATCCGAACCAGTCGGCGATGGTGAGTGAAATCTCCCGCCAGGTGCAGCCGCAGCACGTCAACCAGGTCTTTACCGGTGTGGCCGCCAGCCGCGCGCTGCTGGGGCAGAATGAATCGGTGGTCAACGGCCTGGTCTCTCCGACCGGGACCGTAGGCATGGTGAAAATCTCCACCGGCCCGCTGAGCAGCAAAGCGCCGGACGGCATCGTGCCGGTTGAAACGGCGATTGCCCTGCTGAAAGACTTCGGCGGCAGCTCGATCAAGTACTTCCCGATGGGCGGCCTCAAGTGCCGTGATGAATACCAGGCGGTGGCGGAAGCCTGCGCCCACCACGACTTCTGGCTGGAGCCGACCGGGGGGATCGATCTGGAGAACTTTGAGGCGATCTTGCAGATTGCCCTCGACGCGGGCGTGAGCAAAATCATCCCGCACATCTACAGTTCAATTATCGACAAAGCCAGCGGTGATACGCGTCCGGAAGATGTGCGTACGCTGCTGGAAATGACGAAGAAGCTGGTGAAGTAGAATAAAACCTTACCCCTTACCCTAACCCTCTCCCCTTTGAGGAGAGGGCCGGGGTGAGGGGTGAAACACCGCACACACCCAAAGGAGCCACCATGCACACCCGTAACCTGCTCGTCGCTTCACTCTCAATGCTCGCCACCGCCGCTGTCGCCCAGACGCAATACGCCTGGGTGGGTACCTATAATCCGAACGGTGAAGGGCTGTACCGTTTTACCGTTGACCCGCAAACCGGCGCGCTCGATAACAAAACGCTGGTGAGCAAACTGCCGAATGCGGCGCAGTTGACCCTTTCGCAAGACGGTAAAACGCTGTATCTGGCAAGCGAAGTGGAGCAGGGCGTGGTGCAGGCGCTGCGCATCGGCGATGACGGCGCGCTAAGCGAACTGAATCAGGTGGCCTCCGGCGGCGCCGGGCCGGTTTATCTCTCCCTGACGCCGAACGGCAGGCACCTGCTGGTAGCGAACTACGTCAGCGGAACCGTCGCGGTGCTCCCCGTTAACGCAGACGGCAGCCTGGGCGACGCCACGGACACGCATCAGGACCAGGGCGAACCGGGCGCGGCGAAGCCGGAAGCTGCCGTTGAGGGCAGTTTCGCGATCAGCGATCATAACGGCCCGCATGCGCACATGATCGCCGCCGATCCGAGCGGGAAGTACGTTTTTTCCACCGATCTTGGTCTGGATCGTATTTATCAGTACCGTTTTGACGATCGAGCAGGAAAGCTGATCCCGAACGATCCGCCGTTTATCAGCGCCTCTTCGAAAGGCGCTGGCCCGCGCCACTTCGTCTTTACGCCGAAAGGCGATGCCCTGTGGCTGATTAACGAAGAGGCCTCTACGCTCACCTATTATGCGCTGGACAGCAGCGGCAGGCTAAAAGAGGGTAAAACCGTTTCAGCCCTGCCGGACGGTTACAAAGGCACCAGTTTTGCTGCCGGGCTGGCGCTAAGCGCCGATGGTAAACAGCTGTATGTCGCTAACCGTTTGCATAACAGCATCGGGCACTTTACCGTAACGGCAGAAGGGACGCTGACGCATCAGGACGATGTCTGGACGCGGGGCGACTATCCGCGCACCCTGACGCTCGATAAGCAGGGGCGCTGGCTGTACGTCATGAACCAGCGCAGCGACAACATTACCCGTTTCCGCGTGGCGCCGGACGGCAAGCTGAGCGCCGAGCCAGACTATACCCCGGTCGGCAGCCCATCCCAGATGGTCATTTCACCCTGAGCAGTAAGAGGACAACGACGTGCGATTTCCGAACCAACGTTTAGCGCAACTTTTCGATCTGTTGCAAAACGAGACGCTGCCGCAGGACGAGCTGGCGCAGCGGCTGTCGGTCTCCACGCGAACCGTCCGGGCGGACATCACCGCCCTCAACGCGCTGCTGGCAGGCCACGGGGCGCAGTTTATCCTGAGCCGCGGCAGCGGCTATCAGCTTAAAATTGATGACGCCCAGCGCTACCAACAATTGCAGGCCTCCCACCCGCGCGCGCTGCGCATTCCGCGAACCGGGCCGGAGCGCGTGCACTATCTGGTGGTGCGTTTTCTCACCTCGGCATTTTCCCTTAAGCTGGAGGATCTGGCCGACGAGTGGTTCGTCAGCCGCGCCACCTTGCAGAGCGACATGGTGGAAGTGCGCGAGTGGTTCCATCGCTACAACCTGACGCTGGAAACCCGTCCGCGCCACGGCATGAAGCTGTTTGGCAGCGAGATGGCGATCCGCGCCTGCCTGACCGACCTCCTGTGGGAGCTGGCGCAGCAGGACAGCCTGAACCCGCTGGTGACCGACGTGGCGCTGAATGCGGGCGTGGCGGAAAAGATGGTGCCGGTGCTGCATGATGCGCTGACGCGCCATCACATTCGTCTGACCGACGAAGGCGAGCTGTTCCTGCGCCTGTACTGCGCGGTGTCGGTGCGGCGCATCAGCGAGGGGTATCCGCTGCCGGAATTCCACGCGGAAGACGTGGAAGAGAACGTGCGCGAGGCGGCGAAGGATATCGCGGTAGCCATTCAGGAGCTGGCGGGCAAGGCGCTTGCGCCATCGGAAGAGAGCTGGCTGTGCGTGCACATCGCGGCGCGGCAGATCCAGGAGATTGCCCCGAGCGCGATTAACGCCGACGACGACGAAGCGCTGGTCAACTATATCCTGCGCTACATCAACACCCACTATAACTACAACCTGCTCAGCGATGCGCAGCTGCACGCCGATCTGCTCACGCACATCAAAACCATGATCACCCGCGTGCGCTATCAAATCATGATCCCCAATCCGCTGCTGGACAACATCAAGCAGCACTACCCGATGGCGTGGGATATGACCCTCGCGGCGGTGTCGAGCTGGGGGAAATACACGCCGTATGCGATTAGCGAGAATGAGATTGGTTTTCTGGTGCTGCACATCGGCGTGGGGCTGGAGCGCCACTACAACATTGGCTACCAGCGCCAGCCGCGCGTGCTGCTGGTGTGCGATGCCGGTAACGCGATGGTGCGCATGATCGAGGCGGTACTTCAGCGTAAATACCCGCAGATTGAGGTGACGCGCACGCTCACTCTGCGCGAGTACGAGCTTGCGGATGCCATCGGTGAAGACTTTGTGATCTCCACTGCTCGCGTGAGCGAAAAATCCAAGCCGGTGGTGATAATCGCCCCGTTCCCGACCGATTATCAGCTGGAGCAGATCGGCAAGCTGGTGCTGGTGGACCGCACCCGCCCGTGGATGCTGGAGAAATACTTCGACGCGACCCATTTCCGCATTCTCGACAAGCCCGTTGATCGGCAAACGCTGTTCCGCGAACTGTGCGGGCAGCTTGAAGGCGAAGGCTTTGTCGGCGCGGAGTTTCTGGATTCGGTCATCGAGCGTGAAGCGATTGTCAGCACCATGCTCGGGGACGGCATCGCGCTGCCGCACTCCCTCGGCCTGCTGGCGCAAAAAACGGTGGTCTACACCGTGCTCGCCCCGCAGGGCATTCAGTGGGGGGATGAAACGGCGCACGTCATTTTCCTGCTCGCCATCAGCAAAAGCGAATACGAAGAGGCAATGGCGATTTACGACATCTTCGTCACCTTCCTGCGCGAGCGCGCGATGGCGCGCCTGTGCCAGTGCGAGGATTTTGCGGCGTTTAAGGCTGAGGCGATGGAGAGTTTGAGCCGGTTTTGAAGCCAGGCGGATAGAGGATATCCGCCTTCATTTACCGCAAATGATGCACAACCTGGTTGCTGCTGCCGCGCCAGATCAGCATAGGGTCTTTTAAATCCTGCACGAACTTGCCGTCCACCAGCACGTTAATTAAATCCACGACTTCCTTCTGAGCTGCATTCAGCTCATCCAGCTTATAGCCCGTCCAGACCCAGATATCTTTTCCCGCGCACTCGCGGCGGATGCGCTTCACCAGCTTCAGTATATCCGGCACGTTTTGCGGATGGAGCGGATCGCCGCCGGAAAGGGAGATCCCCTGGCGTTTAATGCGCGTGTCGTTCAGGTCGTCGATGATGCGGTCTTCCATTTCAGCGGTAAACGGCATGCCCGAGTTCAGGCGCCAGGTGCTTTTGTTGTAGCAGCCGGGGCACTCGTGAACGCAGCCTGAAACGAACAGGGTGCAGCGGGTGCCGGGGCCGTTGACGATATCGACGGGGTAGTACTGATGGTAGTTCATAGCGGTTAACCAAGCCGGGTACAGTGTGAGTGCGGATTGTAGGCCCGGTAAGCGTAGCGCCACCGGGCATAAATGTGGCAGTGGCTCAACCGATCTGCCCATTCCCCAGATGTTTCACCCGGCGCTTCACCTCTTCCTGCTTGCCGGCGTTAAACGGACGGGCATCCGGGCTGCCGAGATAGCCGCACACGCGGCGGGTCACGGAGACGCGGGCCGCATCGTGGTTACCGCATTTCGGGCAGGTAAAGCCTTTACTGGTGCACTCGAACTCACCGGTAAAGCCGCACTCATAGCACTCGTCAATTGGCGTGTTAGTCCCGTAATACGGCACGTGCTGGTAGCTATAGTCCCACACGTCTTCCAGCGCCTTCAGGTTGTGCTGGATGTTTGGATACTCGCCGTAGCAGATAAAACCGCCGTTCGCGATAGGCGGATAGGCCGCCTCAAAGTCGATCTTGTCGTACGGGTTCACCTTCTTCTCCACGTCGAGGTGGAAGCTGTTGGTGTAGTAACCTTTATCTGTCACCCCTTCAACAATGCCAAATTCGGCGGTATCCAGGCGGCAGAAGCGGTCGCAGAGGTTTTCGCTCGGCGTGCTGTACAGGCTGAAACCGTAGCCGGTTTCCTCTTTCCACTGGTCTACCGCATCGCGCAGGCGCTGCACAATCGCGATGCCTTTCTCGCGCAGGGCCTCGCTGTCATAGATGTGCTTGTCGCCGAACAGCGCGTTGATGGTTTCGTGAATGCCGATATAGCCGAGAGAGATCGACGCGCGTCCATTTTTGAAGATCTCAGACACGTCATCGTCCGCTTTCAGGCGCACGCCGCAGGCACCTTCCATATAGAGGATGGGCGCAACGCGGGCTTTGACCCCTTCAAGGCGGGCGATGCGCGTCATCAGCGCCTTACGTGCCAGCTGCAAGCGCTCGTCCAGCAGCGTCCAGAAGGCCTCTTCATTACCTTTGGCTTCCAGGGCGATGCGCGGCAGGTTAAGGCTGATCACGCCCAGGTTGTTGCGCCCGTCGTGGATCTGCTCGCCGTTTTCATCCTCGTACACGCCGAGGAAGCTGCGGCAGCCCATTGGCGTTTTAAACGAACCGGTGACTTTTACCACCTGGTCGTAGTTCAGGATGTCCGGGTACATGCGCTTGCTCGCGCACTCCAGCGCCAGCTGTTTGATGTCATAGTTTGGATCGCCAAACTTGTGGTTCAGGCCGTCGCGGATGGCGAACACCAGCTTCGGGAACACCGCGGTTTTACGGTTTTTGCCGAGGCCAGAGATGCGGTTGCGCAGGATAGACTGCTGAATCAGGCGCGATTCCCAGCTGGTGCCCAGGCCAAACCCGAAGGTGACAAACGGCGTCTGCCCGTTGGCGGTGTGCAGCGTATTCACTTCATATTCCAGCGACTGGAACGCGTCGTAGCACTCTTTCTCGGTGCGGGAACGCGCATAGCCGTCCGCATCCGGGATCTGCCACTCTTCCGCCGTCTTACGGTGCTTGTTGAAGCTCTCGGTCACGAACGGGGCCAGCACTTCATCGATGCGGTTGATGGTGGTCCCGCCATAAATGTGGCTGGCTACCTGGGCGATGATCTGCGCCGTAACCGCCGTCGCGGTAGAGATGGACTTCGGCGGTTCAATCTCGGCGTTACCCATCTTAAAGCCGTGGGTCAGCATGCCTTTCAGGTCAATCAGCATGCAGTTGAACATTGGGAAGAACGGCGAATAGTCGAGATCGTGGTAGTGGATCTCACCGCGCTCGTGCGCCGAGACCACGTCGCGCGGCAGCAGATGCTGACGGGCATAGTGCTTGGCGACGATACCGGCCAGCAGGTCGCGCTGGGTCGGGATCACTTTACTGTCTTTATTGGCATTTTCATTGAGCAGCGAAGAGTTGGTCTGCTCCACCAGGCCGCGGATCTCCTGGTTCAGGCGACCGCGTTTCTCACGCTGGACGTCACGATCGTGGCGGTACTCAATGTAGGCGCGCGCCAGCTGCTTGTATGGCCCCGCCATCAGCTGGTTCTCAACCGCGGTCTGGATTTCGTTGATATCGACCTGGCTGCGTTCATGCATCTGGCTGCTAACGACTTCTGCGACGGTGGCGCAGTAATCTGCGTCATCGACTCCCGCTGCTTTAGCTGCACGCAGGATGGCTTCCTGAATGCGCTCTGATTTAAACGGCACTTTACAGCCATCACGTTTCATCACATGCGGTGTCATGATCACTCCATTTTAAAAACAGGTTATCCACAAAGGTGGGGAAGTATTCACCGGGCGTATTTCCCGCCGCGCCAAAGGCTTCCCGCGTTCCCAGCGTGTGTTATCCACAATTCCGGCCAGCGTAAGCGCCGTCTTGTTGTTGGAATTGTAGACGATAGATACAATATGTTGGGTTGGGAGGCATTTTAAGTGCTACATATAGTGATTTGCATCAAACATGTTTGCGATTTTTTTGATTCAGAACAAAGTAAAAAGACGAGAGTACAAACGGCGGGCGCTGGAGCAATTGTAAATACGTGCAGGAAAAATCTGATTAATTATTCAACAAAAACAAGCGCTCAGCACGGCGTGAGCTGAGCGCTTCACGGTTAACTCGCCCCGCAGATCCAGCTCAACCCTGCCTGTAAAAAGGCTGCGGTAGCGATACTGCCCAGCACCACGGGGATGAGAAAGGAGCGGTCAAGGCCATCGTCCTGTTCTGGCGGTTCTTCAGCATTCAGGACGGACAATGCCTCTTCCCGAGTGCGCGCCGCCAGAAGCTGCTCCCGCACCCGGTCTTCCGTTAGCAGGCTGGTGAGCGACGTCAGCAGCTGCATATGGGTACTGCCTGCTTCCGCTGGCGGAATGGCGAGCAGAAAGACCATTCTCACCGCTTCATCACCGTCCAGGCCCGGCCAGCTTATCGGGTCGTCAAAGAGCGCCAGACAAAACGCCGCCTGCTGCACCGTCTCGGCTTTTCCGTGAGGGACCGCGAGCGCCTCGCCCAGCGCGGTAGGGCCTTCACTTTCGCGTTGTAAAACGCTCTGGATAAATGCCGCTTCATCGTTAATGATTTTTTGCCTGGCAAGCGGCTCGGCCAGCCAGCGGATCAGCGCTTCAGGCGTACGGTGCGGCGGATTGATAAAAACCAGATCGGGGTGCGTCAATGCAAGCAAGTTCATATTAAGCCTCAATCAAAAAATCGCATGTCGCGGAAGGTGAAATCGCCGTTACCGGTTGCACGGGCTCTTCCAGATAGTTGATCTGACGAAGCCCCGCCAGACTTGTCGGGACGGGAACCGACTGTGTGCCGGCGTTAAACACCCGAACGACCGTGCCAGAGGCCTGCTGCGCATGGGGCAGGGCAGAGAGAATGAGCGGCTCCGGCAGGCTCAATAAGGAGAATTCTGCCGGAAGCCTGCGCTCGGGCAGACGCAACGAAAAGCGCTCAAGGCGGTGATCGAGCGTATGCAGCGTTTGCCGCTGATAGGTGAAAGGCTGTCCCGCAGCCTGGTTTTCCAGCTGGCGAAGCGTGAGATGGTCGGCGTTGTCGGCCAGCGCGACGGTAAATGAAAAGTGCAGCGGTTTCAGTAACTGGGCGTCGGGGGTTTCGACCACTGTATTATTGATGCCGGACGCCCGGCCCGGCCGCCATTCGAGATCGTTGCGCCCGAGCACGCCCGTGGATTTAAACAACGTCAGGGCAATGGCAGCCGGCGCGCTGCCGATTATCTGAAACTCCTTCATGCCGCGGCTATTCACCACCAGCGCTTTGCCCGCTTCCGCAACTGCAATGATTCCCTCGCTGGTTTCGATATCCACGGGCATTTCGCGATAGTGTTCTCGCCAGTTTTCTTCGTCATACCCCGTTTCGCGCTGGATTATCGCGAAGGGCTGCGAGGCGATAGCGTGCCGGGTGTGAATATCGCTGCCGATCAGTAAACGTAGCCGGTGATCGCAGTGGCTGTTTTCCAGCGAGCTGTCCACATACAGGTTCGGATCGTTTTCGCGTAATGTGCATTCAAGACGAAGGGATAACGGCGTTCGGGCAGTACCCTGGCGTCCGGCGAGATCCGGCGGGAGAAACAGGGTGGCTTCAACGATCAGCTTTTCGACAAGCGGCGTTTTCAGGCAGTCGACAAGCGTGAAATGGTCGCATCGCGTCGGCGTATCGCCCGCGAACGGTGAGAAATCGTAGCTGTCGCCCGCATCCGCACAGTTTTCAAGGGTAAAGAACGAGGGGATGCATCTGCCGCTGCGTTTGTCGTGCAGGGTCAGCGTTCCGTCGTCCAGCGTTAATCGATAATGCGCATTCTCTATCTCGCTGCCGGTTGTCTGTTCAGGCTGCCGGAAAGGCGCCGGGTCATCTTCAACGTTAATGCTGAGATAGCCGACCGGCGGCAGAACCGGTGTTTTCACAGCAACGTGCCAGCGATAATAAGGGGGAAGGGGCGTTTCACATTCGCCTTCGGCGTTAAGAGAGACTGCCGTTCCGCCTGGCAGAATGTCTCTTTTCAGGACGTCGAAGGGGATAGACTGCCCCTGATATCTCAGGGCGATATTTTCAGCCCGGCTATAGAGTGTGGTTATCACCACGCGTCGCGCTGGGGTGCCCAGCGGGTTGAAAATCAGCAGGTCGCCTTCCCGAGCGCAGGTGACGCTCAGGGTTTTTACCACCAGGTTCCACAGGCTGTGGCACAGCTGTTCGGTTTGCTCCAGCCGATGCAGAATGTCGCGGTTGGTGGTATCGCTATTACAGCCGCCGATGGAGTCATGGGCATGGCTTCGCAAAAGCTTCTTCCAGAGCGTATCGACCACCGAGAGGTTCACCGGGAGCCCCTGATGACGCGCCATGGCGATTGTCGGCTCCAGCTGCCGCAGGATGAACTGCTCAACATCATCATTTTTCTTTTTGATGTCGTAGCGCACGGAGCCGATCGTTTTATGGATGCGGGTATAGCGCGGCGATTTCAGCTCTCCTTCCCAGCGTTCAAACTGTTCACGCTGCGCGCGCAGAATGTCGACGTAGCGCTCCAGCGAACTGATAACGTACCGGTCTTCATTGGGGGAGCATGCGCTGGCGATCTGTAGAATTTTCGGCAGCGCCGGGTCGATACTGACCTGATCGCCGCCGCAGGGCAGCAGCAGGTCATTTATTCCGGCCCGCGAGCGCAGGAGATTGACCATCGGGAAGATTTTTCCCTGCAAATGACCCGCGTCTGAAGAGATGTTTTTAGCCGCGCCGTAACCGAATGCCATCGCGCAGGCGATAACGGTCGCACCTGACGGCGCCCGCCACAGGAACTGGCTGCTTTTCGCCTGTCTGTCGTGATCGATACCGCGCCAGAAGACGATGTTGTCGATATTGCAGCCCTGCAAAATCGTGGGCATTTGCGCATTGTGGCCGAAGGTGTCCGGAAGATACCCGACCTGCATGGCATGCCCCAGCTTACGGGCGGCGAAGATGCCGTACTTGAGATTGCGAATAATGGATTCGCCATGCACGTTGTAGGTGTCCGTCTGGGTATACCACGGCCCTACAAAGATCCTTTTTTCTTTGACCAGTTTTTCCAGCCTGGCGCGATAATCGGGATTGATGGCGAGAAAATCCTCCACTATCGCCATCTGCCCGTCAAGGTGGTAGCAGCTGTAAGCGGGGTCCTGCTCCAGCGTGTCGATGACGTCCGCAAAGTTATATGACGCCAGCACCATGCTGTCCTGACGGGTGAAATACCACTCCTGATCCCAGTGCGTATGGGCAATGACGTGGATCTGATTCATGACCTTCCCCTTAGCTGGCGTTCTTTGGGCTGACATAGAGCACGCCCAGAGCGCAAATCAGTGCGCCAGTAAAGACGCTCGCCAGGTAGCCCGCCACGTTGGTCGCCAGCGGCCAGCCCCAGATGGCTGGCAGCGGCAGCGTCTGCTTCACGCCAAGGGTGATGGCGACCAGCGCGCCGGCGACGGCACCGGCCATGAACACCGGGATCAGGCGTGGGTTTTTCAGGATGAACGGGATAGCGCCTTCCGAGATCCCAATCACGCCCAGCAATAACGAGGTGCTGCCAACGGTTTTCTCTTCCCGGCTAAAGACATCCGGTAGCCCAAAGCGGCCATTAAGAAAGGCGGCAAAGCCGACGCCAATGGAGGGGATGACGATGGAGAGTTCGCGGGCGGTTAAATCAAACGTCTCGCTCATGCCATTCAGGCCGAGCGCGACTGAACCCGCCGCCTTATTGACCGGGCCGCCCAGGTCGAACGCGGTGCCTGCGGCGATCATCGCGGAATAGAATCCGCGCCCGGTGTCACCTGCGGAGGTAAAAAAGACCACCATCAGCTGATTAAGCGAGCCGAAAATCGGGTTAATCAAATATTCCATGACCATCACCAGCGTTATGCCGGTGATCAGCGGGACGACCAGCATAGTTTTGATGGTGGTGAGCTGCTGGCGGACGTGAATGGAATCATTCAGCCAGCGCACCAGATAGCCGACGAAAAAGCCGATGCCAATCGCGCCGAAAAAGCCGGACGGCATAAAGCCTTCAATATCAAAGAAGCGTTTGTAGACCTCGTCTGACATGATGCCGCCGATAAGTCCGGGGATCAGCGCCGGTTTTCCGGCAATGGAAAATGCCAGGTACATGGCGAAAACCGGATACATGAACTTAATGGTCATAAAACCCACTTTATCCAGCACGCTGAACGGCGAATGGTCGATGTTGATAAACTGGCCGGTGATTTTGGCCGTCGCCATCATCAGCCCGCCCATGACCACAACCGGCAGCATATAGCTGATGGCCGCCATAATATGGCCGATAAAAATCTGGTAAGCCGAATGCTGGCGCTCGTCGTCGTCTGCTACGGAGGAGGCGGTGACGTTTTTTTCCATGGCCAGCGCCTGACGCAGATAGCGATCGGTATGCTTGATCAGCGCTTGTGTGCGGGTCTGAAGATGGGGAATGTTTTCAAAACGTTCGGCATCCTGAATGGGAACGTCGGTGGCCAGAATAATGGCCGTAGCGGAGGCGATATCCTGTTTTGTTAAGCGATTTTTTACGCCGTCGCTGCCCTGCGTTTCGACCTTAACCTCAATATTGTGCTCTTTAGCCCATGCAATAATTTTATTCGCCGCCATGAAGGTGTGTGCGATACCTGTCGGGCAGGCCGTCACCGCGACAACTTTTTGTTTCGTCATTGTCATAATTCCCTGGATGTGAAAACCGGGAAAGTATAAAGAGAACCTAAAACAGTTTTTAATGTTTGCTAATACTAATTACGTATCGTGATACGCGGCGCTGCATTATGTGAAGCGTCTTCCAGAGGCTATTTTTCTGTTATGTTAATATCATGCCGGGATTAAACAGGGTGTAATATATGAATTCATTTCAGGGAAGTGAACGTTTGATATTTGAATACATACAGTATCATGCGTCTAATATTTCTAATATATCGGCAAAAGAGATTGCCCGGGATACCTTTACAACGACAACATCCGTTAATCGAGTGTGTAAAAAAATGGGCTATAAAAGCTATACCGAGCTTCGGTATCGTTTTTTACGCGATCATTTTACCCCAGCGCCTGCCGCCCCCGACGCTGGGTCGCACACGGACGATATTGTGGCGGAGGTGTCCAGGCTGCTCACCCATTCCAGCCATATTTATCTGTACGCGCGCGGTGCTTCACTCACCAGCCTCAACTACCTGTCGCGTTTTTTATCCCTGGCGAGTCTGCCGCACCTCATTTTGAATGATATGCACCAGCTGACACGGGTATCGAAGGGGACGCTGGTACTGATCAGTAAATCCGGGGAGACGCAGTCGCTGATTGAAATGGCGCGTAACGCGCTACGAAAAGGGTTAAAGATTATTGCGATTACCCG
The DNA here is from genome assembly GCF_014895905.1 of Enterobacter cloacae complex sp. P15RS. NCBI lineage: Bacteria > Pseudomonadati > Pseudomonadota > Gammaproteobacteria > Enterobacterales > Enterobacteriaceae > Enterobacter > Enterobacter cloacae complex sp. P15RS. The sequence continues at coordinate 33,779 of NZ_JADBQL010000033.1, read as the reverse complement.
CGAGGGGTCGACGCTGGCGGCGATCTCATCGCTATGCTGGCCGCTAGTGATCGACATCAACGCGGTATCGCTGTATCAGCGGGAAGGACAGCTTGAACTGTTAAGCGCCGTGGACCGTATCGGCTGTAGGTTGCTACAGCACGATACGGTGTAGTCAGGCCGTCAGAGTTGCTTCACTATCCCCAGACGTACGGCATAATCATTTTCATGGTTGCCGTCATTGTTGATATAGGTTTTATCCAGTGACACCAGCTCAACGTAAGGCGTCCAGCCGTCGTCAAGGCTGTAGTTGAACGCGACGGTATGCTCCCAGTAGGTGTCATCCCCGGTTCCCTGATCGACGTTATCCTGCCAGCGGAAGCGTGGGTTATAGGACATACCGAATTTGCCAATGTTATAGGCGAACCAAATGTCGAACTGGTGTGACTGACGGCGGGTATAGCCGCTGCCGTCGAGTTCTTTGTCGCTGTGCGCGTCATTGATGGTGTTATAACGATAGCGGGCAGAGAGGTTCAGACCGTTATCGAACGCTTTCCAGCCCTGAATGAAGGGGCGATAGTGAGTATTACTGGGGGTGAAAACCGTCACCATGCCAGGCGCAACGGCAAAGCCATTGCCCAGATTGAAGCGCCAGCGCGTTTCAATCTCCTGTGCCGCCTCCGTTAATCCTTTGTCATCGGGGTTATTTCGGTCGGTATCACCAAAAAAGGTATCGTTGTGGTTTTGTGCAGCTTCAACGGAAAAGTAAAAACCGTTATCCGCCTGATGCATAACCTTAATACGTGAATCATTTACGTCAGAGCGCGTATTATGGCCAAAGCGAAGGTCGACGGACGTATTTCCGCACCATCCCTGTGTGCTCAATAATAATGCGCTAATACACGTTACTTTAATAATTGTCTTTTTCATCATGTCCTGCCGAGGTTATTAATTAGCAGGGCTATTTTTATTTTTGGCACGCCATGATGTAAAAGCTATCGTCGTACATTTAGCGTATCGCTAAACATAAAAAAAGAGAGACAGCATGCTGTCCCTCCTGATATTTATTCCTGCACCCACCAGATGGCTTCAAACGGGCGCAGTTGCAGCGTATCGGGTCGGGAGGGAACCTCTTCATAGTTACTGAGCGCCACCCGCCATGCTCCCTCTACCGGGGCCGGCTGCCACTGCTGGCGCTCGCGGCTCAGGTTCGCCACCACCATCAGCGTTTGCCCCTGCCACTGGCGGCGATAGCACCACAGGGAAGGGTGATCAGGCAGGAGATCCTCATAATCCCCCCACGTCAGCACCGACAGAGATTTGCGCAGGCGAATCAGCGACTGATAGGTGTAAAACACCGAACCGGGGTCGTCCAGCGCCGCGCGGGCGTTCACCGTTTCGTAATTATCACAGACGCCAATCCACGGTTCGCCTGCGGTAAAGCCCGCGCCGTGCGAGGCATCCCACTGCATCGGCGTACGGCCATTATCCCGGGATTTACTCGCCAGAATCGCCAGGAGTTCATCGGTATCGCGGCCGTTAGCCCGCTGTTCGGCGAACATGTTCAGGCTCTCCACGTCCCGGTAGTCGGTGATGCGGCTGAAGTGCGGGTTGGTCATACCCAGCTCTTCACCCTGATAGATGTACGGCGTGCCCTGCATGCCGTGCAGCACCATGCCGAGCATTTTCGCCGCCGCCACGCGGTGTTCACCTTCGTCGCCAAAGCGCGACACGATGCGCGGCTGATCGTGGTTACACCAGAACAGCGCGTTCCACGCTTTGTTGTGCATTCCCTGCTGCCAGTGGTGGAAGAGGGTTTTCAGCGCCACGAAGTCCGGCTTCGCCAGCGTCCACTTTTCGCCGCCGGGATAGTCCACCTTCAGGTGGTGGAAGTTAAAGGTCATCGACAGCTCGCGCCCGTCGAGCGCCGCGTACTGCTGGCAGTTCTCCAGCGAGGTGGAGGACATCTCGCCTACCGTCATCAGGTTGCGCGGGGTAAAGACATCGCGGCTCATCTCCTGAAGATATTCGTGAATGCGCGGCCCGTCGGTGTAGAAGCGACGACCATCGCCGAAGGGATCGTCCGGGAAGGTCTGATCTTTCGAAATCAGGTTGATGACGTCGAGGCGCAAACCGTCCACGCCGCGATCGGCCCAGAACTCGCACACTTTTTTCAGCTCGGCACGCACCGCCGGGTTTTCCCAGTTGAGATCCGCCTGCTCCGGCGCGAAGAGATGCAGATAATACTGCTCGCTTTCGGCGTGCCAGCGCCAGGCGTTGCCGCCAAATTTCGAGCGCCAGTTGTTGGGAAGCACGTCCGGCGTGCCGTCGCGCCAGATGTAAAACTGGCGGTACGGACTCTCTTTGTTCAGCGATTCGCGGAACCAGGGGTGCTGCGTGGAGGTATGGTTAAAGACCATATCCAGCACGATGCGGATGCCGCGACCGTGCGCCTCGGCAACCAGCTCGTCAAAATCGTCCAGCGTGCCGTAGGTCGGGTCGATGGCGGTGTAGTTCGCCACGTCGTAACCGTTATCCACCTGCGGTGAGATGTAGAACGGCGTCAGCCAGATGGCGTCAATGCCGAGGGTTTTCAGGTAGTCCAGGCGCTGCGTCACGCCGCGCAGATCGCCCGTGCCGCTGCCGGTCGTGTCCTGGAAACTCTTTGGGTAAATCTGATAGATAACGCCGTTCTGCCACCAGTGAGGAAGGGTATTCATAGTGCGTTCCTGCAAATGCGAAGGGGCGCAATTGCGCCCCGAAAGATGAAGTTAAACAATCTGCAACGTGCCCTGACGGAACTTACGCTGGTAAACCACGGTGGTCAGCACCATTGGGATGATAATCGCCACCGCCATGGCCAGCGCAAATACCTGCCAGAAAGCGGGCTGAATGGAGAGGATACCCGGCAGGCCGCCGACGCCAATCCCGTTCGCCATCACGCTATTCAGGCCGCACAGCAGGCCCGCCAGACCAGAGCCGATCATCGCGCAGAGCATCGGGAAGCGGTACTTCAGGTTGATGCCGTACATCGCCGGTTCGGTGACGCCGAGGTAGGCGGAAATAGCCGCCGGAACGGAAATCTCACGCTCGTTGTGCTTACGGCTGACGATGATGATGCCGGTGACCGCAGACGCCTGCGCGATATTAGACAGGGCGATAATTGGCCAGACCGGCGTACCGCCGAGGCTTTGAATCATCTGCATATCGATGGCCAGCGTGGTCTGGTGCACGCCGGTGATAACCAGCGGAGCGTACAGGAAGCCGAACAGCGCGGCACCGATTGGCGCGAAGCTGCCGGTCATCAGGTGACGGACCGCGAAGGCCACGCCGTCGCCAATCATCCGGCCAAACGGACCGATAAAGGCATGCGCCAGGAACACCGCCAGGATCAGCGAGCAGACCGGGACCACCACCAGATAGAGGTAATCCGGCACGATGCGCTTCAGGCGCGTTTCAATGAAGCCCAGCGCCAGGCCCGCCAGCAAGGCCGGGATCACCTGCGCCTGATAGCCCACCTTGGCGATGGTAAACAGGCCAAAGTTCCACACTTCCGGCACCTGCTGACCAAGTAAGTAAGCGTTCATTAACTGTGGAGAGACCAGCGTAACGCCCAGCACGATGCCCAGAATCGGCGTGCCGCCCATCTTGCGCACCGCCGACCAGCAAATCCCGACCGGCAGATAGAAGAAGATCGCCTCGCCAATCAGCCACAGGAAGTCATAGATGCTTTGCAGCGCCGGGTACATCTGCGCCAGGGTTTTGCCGTCGCTCATCGGCACGTCGCCGATGACGTTACGGAAGCCCAGAATTAAGCCCCCGCTGATCAACGCCGGCAGCAGCGGGAAGAAGATCTCCGCGAAGTGGGAAATCAGCTGCTCGTGCCATTTCATATTCTGGCGCGCCGCCTTCTTCGCCTGCTCCTTATCGGCGGAAGCGTGCCCGGTAGTCGCCAGCAGAGCCTGATAGTAATCGCCCACTTCGGTACCAATCACCACCTGGAATTGCCCGGCGTTGGTGAAACAGCCTTTAACCATCTTGAGCTCTTCAATGGCCTTCGGATCGGCCTTGGCCGGATCGTTCAGCACGAAGCGCAGGCGGGTAATGCAGTGGCTGACGGTGGCGATGTTCTCGCGTCCGCCGACAAGAACGATAAGCCGATCGATATCTGCTTGTTTGACTTTACTCATCATGAAACCTCATGACCGGTTGATAGGGGTAATGACCTGAGCGCAAGCCTACTCTTTCAGCGTGACGGCGAAAATGGGAACGTTCCCGAAATCGGGCGGAGATCACAATAATCCATTCAAGAAGGTTATGAGAGGTGGGCAGGAATAACGATCTGACGTGGCTCTGCACGGCCGTTGATCTGCTCGATCAGCTGCGCGGCAGCCTGACGGCCAGACTCGCCGTAGCCGGGGTCAACGCTGATAATCTCAGGGTGTAAGAACTTCATCAGCGGCGTGTTTCCCACGCTCGCTAATTGCAGCTCCCCGATGCGCTGCTCCTGCAAATATTTGCTCGCGCCTAATGCAAGGGTATCCGTGGCGCACACCAGGGCGGTGGTGTGCGGGGTTAGCACGCTGGCGACCTGCTCATATCCCTGCTTCATGCCCAGCCCCGGCAGCGCGGCCACGGCAGGGAGATTGTTTTTTTTACAAAACGCCAGATACGCTTCATGGCGACGCTTGCCGGTGGTGACGTCGGCATGCGGCACGCCGAGATAGCTGATATGCCGATGGCCCTGTTCATACAGGCGCTGCATCAGGATCACTATCGCCCCTTCGTCATCGTAACAAACGGAGGCAAACCCGCTGGCGTCGCGCGCCAGCAGCACCAGCGACGGCTGCCAGGGCTTCAGCACATCCTCTTTCAGGCCGGTAAACCCGAACAGCACCACGCCGTCAATGTTGCGGCGCTGAAGCATACCCAGATGCTCCTCCACCATTTGCGCGGAGAACTGGCTCTCCATCATGATTGGATCGTAGCCCTGCTCGTAAAAGGCGGGAAGCATGGTTTGCACGGCGAGGTTTTCGGAGAGGGAATCCAGACGCGAGACAATAATGGCGACCACTTTATCGCTCTGCCCGCGCATGGCGCGCGCGGAGCGGGAAGGGGAAAAACCGTGCTGATTCATCACCGCCTCGACGCGCTCGCGGGTGCGCTCGCTGACACCGCTTTCGTTGTTCAGCACGCGTGAGACGGTCGATTTCCCCACGCCGCTTAAACGCGCGATATCTTTAATCGTAAGGCGGTTCTGCATGCTGTATTCCCTGTAACAACGATAAAATAGTCAATTGAGCCTAATGCTATCCTGCGAATTCGCTATGGGCAAAGTCTGGTTTACGTTTGGTTTATTTGCAGGGCGTTATAATACCGCCCGATTAGCCACAAACGGTATGGATAAATCTCTATACTGCGTGCCGACACTCTACTTTTTACTTACCGGAGGCCACATGGATCCCGATCCCGTACCTCTCCTGACCAGGAGAAAACCTTCTTTCCGGTAAGCCAGCCTTTTGCTGTCTCACCGGCGTGAGGCAGCAACGTTCATACGTTCCTGCTTGTTAAATTAAGTGCCTGACAGGTAAGGCTTTGCCACGCCTGCGGGAAAGACTGCGTCCGCCTTTGCGGATGCGGGGGAATGACTATGCTGAAAAATATCACCCGGCAGCTGTTTACGCAGCTAAGCCGCCATCTGCCACGCCGCCTGATTGCGCGCGATCCGCTGCCAAATGCCAACACCATGGCGGGAGCGGCGATTCCCGCTTCCCTGACCGAGCGCTGCCTGAACGTGGCGGCGATGGATGAAAACGAAGTCTGGCGCGCCTTTGGCGGCCACCCGGAAGGGCTGAACGCGCAAGAAGTGTTAAAAAGCCGCGCGGAACATGGCGACAACCAAATCCCGGCGCAGAAACCCTCTCCCTGGTGGGTCCACCTGTGGCTCTGCTATCGCAACCCGTTCAACCTGCTGCTGACGGTGCTCGGGATTATCTCTTACGCCACTGAAGATCTGTTTGCCGCAGGCGTGATCGCCCTGATGGTGGGCATCTCCACGCTGCTTAACTTTATTCAGGAAGCGCGCTCCACCAAAGCGGCAGACGCCCTGAAGGCGATGGTCAGCAACACCGCGACCGTCTCGCGCGTGATTAACGATCTCGGCGAAAACGCCTGGATTGAGCTGCCCATTGACCAGCTGGTGCCGGGCGATCTGGTGAAGCTGGCGGCGGGAGACATGATCCCGGCGGATTTACGCATCATCCAGGCGCGGGATCTGTTCGTCGCCCAGGCCTCACTGACCGGTGAATCCCTGCCCGTGGAGAAGGTCGCGCGGACCCGCGACCCGCAGCAGATGAACCCGCTCGAGTGCGACACCCTGTGCTTTATGGGCACCACGGTGGTCAGCGGCACGGCGCAGGCAATTGTCACCGCCACCGGCGGTAACACCTGGTTTGGGCAGCTGGCCGGGCGCGTCAGCGAGCAGGAGAGCGAGCCGAATGCGTTTCAGAAAGGCATTGGCCGCGTCAGCATGCTGCTGATCCGCTTTATGATGGTCATGACGCCGATTGTCCTGCTGATCAACGGCTACACCAAAGGCGACTGGTGGGAAGCGGCGCTGTTTGCGCTCTCCGTGGCCGTCGGCCTGACGCCGGAAATGCTGCCGATGATCGTTACCTCCACGCTGGCGCGCGGGGCGGTCAAACTCTCTAAACAAAAGGTCATCGTCAAACACCTCGACGCCATCCAGAACTTTGGCGCGATGGACATTCTCTGCACCGATAAAACCGGCACCCTGACCCAGGACAAAATTGTGCTGGAGAATCATACCGATATTGCCGGGAAGACCAGCGAGCGCGTGCTGTACAGCGCGTGGCTGAACAGCCATTACCAGACCGGGCTGAAAAACCTGCTCGACGTGGCGGTGCTGGAAGGCGTGGATGAAGAGTCTGCCCGCATGCTCTCTGGGCGCTGGCAGAAGGTGGACGAAATCCCGTTCGACTTTGAGCGTCGCCGCATGTCGGTAGTGGTCAGCGAGCAGCCGGACGTGCATCAGCTGATCTGCAAGGGGGCGTTGCAGGAGATCCTGAACGTTTCAACGCAGGTGCGCCATAACGGGGAGATCGTGCCGCTGGACGACACCATGCTGCGCCGCATCAAGCGCGTCACCGATAGCCTGAACCGTCAGGGGCTGCGTGTGGTGGCGGTGGCAAGCAAATTCCTGCCCGCGCGCGAGGGTGACTATCAGCGTATCGACGAATCCGACCTGATCCTCGAAGGTTACATCGCCTTCCTCGATCCGCCGAAAGAGACCACCGACCCCGCGCTGAAGGCACTGAAGGCGAGCGGTATTACCGTCAAAATCCTGACCGGCGACAGCGAGCTGGTGGCGGCCAAAGTGTGCTCCGAAGTGGGGCTGGACGCGGGCGACGTGGTGGTGGGGAGCGACATCGAAACGCTTTCTGACGACGAACTGGCGCAGCTTGCCCAGCGCACCACGCTGTTTGCCCGCCTGACGCCGATGCACAAAGAGCGCATCGTAACGCTGCTGCGTCGTGAAGGGCACGTGGTGGGCTTTATGGGCGACGGCATCAACGATGCGCCGGCGCTGCGTGCGGCGGATATCGGCATCTCCGTGGACGGCGCGGTGGATATTGCCCGCGAGGCGGCGGATATCATCCTGCTGGAAAAGAGCCTGATGGTGCTGGAGGAGGGCGTCATCGAAGGGCGTCGCACCTTCGCCAACATGCTCAAATACATCAAAATGACCGCCAGCTCCAACTTCGGTAACGTCTTCAGCGTGCTGGTGGCGAGCGCGTTTCTGCCGTTCCTGCCGATGCTGCCGCTGCACCTGCTGATCCAGAACCTGATGTACGATGTCTCGCAGGTGGCTATACCGTTTGATAACGTGGACGACGAGCAGATCCAGAAGCCGCAGCGCTGGAACCCCGCCGATCTGGGGCGCTTTATGCTGTTCTTTGGGCCGATCAGCTCCATCTTCGACATTCTGACCTTCTGCCTGATGTGGTTTGTGTTCCACGCCAACACGCCGGAACACCAGACGCTGTTCCAGTCCGGCTGGTTCGTGGTAGGGCTGCTGTCCCAGACGCTGATTGTGCACATGATCCGCACCCGCCGCATTCCGTTTATCCAGAGCCGTGCCGCGTGGCCGCTGATTGTGATGACGGGCATTGTGATGGCGCTCGGGATCGCGCTGCCGTTCTCGCCTCTTGCAGGTTACCTGCAACTTCAGGCGCTGCCGCTGAGCTACTTCCCGTGGCTGGTGGCGATCCTCGCGGGCTATATGGTGCTGACGCAGATGGTGAAAGGATTCTATGCGCGTCAATATGGGTGGCAGTAAGCTCATTTTGCCACAATCCAGACGTAGGCCGGGTAAGGCGAAGCCGCCACCCGGCATCTGGCTTTCCTCCCAAATTCAACAACCTGTGATCTCCGTCGGCGCATTCGCTTGACGACAATTTGTACGCATGTTAACAGAATGTTTTGCCTGTATTTGGCCCGTCAGATAAGGAACATTCATGTTACGGTACAGTCTTTTAACCGCCGGGCTTATGCTCGGCGCCTCCGCTTTTGCCGCGCCGGCGGGCGACCTTCCCCTGATGCCCTGGCCTGCGAAGGTTGAACGCCCGACGACGCAGGGCGCGCTGGTGCTTAACAATCAACTCTCCGTGAGCGTTAGCGGCGACGATCTGGGGGATGCGGTCAACCGCCTGCGCCAGCGCATTGCGCTGCAAACCGGCTGGACGCTACAGCCGCAGGCCGAAAAACCTGACAAGCCGACCATCCGCATCGCCATCGCTAAAAAGGTGAAGCCGCAGCCGCTGCCGGACAGCGATGAAAGCTATACCCTGAAGGTCGATGCCAACGGCGTGAACATCTCCGCCAACACCCGCTTTGGCGCATTGCGCGCAATGGAAACCCTGCTCCAGCTGATGCAGAACGGTGCCGAAAACACCTCGATTCCGTGGGTTACCATCGAAGATTCGCCGCGCTTCCCGTGGCGCGGGCTGCTGCTCGATTCGGCGCGCCATTTCATCCCGTTACCTGATATCAAACGCCAGATCGACGGTATGGCCGCGGCTAAGCTCAACGTTCTGCACTGGCATCTGACTGACGATCAGGGCTGGCGCTTTACCTCGAAGCGTTATCCAAAATTAACCCAGCTTGCCAGCGACGGGCTGTTTTACACCCCTGAGCAGATGCGCGAGATTGTGCGTTACGCTGCCGAACGTGGCATACGCGTGGTGCCGGAGATCGATATGCCGGGCCACGCCTCAGCGATTGCCGTCGCCTATCCGGAACTGATGAGCGCGCCGGGGCCGTACGCCATGGAGCGCCACTGGGGCGTGCTGAAGCCGGTGCTGGACCCCACCAAAGAGGCGACTTACACCTTTGCCGACGCGATGGTCAGCGAACTGGCGGCGATCTTCCCCGATCCGTATCTGCATATCGGCGGCGATGAAGTGGACGACAGCCAGTGGAAAGCGAACGCGGCGATCCAGCGATTTATGCGCGACAACAAACTGGCGGACAGCCACGCGTTGCAGGCGTATTTCAACCGCAAGCTGGAGACGATCCTCGAGAAGCACCACCGGCAGATGGTCGGCTGGGATGAGATCTACCATCCCGATCTGCCGAAAAGCATTCTGATCCAGTCCTGGCAGGGGCAGGACGCGCTGGGGCAGGTGGCGCAGAACGGCTATAAGGGCATTCTCTCAACCGGCTTCTACCTCGACCAGCCCCAGTCCACCGCCTATCACTACCGCAACGAAATCGTGCCGCAGGGGCTGAATGGCGTGGACGTGATAGCGGACACCGACAGCGTCCAGAGCTGGGCTTTCTCCATGCCGCGCCTGAAGGGCAAGCCGGTGGAAGGCAGCTTTACGCTGGTGAAAGGCGACGCCGGGTGGCGCGGATTCATTGATTTTGCCGGGAAATCGCGTCGGGCGGTGAATAACATTCAGTGGCGAGGCGACAACCAGGTGACGTTTACCGTTGACACCTGGATGGGTGAAACGCGCCCGGTCGTTTCAGTTGCGAACGATAAGCTCAGCGGTTATTTCCTGGTGGGCAACGCCCGCTACCCGATTGACGGAACGCGTCTGGACGAGGTGCCAAAAGGCATACCGCCCGTGGTGCCGGACCCGGCGAACGAGGCCAACCTGCTCGGCGGTGAAGCCGCACTGTGGGCGGAAAACGTGGTCGCGCCGGTGCTGGACATCCGCCTGTGGCCGCGCGCCTTTGCGGTGGCGGAGCGGCTGTGGTCGGCGAAGGACGTGAACGACGTCGACAACATGTATACCCGGCTACAGGCGATGGACAGCTGGTCCACGGTGTCGGTTGGGCTACAGCAGCATACCCAGCAGCAGGTACAGTTCACGCGGCTGGCAAATAATGCGGATACCTTGCCGCTGCAAATCCTCGCTCAGGCGCTCGAGCCGGCGCAGTATTACACCCGCCAGCATCTCAAGTTCCAGGCTGGAAACTATCATCAGTTCGAGCCGCTTAACCGGCTCGCGGACGCGCTAAACGCTGAAAGTGCTACCGTGCGTCAGATGAATAAATGGGCCGACCGTCTGGTCAGCGACGCGGAAGACACGGAAAGCGCCGAGGCGCTGCGCCACGTCTTTAACCGCTGGCAGAACAACACCAGCGACGTGCTGGCCTTGAGCGAAAACAGCTATCAGCTGAAGGCCATTAAGCCGGTGATTCAGGAGGTGGATAAGCTGGCCTCGATTGGCCTGAGGCTGACGGATCTGGTGGCGCGTCAGGGGACGCTGGACGACAAAGAGATCGCCTCGATCCAGAGTGAGCTGGACAGCGCGGCGAAGATTCAGGACGAAGTGGTGATTGCGGCGGTCTATCCGCTGGAGACGCTGCTACGCGCCACGCGGAATCAGTAACACACATGCCCGGTGGCGTGTAGGCCCGGCAAACGAAGTGCCGCCGGGCGTAAAGGCTACTCAGTTCTTCAGAACCCACGCCTCTTTCCAGTGTGCGCCAACGCCTGGCTCATACTGGTTTGCGGTTGGGCTGTACTGCACACAGTAGCCGCTGTACGGGAAAGGCTTACATTCGTAGGTCTTACCGTCTTTAGGCTGAAGTACCACGGTACCTGCCTTGTAAGACGCGATATTGTCCGGGAAGGTAAAGTCGTGGTGACCGGTGCTGTCCGCGGCTGCATCGCCTTCCAGCATCAGGTTCAGCACGTCCTGCGCGAACATCGTGCCGTCTTTATTGGTCGCGTAGTATTTCAGCATGTGGTGGCCGGCGGTCACGTCGGTCAGGGTCATGGTGACGTCCTGATTGCTGTTGTTCATGTCCTGCTTCAGGTAGCCTTTTTCCGCACCGTGGTGGTTCATCACGTGTGCTTCAAAATTCACGTCGCCCTGCGTATTCACGTGGAAGGTCACGGTCGCGTTGCCATGTTCGATTTTGCTGTATTGCAGATCGGTAACGGCGATGCTCTCACTCACCTGCGCTTTCTGCTCTTCATAAGAGATAGCAACGGACTGTAAGGTGCTGCCGTCTTTCACGAAGACGCTGTTAGCGCCGTGAACCGGGCTGATGTCACCGGCTTCATCCTTCACGCCGACGCGCACGTCGTGCTGCGCGGTGTTGATCTTCTGCGCCAGATCGTAGGACCACTGGTTAGCGTCGCCCTGCTCAGCAGAGCCGATGGTCATCTCGGTGCGCATGGCGGTCACTTCGCCGTGGGCGTCGAAGAAGCGTGCGATAACCTTATCGCCCACGTTCAGGTTATTACCGGCAATCTGGCCGCTCAGGGTTTTGCTCCACTCGGATACGATCGCCGGTGTTTCGTCCGGGGTCACGTTGCCGCCATTGCCGAAATCAACGTCGATAGCCTGATAGAAGCTGTTTGAAGTATCTGCAATTTCCCATACGCCGTAAATGACCTGATAGCCCGTGCGCTCAGGAACATTACAGGTCATGGATTTTGTTACGGCTGGCGCCTGGCTATTTCCGTTAATTGTACAGAACGGGGTTAATTCAAACTGATCGCGAGTGAGCGGCTTATTTGGGTCCCAGTTTTGTTTGGTAATGTAATAACGCCAGTTGGTGGTTTTGTGCGGTGCAGTATGGTGCCAGACAAATTCATGCGGGCCCGCGGTCATTGGGTTTTTAGTCCACGCATTCAGGCTCTGCTTATCCAGCTGAGAATATTGTGAGATACCCGCGCTGGCGAGGTGTCCGTCTGCTGGCTCTGCTCCGGTCGGGAAGCCGGAGGTTTTCTCTACGCTCTGCGGTTCATACTGTACGGAGCCGCAATCAATATTTTGACCCAGCTTACACATATAGGCGCGGCTGGCAGGAGATTCAATATATCCGTGGGCAAATGCGGAAGACGCAACGGTCAATGTTGCGAGCGCAAGTGCGATTTTTGAAATTTTCATTACTCATCCATAAAAAGAGAATATTACTAGGCGGGGGGATTCTAATAATGGGACAAGTAATATGTCATTTCGTACAGAGAGTAAAAATGGTCGCAATAATAAAGGCAGCGAGCGCTGCCTTTTATTTATTGAAATAAATTAGCGACGTACGGCGATCGCTTCAATTTCAATTTTCACGTCTTTTGGCAGACGCGCTACTTCCACGCAGGAGCGCGCCGGGAAGGTGGCGTTGTGCTCGGTGAAGAACGCTTCGTACGTGGCGTTAACGGTGGCGAAGTCGTTCAGATCTTTCACGAACACCGTCGTTTTGACGATATCGCCCACTTTCAGGCCCGCAGATTCAACGATAGCCTGCACGTTTTCCAGCGACTGACGCGCCTGCGCCGCCACGTCGGCCGGCACTTCACCGGTTTTCGGGTTTACCGGGATCTGGCCAGAGGTGATGATCATGCTGCCCAGATCAACGCCCTGAACGTATGGGCCGATAGCCGCTGGTGCATTTTCCGTCGCGAGTACTTTGCTCATTTTTTCTCCAGAATTACAGCGTTAAGAATGTTCCCGGCCATTATAACAGCCGGGATTTCATTACCAACCTCAATTAGTTGGCCAGCACCACATAATGGGAAAACTCTTTTTCGCAGTATTTGCATTTGAGCGCGATGTCATTGGCGCGCTTTTTCACTGCAAAGCTGGAGGAGACCGGCTCGGCGTGGCTGATGCAGTTGCTGTTCGGGCAGACCAGCACGCTTTCGATACGCTCCGGCAGGCTCGGGCGGGATTTGCCCACCACGTCGTAATCGTCGATGCGGTTAACCGTGGCGTCCGGCGCATACAGCGACAGCTGGTTGACCTGTTCGTCGGTCAGGAAGGTGTTTTCGATCTTGATCAGATCTTTACGGCCCATTTCGCCGGACGGCAGGTTCAGGCCGATGGTGATGCGCTGGTCGGTTTCGGTCAGTTTGAACAGCGTCAGCAGCTTAAAGCCCACCTGCGCAGGGATGTGGTCAATCACGGTGCCACGCTTGATGGCTTCAACCTGGAGTTTGTTATCGTGTGTCATGGTCGTCTCCCCTTACAGAGCTAATTCGCGATTCAGAACCAGTGCCAGTAACGCCTGGCGAGCGAAGATGCCGTTCCCGGCCTGCTGGAAGTACCAGGCGTGCGGCGTTTTATCCACGTCGGTGGCAATCTCATCGATGCGCGGCAGCGGGTGCAGCACCTTCATGTTGTCGCGCGCGCCGTCGAGGTCGCTGGCGCGCAGCACGAACTGCGCCTTCACGTTGGCGTATTCGGACGGATCCAGACGCTCTTTCTGCACGCGGGTCATATAGAGAATATCCACGTTGCCCACCACCTCTTCGATGCTGGCGTGCAGGCTCCACGCAATGCCTTTTTCGTCCAGCATGTCGAGGATGTACTGCGGCATCGCCAGCGCGTCCGGGGCGATGAAGAAGAAGCGGTTGCCGCTAAATTTCGCCAGCGCCTGGGTCAGGGAGTGGACGGTGCGACCGTACTTCAGGTCGCCGACCATGGCGATGTTCAGGTTCTCAAGCGTGCCCTGCGTCTCCTGAATGGTGAATAGGTCCAGCAGGGTCTGCGTCGGATGCTGGTTGGCGCCGTCACCGGCGTTCAGCACCGGAATGCCGCCGGAAAATTCGGTTGCCAGGCGCGCCGCACCCTCCTGCGGGTGGCGCATCACAATCGCGTCCACGTAGGTACTGATCACTGAAATGGTATCCGCCAGGGTTTCGCCTTTTTTGCCCAGTGACGTGTTGCTGCTGTCCGAGAAGCCCACCACGCTCGCGCCCAGGCGGTGCATGGAGGTTTCAAAGGAGAGGCGGGTACGCGTCGACGCTTCAAAGAAACAGCTCGCGATCACCTTGTGCTTCAGCAGCTCTGGCTGCGGATTGGCCTTCAGTTTTGCCGCGGTTTCCAGAACCAGTTCCAGCTCTTCGCGGCTGAGGTCGTTTATGGAAATGATGTGTTTTTGATAAAGCGGATTCATGTTTATCTCCTGACGCCGGGCAAAAAAAAGCCCCTCAAATGAGGGGCTCTGGGAATAGGTTTAGCAACGGGAAGAAAAACGGCAGGCCAGCGTCTGATTTCAGACGCGGTAAGACGTTATGTCGTACACGCTTGACCATGCTTCCTCCCGGCAAATTGTCGGGCATTATACGCAGCTCGTTTTTGGGATCAAGCGATTTAATGCACGCTTTACTCAATGCAAACGGTTCTTTATGAGTATTAATGCATTCTGAGTAAATAATTAATTTGCTTATGCACCAGCGCGGTACGCTTCACCACCCGGGGCGCGACCCAGACGATACTGCTTCCGGCTACCACGCCTAAAATTTCCGGTAACTGGTGATAATCCAGAATACGCGCCACCGCGCGGCCATATCCGGCGACGGTATGAATAAGGATAAATTCGCTATTGTGCTCCACGCTGACCACCATTTCGGAGACGGTGCGCGCGGCGTCGGGGGCAGGGCGCAGCTGGGGATTCAGCGAATAAATCTTTAGCCCTTTGGCATTGCGAATTTTTATGACGCCGAGCAGCTTGAGCAGACGTGAAACGGTGGACTGGCTGATGGTCTCAAAACCCCGCTCCTGCAAGTCGCGGCGGATCTCTTCCTGAGAGAGATAGCTCTTTTCCGCGATCAGACGCTGGCAGACCGTTAGCTGTAGTTGCTCTTTGGGAGAGTACTCTTCGTAATCCATCATAGTTCCCATATCAGTTCCCGAAATAACCGGTGGCACCGCACCGATCCGTAGGCCGGATGAGCGCAGCGCCATCCGGCAAATCACAACAACGCGCCCAGGCTTAACGCCACCATAATCACCACCGTCAAAATCCCCAGCAGCGGCGCGACCCATTTCAGATAGCGCACGTAGGGCACGCGGGCGATAGCCAGCCCGCCCATCACGACGGCAGAGGTGGGGGTGACAAGGTTAACGAGGCCGGACGCCGACTGGTAAGCCGTAACCACCAGGTCGCGGTTGACGTTAGCGAAATCGGCAAGGGGCGCCATGATCGGCATCGTCAGAACGGCCAGGCCGGACGAAGAAGGCACAAGAAACGACAGCACCACCTCCAGCCAGTACATCACGTTAATGAACGCCACCGTCGATAATCCGGTAACCATCCCCTCGGCGCTGTGCAAAATGGTGTGGGTAATCATGCCCTTATCCATGATCACTACGATACCGCGCGCGATGCCGATAATCAGCGCGACGCCCAGCAAATCTCGCGCACCGTTGATAAAGGTTGAGGTCAGCTCCTCTTCGCTCATGCGGGCGATAAGCCCAACGATGATGGCGCTGGCGAGGAACACCGCCGAGATCTCCGCCATCCACCAGCCCCGCACCGCCACGCCGTAGATCATCACCGCGAAGGCGAGGGCGAAGATCGCCAGGATGAGTTTGCGCACCGGGGTAAATTCCAGCGACTGCTCGCCCTTGTTGCCGAGGAAGTGGGCGCGGTTTTCTTCCTGTTTATCCGCCACGATCGACAGCGACGGATCTTTGCGCACCTTGCGGGCATAACGCATCACCCACGCCACGCAGATGATCCAGCCGATGACCAGCAGCGCGATGCGCAGCATGATCCCGTTGGTGAACGGGATCCCGGCGGCGTTGGCGGCGATCACCGTCGCGAACGGGTTAATGGTGGAGCCGAGCGTGCCGATCCCCGCGCCGAGCAGCACGGTAGAAGCCGCAACCACCGGATCGAACCGCGCCGCCAGCATCACCGGCACCAGTAAGGTATAGAAGGGCAGCGACTCTTCGGCCATGCCGTAAATGGTGCCGCCTGCGGCAAACAGCGCCATCAGGATCGGGATCATCCACTCTTCGCGCCCGCGCAGCTTAGTGGTGACGCGCTCGATCCCGGCGTCAATCGCTCCGGTTTTGGTGACGATCCCGAGAAATCCCCCGATGATCAGAATAAACAGCGCGACGTCGATCGCCCCGGCCTGGCCGGATTCCGGATCGTACAGCCCGGCTATCGGGGCCATCAGCACCGACACCAGTCCCTGCGGGTGCGATGCCACGTGCGCATAGGTGCCGGCAACCGGCACCTCTTTGCCGAGCGCCTCGTTCATCGCCATGTGGTACTGCCCGGCCGGAACAATCCACGTCAGCACGGCAACCACGGCAATCAGAAAAAAGAGAATGGTGTAAGCGGAGGGAAACTTGAACTTGCCCATGATGTTCTCCTGAAACCCGGCGCACCCCGCGGCGCGCCGGGCGGTGATTAGTCGCCGAGTGTTGCCACCATGACCGCTTTAATGGTGTGCATGCGGTTCTCTGCTTCGTCAAAGACGATGGAGTTCGGTGATTCAAAGACCTCTTCCGTCACTTCCAGCCCCTTCAGGCCGTACGCCACCTCGATTTCGCGGCCCACTTTGGTGTGCTCGTTGTGGAACGCGGGTAGGCAGTGCATGAACTTGACGTTCGGGTTGCCGGTGGCCTTCATGACGTCCGCGTTGATTTGATACGGCTTCATCAGGCTGACGCGCTCGGCCCACGCCTCCTTCGGTTCGCCCATGGAGACCCACACGTCGGTGTAGAGGAAATCGGTGCCGTGCACGCCTTCTTCCACGTCGTCGGTGAGGGTGATGCGCGCGCCCGTCTCTTTGGCGATGGCGCGGCACTGCTCAACCAGGCCCATCTCCGGCCAGAAGGATTTGGGCGCCACAAGACGGATATCCATCCCCATCTTGGCCGCGCCGACCATCAGGGAGTTGCCCATGTTGTTCCGCGCGTCGCCCAGGTAGGCAAAGCTCAGCTCCGGCAGGGTTTTACCCGGGGAGTGCTCCAGCATGGTCATCAGATCTGCGAGGATTTGCGTTGGGTGGAACTCGTCCGTCAGGCCGTTCCACACCGGCACGCCCGCGTACTCGCCCAGCTCCTCGACGATGGCCTGGCCGTAGCCGCGGTACTCGATGCCGTCATACATGCGGCCCAGCACGCGGGCGGTGTCTTTCATCGACTCTTTGTGACCGATCTGCGACCCGCTTGGGCCGAGGTAGGTGACCTGCGCGCCCTGGTCAAACGCGCCCACTTCGAAGGCGCAGCGGGTGCGGGTGGAGGTTTTTTCAAAGATCAGGGCGATGTTTTTTCCGACCAGCGTCTGCTTTTCGCGCCCGGCTTTTTTGGCCGCCTTCAGCTCGATGGCGAGGTCGATCAGGTACTGAATTTCCGCCGGGGTGTAGTCCAGCAGTTTAAGAAAGTTGCGGTTTTTCAGGTTGATGGTCATGGGTAAATCCTTTTTAAATGAGTGCTCAGTTACGAATCAGCGTGCCTTTCTCGCCCGCCAGGATCTCCGCGCCGTCGGCCAGCGCGCCGATCCCGGCAATCCCGCCGCAGGCCTCAACAAATTCGCGGCAGGCGGCGACCTTCGGCCCCATCGATCCGGCGTCGAACGTCATGTCTTTAAGCAGTTCCGGCGTCACCTGCGCCAGCGGGCGCTGGGTCGGCTTGCCCCAGTCGAGGTACACCGCGTCGGCATCGGTGAGGATCAGCAGGGCATCGGCCTCGATCTGGCGCGCCAGCAGGGCGGCGGAGAGGTCTTTGTCGATCACCGCCTCAACGCCGCGATAGCCGTTGGCGTTTTCCACTACCGGCACGCCTCCGCCGCCGTTGCAGATCACCAGGTGGTCACGCTGGATCAGCGCCGTAATGGCGTCGCTCTCGACGATGCGCTTCGGCTGTGGAGAGGGCACCACGCGGCGGAAATAGGCGCCGTCGGCCCTGAACGTCCAGCCTTTTTCTGCGGCCAGCGCTTTCGCCTGCGCTTCGCTGTACACCGGGCCGATGTATTTGGTCGGGTTGCTGAAGGCCGGGTCGGCGGCGTCCACCTCCACCTGGGTGAGCAGGACGCTCACCTCACGCTGCGGCAGATTGTTTTTCAGCGCCTGCTGGAGCATGTAGCCGATCATCCCCTGGCTTTCCGCGCCGAGAACGTCCAGCGGGTAGGGCGTCACTTTGTCGTAGGCGCTGTTCTGCAATGCCAGCAGCCCGACCTGCGGCCCGTTGCCGTGCACCAGCACCACGCGCCACTGTTCTGTTAATCCGGCGATGGTGCGGGCGGCCTGCTCGATGTTCTGACGCTGAATATCCGCTTCCAGCGGCTCGCCGCGCTTGAGCAGCGCGTTGCCGCCCAGGGCCACAACCAGAGTGGGTTTTCGTTCCATGATGGCTCCTTAAATTCCGTCGCGTTCCAGTGGGCAGCTCATGCAGCGCGCGCCGCCGCGACCGCGTCCCAGCTCGTCGCCGGTGATCGGCAGCACGGTGATGCCCGCTTTGTCGTACTTCTCGTTGGTCCAGACGTTACGCTCGTAGCCGATCACCACGCCCGGGCGGATGGTCAGAACGTTGTTGGCGTCGTTCCACTGCTCGCGTTCGGCTTCAAAGGCGTCGCCGCCGGTGGTGATCAGGCGGACCTGGTTAATGCCGAGGGCTTTCTCAATGGCGTGCAGCAGGTCGGTTTCCTGCGTGCGCAGCAGGCCGCCGCGTCCGTCCGGGGTGAGCGTCCAGCACTGGGCGTCTTTGCGCACCACTTCCGGATAGACGGAGAAGGTGTCCACGTCGATGTGGGTCATCACCGTATCGAGGTGCATGCAGGAGCGGTGTTTTGGCAGCTCAACGGCAATCACGCGTTCGGCCTGACGGTGTTTAAACAGGCTGTTGGCGAGGAACTCCACGCCCTGCGGCGTCGTGCGCTCGGACATGCCGATCAATACCGCCCCGCGGCCAATCACCAGTACGTCTCCGCCTTCTAAGGTGGCGTGGTCATAATTAATATTCTCGTCGCCGAAATACTTAATAAAATCGCCGTCGGCAAATGCCGGGTGCCAGCGATATATCGCGCGCAGATTATTGGTTTCACGCTGGCGGGCGGGTTTCGCCATCGGGTTAATGGACACGCCGTTATAAATCCAGCAGGAGGTATCGCGGGTAAATAAGTGGTTCGGCAGCGGCTTCATAATAAAATCATTCGCCGTGTGGGTATCCACCACCATATTTTTAATGGCTGCCGGAATTTCGCCGTAGGTTAATCCCCCGCTTAATCGCCGCGCCAGTTCGCGGTGCGGCATATCCGCCAGCCAGCCGCGCACGTCGCCGGCAAAGGTTGGCCCGAGGCGATAGTCGGAAATTTGCGTTTCAAGAAGCCAGGCCTTCGCTTCTGCAATATCAAGCGTTTGCGTGAGCAGGTCGGTCAACAGCAGGACTTCCACACCCTGCTCGCGCAGCGTGTTTGCGAAGATGTCATGCTCTTCACCCGCCCGTTCAACCGACAGTACATCATCAAATAACAGCTCCTGACAGTTTGAGGGGGTTAACCGCTTCAGGCTTAAATTAGGGCGGTGCAGCATAACGCTACGCAATTGACCAATTTCAGAACCGACGTAATGCTTTTCCATAATTATTCCTTTAACTGTTTTTCAGAATAAAAAGGGCATGCGCCATGTGAGGTGTTTAATTACATGGCGGCTAAGCTCAATTGATTTCGTGATTCATAGTAGGCGCTTAAATAACGGTTATTGTGACATTGCTCACGCGAAAAACGATATTAAGGCGTTTGTTTTCATTTGCATGATTCGCATCAGATAATGATTAAATTGTTATTACTGGAGGATGAATAGCTAAGCGGAAACGGGTGGCATTATTTGATGTTGTTATTATTTTGTAGAATTACATATTTGGACATATTTAGTTATATTATTGATTTTAAACGATAAAATATCAAGGTGAGAATGGCTATGCAATTAATGCAATTAACTATTTTTGACTTAAGAAAAATCAATAAATAATTATGGCGTTATAAAGGAAATAACCAGAGTGGTAAAGTGTGACGTGGCCGCAGGTTTTGTGATTTAGGCTGTAATTTCAATTGGTTATATTGATTCAGTGGCGCGAGCCGGGTGAGGTTATGCATAACCACTGCATAAATGCCTGACTGCAATTAACAGCAAATTAACACATTTCCCGATAAACATGCGCTTGCGCAAAAGTTGCCTAAAAAGGGGTGGCGGGGAGAGAACAATTTTCGTATAAAAGATGGAAATGAAACGGTGTTTTAATTTGAGGGCGATACCATGATCGTGGGCAACATTCATCATCTCCAGTCCTGGCTACCAGAAGAACTGCGCCAGGCCATTGAGCACGTTAAGGCGCACGTTACCGACGCGACGCGGACCGGCAAGCACGACATCAACGGCGACCGCCTGTTTTATCTGGTGTCAGAAGACATGACCCAGCCTTTCGCCGAGCGCCGCGCCGAGTACCACGCGCGCTATCTGGATATCCAGATTGTGCTGAAAGGTCAGGAAGGGATGACGTTCAGCACCCTGCCGCACGGTACGCCGGACACCGACTGGCTGGCGGACAAAGACATCGCGTTCCTGCCGGAAGGCGAGCAGGAGAAAACCGTGGTGCTGAGCGAAGGGGATTTCGTGGTGTTTTACCCGGGCGAAGTGCATAAGCCGCTGTGCGCGGTGGGGGAGCCTGCTAAGGTCAGAAAAGTGGTTGTTAAAATGCTGGTGAAGTAATTCTTTACCCCTCACCCTAACCCTCGCCCCTTTGGGGAGAGGGCCGGGTGAGGGGCGAGCGGGCAATATGTGATCCAGCTTAAACTTCCCACACTCCCTCCTTATCTCCCATTTACCTCTCCTTTTCCTGCGTCATAGTATGATCGTTAAATTAATGAACGCTGTTCTATAATGTAGAACAAAATGATTCAACAAGGAGATCTCATGCCGCAGTCCGCGTTGTTCACGGGAATCATTCCCCCTGTCTCCACGATATTTACCGCCGACGGCCAGCTTGATGAGCAGGGCACCGCCGCGCTGATCGACGACCTCATCGCTGCGGGCGTTGACGGCCTGTTCTTCCTGGGCAGCGGCGGCGAGTTCTCCCAGCTCGGCGCCGAAGAGCGTAAAACCATTGCCCGCTTTACTATCGATCATGTCGATCGCCGGGTGCCGGTCCTGATCGGAACCGGCGGCACCAACGCCCGGGAAACCATTGAACTGAGCCAGCACGCGCAGCAGGCGGGCGCGGACGGCATCGTGGTGATCAACCCCTACTACTGGAAGGTATCGGAAGCTAACCTGATCCGCTACTTCGAGCAGGTGGCGGACAGCGTCACGCTGCCGGTGATGCTCTATAACTTCCCGGCGCTGACCGGGCAGGATCTGACTCCGGCGCTGGTCAAAACCCTGGCCGACTCGCGCAGCAATATTATCGGCATTAAAGACACCATCGACTCCGTCGCCCACCTGCGCAGCATGATCCTCACCGTTAAAGCCGCTCATCCGCACTTCACCGTGCTGTGCGGCTACGACGATCATCTGTTTAATACCCTGCTGCTCGGCGGCGACGGGGCGATTTCGGCCAGCGGCAACTTTGCCCCGCAGGTGTCGGTGAATCTTCTGAAAGCCTGGCGGGATAAAGACGTGGCGAAAGCGGCTGAGTATCATCAAACCCTGCTGCAAATACCGCAGATGTATCAGCTGGATACGCCGTTCGTGAACGTCATTAAAGAGGCGATTGTGCTCTGCGGCCGCCCGATTTCCACGCACGTGCTACCGCCCGCGTCAGCGCTGGACGAGCCGCGTAAGGCGCAGCTGAAAACCCTGTTACAACAGCTCAAGCTCTGCTGAGCCGGACGATAACGATGACCATTGAAAAAATTTTCACCCCACAGGACGATGCGTTTTATGCGGTGATTACCCATGCAGCGGGGCCGCAGGGCGCGCTGCCGCTGACCCCGCAGATGCTGATGGAATCCCCCAGCGGCAACCTGTTCGGCATGACGCAGAACGCCGGGATGGGCTGGGACGCCAATAAGCTGACCGGCAAAGAGGTGCTGATTATCGGTACTCAGGGCGGTATTCGCGCCGGGGACGGGCGCCCGGTTGCGCTGGGCTACCACACCGGGCACTGGGAGATCGTCATGCAGATGCAGGCGGCGGCGAAGGAGATCACCCGCAACGGCGGGATCCCGTTTGCGGCCTTCGTCAGCGATCCGTGCGACGGGCGCTCGCAGGGCACCCACGGCATGTTCGACTCTCTGCCGTACCGCAACGACGCGGCGATCGTGTTTCGTCGTCTGATCCGCTCCCTGCCCACGCGCCGGGCGGTGATCGGCGTAGCCACCTGCGATAAAGGGTTGCCCGCTACCATGATCGCCCTGGCTTCGATGCACGACCTGCCGACCATTCTGGTGCCGGGCGGGGCGACGTTGCCGCCGACCGTGGGGGAAGATGCGGGTAAGGTGCAGACCATCGGCGCGCGCTTTGCCAACCACGAGCTCTCCTTGCAGGAGGCCGCCGAGCTGGGCTGTCGCGCCTGCGCGTCGCCGGGCGGCGGGTGTCAGTTCCTCGGCACGGCGGGCACCTCGCAGGTGGTGGCGGAGGCGCTGGGGCTGGCGCTGCCGCACTCCGCGCTGGCGCCGTCCGGGCAGGCGGTGTGGCTGGAGATCGCCCGCCAGTCGGCGCGGGCGGTGAGCGAGCTGGATAACCGCGGCATCACCACGCGCGATATCCTCACCGATAAAGCCATCGAAAACGCCATGGTGATCCACGCGGCGTTCGGCGGCTCCACGAACTTACTGCTGCACATCCCGGCCATCGCCCACGCGGCGGGCTGTACGATCCCGGACGTAGAGCACTGGACGCGCGTCAACCGCAGGGTACCGCGTCTGGTGAGCGTGCTGCCCAACGGCCCGGACTACCACCCGACCGTGCGGGCGTTTCTCGCAGGCGGCGTGCCGGAAGTGATGCTCCACCTGCGCGATCTTGGCCTGCTGCACCTGGATGCCATGACCGTCACCGGCCAGACGGTGGGCGAGAACCTCGACTGGTGGCAGGCGTCCGAGCGCCGTAAACGCTTCCGCCAGTGCCTGCGCGAGCAGGACGGCGTGGAGCCGGATGACGTGATCCTGCCGCCGGAGAAAGCCAAAGCGAAAGGGCTGACCTCGACGGTCTGCTTCCCGACGGGCAACATCGCGCCGGAAGGTTCGGTGATCAAGGCCACGGCGATCGACCCGTCGGTAGTGGGGGAAGATGGCGTTTACCGCCACACCGGCCGGGTGCGGGTATTTGTCTCGGAAGCGCAGGCGATCAAGGCCATCAAGCGGGAAGAGATTGCGCAGGGGGATATCATGGTGGTGATCGGCGGCGGGCCGTCCGGCACCGGCATGGAGGAGACCTACCAGCTCACCTCCGCGCTGAAGCATATCTCGTGGGGCAAAACGGTGTCGTTAATCACCGATGCGCGCTTCTCGGGCGTGTCGACGGGCGCCTGCTTCGGTCATGTGTCGCCGGAAGCGCTGGCAGGCGGGCCGATTGGCAAGCTGCGCGACAACGACATCATCGAGATTGCCGTCGACCGCCTGACATTAACAGGCAGCGTGAACTTTATCGGCACGGCGGACAACCCGCTGACGCCGGAGGAGGGCGCACGCGAGCTGGCAGGGCGGCAGACGCACCCGGACCTGCACGCCCACGACTTTTTGCCGGACGATACACGGCTGTGGGCGGCATTGCAGTCGGTGAGCGGCGGCACCTGGAAAGGCTGTATTTATGACACCGATAAAATCATCGAGGTAATTAACGCCGGTAAAAAAGCGCTCGGACTTTAATTATTTTGTGAGATAAAACCGTCTGCGGAAAATAATCCACGGACGGCTTTTTCGTGTCTGTAATTGATTATTTAAAACAACGGCTTGAGATATATCGTTGGCGTCACAAAAGCAAAATAACGTAATTCAGAAATAAGATATGACCATTGCTGGTTAATTGAACAGCTCATTACACTCCATTAACACGATGTTGTAATTCAGCACACTACCAAAGGGTGTAATTCTGATGACGCAATTAACCATGAAAGACAAAATTGGCTACGGGCTGGGTGACACCGCCTGCGGCTTCGTCTGGCAGGCCACGATGTTCCTGCTGGCCTATTTCTACACCGACGTGTTTGGCCTGTCGGCGGGTATTATGGGGACGCTGTTTTTAGTCTCCCGCGTGCTCGACGCCGTGACCGACCCGCTGATGGGGCTGCTGGTAGACCGCACCCGCACGCGGCACGGCCAGTTCCGCCCGTTCCTGCTGTGGGGCGCCATCCCGTTTGGCATCGTCTGCATGCTGACCTTCTACACGCCGGACTTCTCCGCGCAGGGCAAAATCATCTACGCCTGCGCGACCTACATCCTCCTGACCCTGGTTTACACCTTCGTTAACGTCCCGTACTGCGCCATGCCGGGAGTGATCACCGCTGACCCGAAAGAGCGCCACGCCCTACAGTCCTGGCGTTTCTTCCTCGCCGCGGCGGGCTCGCTCGCCATCAGCGGCATCGCGCTGCCGCTGGTCAGCATCATCGGCAAGGGGGATGAGCAGGTGGGGTATTTCGGCGCCATGTGCGTGCTGGGGCTGACCGGCGTGGTGCTGCTCTACGTCTGCTTCTTCACCACCAAAGAGCGCTACACCTTTGAGGTGCAGCCGGGCTCGTCGGTGGCCAAAGATCTCAGGCTGCTGCTGGGCAACGGCCAGTGGCGCATCATGTGCGCGTTCAAGATGATGGCGACCTGCTCTAACGTGGTGCGCGGCGGGGCGACGCTCTACTTCGTGAAATACGTGATGGATCACCCGGAGATGGCGACGCAGTTTTTACTCTACGGCAGCCTCGCCACCATGTTCGGCTCGCTCTGCTCGTCCCGCCTGCTGGGCCGATTCGACCGCGTCACCGCTTTTAAGTGGATCATCGTCGCCTACTCGCTCATCAGCCTGCTGATTTTCTTCACCCCGGCCGAGCACATCGCGCTGATTTTCGCCCTTAACATCCTGTTCCTGTTCGTCTTCAACACCACCACGCCGCTACAGTGGCTGATGGCCTCTGACGTGGTGGATTACGAGGAGAGCCGCAGCGGGCGTCGCCTCGACGGGCTGGTGTTCTCGACCTACCTGTTCAGCCTGAAGATTGGCCTGGCGATTGGCGGGGCGGTGGTGGGCTGGATCCTGGCCTGGGTGAACTATTCCGCCAGCAGCAGCGTGCAACCGGTTGAGGTGCTCACCACCATCAAAATTCTGTTCTGCGTGGTGCCGGTGGTGCTCTACGCGGGCATGTTCTTCATGCTGTTGTTCTACAAGCTCACCGACGACCGCGTGGAGGCCATCAGCCAGCAGCTGATCAAACACCGCGCGGCGCAGGGCGAGGCCGTACCCGACGCCGCGACAGCCGCATCCCATTAACCGGAGGCAACATGGAAATTACTAACCCGATCCTGACCGGCTTCAACCCGGACCCGTCCCTGTGCCGTCAGGGCGAGGACTACTACATCGCCACCTCAACCTTCGAGTGGTTCCCGGGCGTGCGCATCTACCACTCCCGCGACCTGAAAAACTGGTCGCTGGTCAGCACCCCGCTGGATCGCGTGTCGATGCTGGACATGAAGGGCAACCCGGACTCCGGCGGTATCTGGGCGCCGTGCCTGAGCTACGCCGACGGCAAATTCTGGCTGCTCTATACCGACGTGAAGATTGTCGACTCGCCGTGGAAAAATGGCCGCAACTTCCTCGTCACCGCGCCGTCCATTGAGGGGCCGTGGAGCGAGCCGATCCCAATGGGCAACGGCGGGTTCGATCCGTCCCTGTTCCACGACGACGATGGGCGTAAATACTACCTCTACCGCCCGTGGGGGCCGCGTCACCACAGCAACCCGCACAACACCATTGTGATGCAGGAGTTTGATCCGCAGACCGGAACGCTCTCGCCCGAGCGCAAAACCCTGTTTACCGGCACGCCGCTCTGCTACACCGAAGGGGCACATCTTTATCGCCACGCGGGCTGGTACTACCTGATGGTTGCCGAAGGCGGCACCAGCTACGAGCACGCGGTCGTGGTACTGCGTTCCAAAAATATCGACGGGCCGTACGAGCTGCATCCGGACGTAACGATGATGACCAGCTGGCACCTGCCGGAGAACCCGCTGCAAAAGAGCGGCCACGGCTCGCTGCTGCAAACCCATACGGGAGAATGGTACATGGCCTACCTCACCAGCCGCCCGCTGCGTCTGCCCGGCGTGCCGCTGCTGGCCTCCGGCGGGCGCGGCTACTGCCCGCTGGGGCGCGAGACCGGCATCGCCCGCATTGCGTGGCGCGACGGCTGGCCGTACGTGGAAGGCGGCAAACACGCGCAGCTGACCGTGCCCGGCCCGCAGGTGGCGGAGCAGCCCGCAGCCGATCAGGGTAACTGGCGTGATGATTTCGACGGCAGTACGCTTGACCCTGAATTGCAGACCCTGCGCATTCCGTTCGACGACACCCTCGGCTCGCTCACCGCGCGCCCGGGCTACTTACGGCTCTACGGCAACGACTCGCTCAACTCGACTTTCACCCAGTCGACCGTGGCGCGCCGCTGGCAGCACTTCACCTTCCGGGCCGAGACGCGGATGCAGTTCTCGGCGGTTCACTTCCAGCAGAGCGCGGGGCTGACCTGCTACTACAACAGCAAAAACTGGAGCTACTGCTTTATGGACTACGAGGAGGGGCTGGGGAGGACCATCAAGGTGATCCAGCTCGACCACAACGTGCCGTCGTGGCCGCTGCACGAGCAGCCCATTCCGGTGCCGGAACATGCCGAGAGCGTCTGGCTGCGGGTGGACGTGGATACGCTGGTCTACCGCTACAGCTACTCGTTTGACGGCGAGACGTGGCACGCCGTGCCGGTGACGTATGAGGCGTGGAAGCTGTCGGACGATTACATCGGCGGGCGTGGCTTCTTTACCGGCGCGTTTGTGGGGCTGCACTGCGAGGACATCAGCGGCGACGGCTGTCACGCGGACTTCGACTATTTCACCTACGAGCCGGTATAGCCCAGCGCGCGTGAGAGCTCGAGCCCGGCCTGCTGAAGCTGCTCGAGGAAGCGGGCCAGCTCGGCGTCGTCCACGCGGGAGGTGAGCGTCGACAGGCTCAGGGCGGCAATCACGCGGGATTCGTGGTTCCACACCGGCACCGCCACGCAGCGCACGCCCTGCTCGTTCTCTTCGCTGTCCAGGGCATAGCCCTGCTCGCGGGTCTGCGCCAGGGCGGCCATTAAGGCTTCACGAGAGACGAGGGTCGCGGGAGTAAAGGTGGTGTACTGATAGCCCTCCAGCAGGGCGTTCAGCTCGGCCTCGCCCAGCCAGGCAATCAACACCTTGCCGATGGCGGTGGCGTGAACCGGCAGGCGGCGGCCGATGCGCGAATAGGCGATGGCGGCCAGCTTGCCTTCAATCTTCTCGATATATACCCCTTCATGCCCGTCCAGGATCCCCAGATGGGTGGTCTGCCCGGTCCGCTGTGACAGCTCCGTCAGCCAGCCTTTCGCCTTTTGCCGGATATCGATGGAGCCCACGACAAAATGACCGCGCTCGACCAGCTTCATGCCGAGGCGATATTTGCCGTTCTCCGGATTCTGATCGATATAGCCGTGAAGCTGGAGGGTTTTCAGCAGCGAGTGGAGGGTGCTCTTGCTCAGCCCCATCAGTTTGCTGATGTCGGTGATCTTAAGCTCGGTGGCCTGCTCGTTGAACAGGTCGAGGATCTGCAACGCACGTTCAACAGACTGAATAATCGGCATAATGCTGGCATGTCCACGCTGGAATGAAGGCGAAAACGTACCTTTTTCGGGGTGAAAAATCAATGAAGGGGAGCCGGTTTGCCCGGCGGCGCTTCGCTTGCACGGGCCTACGGGACTTGTAGGCCGGGTAAGCGCAGCGCCACCCGGCAAGAAGATCGCACCGAATCAATAACGTGGGAGAGGGGATCACTCCCCAAGCGTCGCCACCATCACCGCCTTAATCGTATGCATCCGGTTTTCCGCCTGGTCGAACACGATGCTTGCCGCCGACTCAAACACCTCGTCCGTCACCTCCATCCCGCCGTGCAGGTCGAACTCCTTCGCCATCTGCTTGCCGAGCGTGGTCTGGTCGTCATGGAACGCTGGCAGACAGTGCAGGAACTTCACGTCCGGATTGCCGGTCAGCGCCATCATCTGCGCGTTCACCTGATACCCCCGCAGCAGCGCAATCCGCTCCGCCCACTTCTCTTTGGCTTCGCCCATCGACACCCAGACGTCGGTATAGATAAAGTCCGCGCCCTT
This sequence comes from Enterobacter cloacae complex sp. P15RS, assembly GCF_014895905.1. Lineage (NCBI taxonomy): Bacteria > Pseudomonadati > Pseudomonadota > Gammaproteobacteria > Enterobacterales > Enterobacteriaceae > Enterobacter > Enterobacter cloacae complex sp. P15RS. The sequence continues at coordinate 5,217 of NZ_JADBQL010000033.1, read as the reverse complement.
CACGCCCGCCGCCACGTCTTCCGTCAGGGTGATTTTGCCGCCGTGCTTCTCCGCCAGCGCGCTGCACTCCGCCACCAGGCTCTCTTCCGGCCAGCAGGCTTTCGGGGCCACCAGGCGCAGATCCAGCCCGGTCAGCGCCGCCGCTTCCAGCATCGAGTTGCCCATGTTGTTGCGCGCGTCGCCCGCGTAGACCAGCGTCATCTCGTTAAACGCCTTGCCCGGCAGGTGCTCCTGCATGGTCAGCAGGTCCGCCAGCAGCTGCGTCGGGTGGTACTCGTTGGTCAGCCCGTTCCACACCGGCACGCCCGCATACTGCGCCAGCGTTTCGACCACGTCCTGGCCGTGACCGCGATACTGAATGCCGTCGTACATCCGCCCGAGCACCCGCGCTGTGTCCTTAATTGACTCTTTATGCCCAATCTGGCTGCCGCTCGGCCCTAAATAAGTGACGCGTGCGCCCTGGTCAAATGCGGCAACTTCGAAAGAGCATCGTGTACGGGTCGAGTCTTTTTCGAAGATGAGCGCGATGTTTTTACCGGTAAGCTTCTGTACTTCCTTGCCCTTTTTTTTATCGGCCTTGAGCTGTGCGGCAAGGGTCAGCAGAGAAGTGAACTGTGCAGGGGTAAAGTCGAGCAATTTCAGAAAGTGTTTCTTGTACAAATCGGCCATTTTATCCTCGCATGGCGAACGCCGCTTATTGAATTAAAATTCACTTTATATGTGTAATTATTCATTTGCAACCCCGTTTCACAAATCTTTCCAACAAAGGTGGAGGCAAACCCGTCCGTGTGTGAAAATAGAAGTATCTGCCGCACTTTAAAGAGGATTGAGCCATGGCAAACCCGGAATTACTGGAAGAGCAACGCGAAGAGACGCGTCTGATTATTGAAGAACTGCTGGAAGACGGTAGCGATCCGGACGCGCTGTACACCATCGAACACCATTTCTCTGCGGACGACTTTGAAGCGCTGGAAAAAATGGCCGTGGAAGCTTTCAAGCTGGGTTACGAAGTGACCGAGCCGGAAGAGCTGGAAGTGGAAGAGGGCGACACCGTCATCTGCTGCGACATCCTGAGCGAAGGCGCGCTGAAGGCGGAGCTAATCGACGCGCAGGTCGAACAACTGATGAACCTGGCCGAGAAGTTTGAAGTGGAATACGACGGCTGGGGAACCTACTTCGAAGATCCGAACGGTGAAGACGGCGAAGAAGGCGACGACGAAGATTATGTCGACGAAGACGACGACGGCGTGCGTCACTAAGTGATTCAGGCGGTGGCGCGCGCCACCGCTTTTTCAAGGCAGAACCATGGATTACCCGCAGATACTCGCCCCCGTACTCAACTTCCTCCAGTGCCCGACCCCGCAAGCATGGATTGATAAAGCCCGCGACCCGGCGAACCTGCCGCTGCTGCTCACCGACCACATGGTGTGCGAGCTCAAGGCCGCCCAGACCGCGCTGCTGCTGGTGCGTAAATACGTCGCCGACGAAAGCGGTGCCGACGCGCTGCTCGAGTGGCTCAAGCCCTACGAACAGTTCACCTTTCGCGACGGTCCGGAGCCGGACTTCATCGCCCTGCATAAGCAGATTGGCAAAAGCGTAATGCCCAAAACCGACGACCCGTGGGGCCAGGCGCTCATCGACAGCATGGTGCTGCTGATCAAAGAGGAGCTGCACCACTTCTGGCAGGTGCGCGAGGCGATGCTGGCGCGAGACATTCCGTACGTCAAAATCACCGCCAGCCGCTACGCCAAAGGGATGCTGAAGGAAGTGCGCACTCACGAACCGCTGACGCTGATCGACAAGCTCATCTGCGGCGCCTACATCGAAGCCCGCTCCTGCGAGCGCTTCGCCGCGCTGGCCCCGTTCCTCGACGACGATTTGCAGAAGTTCTATCTCTCGCTGCTGCGCTCAGAAGCGCGCCACTACCAGGACTACCTGACGCTGGCCCGGCAGGTAAGCGACGACGATATCTCACCGCGCATACAGCATTTTGGCGAAATTGAAGCCACACTTATCTCGACACCGGACCACGAGTTTCGCTTCCACAGCGGCGTGCCGGTGTAAACCGGCATAACGCAAGGATAAGGATGCGAGATGAAAAAAACGTGGATCAGTACGGTCATTGTTATTGTCGCGGCTGCCGCCGTGGCGTTCTGGGTCTTCTTCGACAGGCAGCGCGCTCCGGAAGCGCAAATTGATACCGCCCTTAACGCGATGCCCGCCTGGCAGGTGATCAAGGAGCAGGAGCCTGTGCTGCATCAGCGCATCCTCGACCAGATGGCCGCCCTGCAAAAGGCCGGCGAGCCGGAGCAGCACATTATCGACACCATCCAGCCGCAGATCCTGCATTTGCAGATGACGCGTCTGCAAAACGCCCCGGACGCCAACGTGGTGAACTACATGACCATCAACATGGAGCAGACCGCCGCCATCCAGAAGGTGAGCGACGACGCCTGCTTCCGCTTCCTCTACCCGATGGTGAAGGGCGGCATCAACCCGATGCGCATGCTGGATAAAGACCTGATGACCCGGCGCATGCAGGCCGATGCCGACATGATGCGCGCGGCCTACGGCAAAAACCGCCACACCGTGACCCAGGCCGAACGCGAGGCGGCTGTCGAGGATGTCCGACCGATTATGAAGGCGCTTTCCGATAAGTACGGCGAGGACATCCAGCTGTTGCAGATGCCGGAGAAGGCGGAAGGCAAGGAAAAGCTCTCCTGCGATATGGTGCAGGCGATGTGGGCGAAGGTGCTGGCGCTGCCGGAGCAGAAGGCGGCGGGGGTGATTCGGCTGGCGGTGTCTGAGCTGGAGTGACAAAGGGCGCTGGTTTTTTGGGCACTTAGCGCGGGTTTCGCGCGTCGTCGCTTGCATGGCGGCGCGCGACAGGTATAATCCACAACGTTTCCGCATCCCCTTCAGTGCCGAAGTGGCGAAATCGGTAGACGCAGTTGATTCAAAATCAACCGTAGAAATACGTGCCGGTTCGAGTCCGGCCTTCGGCACCAAGTGATGCAATAATTAGCTACCTAAGGGTAGCTTTTTTTGTGTCCATTTACGTCCAAATTCGGCCATACCCGTCTGTAATTCAAAGATAATTTATTTTTCGCCAATAACCATATTTATTTTGCGGCCTTTCCGTGTTGGTCATTTTTCATCCATTGACATCCACGTGATTTGGGGGCAAAAAAGGGGGCAAACCCGGTTCGATAGAGGAGTGACCCCCAAATGGCGCTTACAGATCTCGCAATCCGGCATGCCAGGCCGCTTGGCAAGGCATACAGGCTCTCTGACTGTCACGGTCTTTACATTCAGGTTAACCCCAGCGGATCTAAGCTGTGGTATCTGAAATTTCGCTTTGGAAACAAAGAGAACCGTATGGCATTAGGCCCTTATCCGTTTATTTCTCTCGCACTGGCAAGGGAGAAGCAAGCGGATATAAGAAGGCTTATTTTAGAAGGCATTAATCCGGCGGAAAAACGCAGAGAGGAAAAGCGGGGTGGAGAGCCCCTTTATACGTTCGAGTCCGTGGCGCGCGAATGGGTCTCCAGCAACGTGAACTGGTCGGCAGAACATAAGAAGCGGGTGTTGCGCTATTTCGAGCTTTACGTCTTTCCCACGAACGGTAGCTGCGACATTGCAAAAATGAAGGTCAAAGACCTGCTGGTACCCATCAAAGAGGTGGAGAAAGCGGGCAAACTGGATGTCGCTTCTCGTCTCCAGCAACGTACCGCCTGCGTGATGCGTTACGCCGTCCAGAACGGCATTATCGATCATAACCCTGCATCAGATTTAACTGGCGCGGTCTCCACGCCCAAAGTACGTCACCATCCAGCGCTGGATTTGAATCTTATCCCTGATTTCCTGGAAAGAGTCGACGATTTCAAAGGACGTAAGCTGACTCAACTGGCGGTAAAGCTGGCGCTGTTGCTGTTTATTCGCTCCAGCGAACTGCGCTTTGCCCGCTGGGATGAAATTGACCTGCATAACGCCATGTGGACCATCCCCGCTGAGCGTGAGCCGATCCCCGGCGTTAAGTTCTCTGCGCGCGGTGCGAAGATGCGTTCTCCTCACCTGGTCCCTCTATCACATCAGGCCATCGAACTGTTGCACGAGGTGCGGCAGCATTGCCGACCGGGAACTGAACTGGTTTTCCCTGGTGACCACAATTACCGCAAACCGATGAGTGAAAACACCATCAACAAAGCGCTGCGGGTGATGGGCTACGACACCCAGAAAGATGTCTGTGGCCACGGTTTTCGCACTATGGCCTGTAGCGCGCTGGTGGAGTCGGGCCTGTGGTCAAGCGACGCTGTAGAGCGCCAAATGAGCCATCAGGAGCGCAAGCGCGTTCGTGCAGCGTATATCCACAAGGCGCAGCATCTCGAAGAACGTCGGGAGATGATGCAGTGGTGGGCCGATTATCTGGATGCAAACCGGTTCAGGCATGTGGTGCCGTATGGCTTCAAAAAATCGCAGGGAGGCGCACTCGACCATATGAGCTTCCAGGAGCGCAATGACCGGCAGCTAGAGGAGCTGAAAGCCAGAATACTCGCTGACTCGGATTGGCTGACGGCGTCTGAATTATCCGCAAAAGCGGGCTTTCGTTCCGCCGATCCTGATGCTGGCCCGAAAGGCTGGAAAGCCGCCGGGAAGATATTCTCGCTGAAGGTCTACGGGGAGGATTTGTATCCGGATTATGTTCTGGATGAGAAAATGCGGCCTCTTAAGGTTGTGAGGTTGATACTCTCGCTGTTTAAGGAACGCAAAACGCCGTGGGGACTGGCTATCTGGTTTGGTTCGGCAAACCGCAGGTTGAGAGGTGGGAAGCCGAAAGATTTATTGGTGTCAAAGTCAGAGTTGGTTTTGATGGCGGCGCAGGATGAAGTGGAGTCGGGGGAGTAGGAATGATGGTGGTATTTAGTTATTACTAGATTTGGGCTGTTTTTGCTGGGGGGTTGACAACGGGAACAACTGAATGAGCTAGAATTCTTTGATTTGAAAATCATTAAACGTTGCAAAAGATTTGGCCTAATTGTTTCTTTTGTTGGATTATTTTTACAGGTTAATAAAAGTCGAGAATTCATTTTGTTGAAGCAAATCTTTCTTTAATAATAAATACTTATTAAATAAGAATGAATAAATATTTAGAATATTCAGTGCTTTTATTATTAGGATGCTTGCATGGCCCTCTAAGGATCTCTGGTAATATTATAT
>NZ_JADBQL010000032.1:12911-27656 GCF_014895905.1 Enterobacter cloacae complex sp. P15RS | reverse complement strand
GGAAGTGAGCGGGCTGGCGAATCAGCTGGCGGCACACATGAATTTTGAGCCGGACGATCTCGCGCGCGTGGCCCGCTTCTGGGGCACCGAGCGGCTGGCGCAGACCCCGGGCCTGATGGCGGTGGAACTGTTTGACGCCATTGCCCGCGGCGAGGTAAAGGCGGTGTGGATCATGGGCACCAACCCCGCCGTGTCGCTGCCGGACAGCCACGCGGTGTGCCAGGCGTTGGCGGCCTGTCCGCTGGTTATTGTTTCTGAAGTGATGCAGGAGACGGACACCAGCCGGTTTGCCCATATCCGTTTTCCCGCCCTGGGGTGGGGCGAGAAAAACGGCACGGTGACGAACTCTGAACGCCGTATCTCCCGCCAGCGCGCCTTTCTGCCTGCGCCCGGCGAGGCCAAACCGGACTGGTGGATCGTCGCCCGGATCGCAGAGCAGCTCGGCTACGGCGAGGCCTTCGCCTGGGAACATCCTCAGGAGATCTTTTGTGAGCATGCGGCGCTGACGGCGTATGAAAATAACGGCGAACGGGCCCTGAACCTGCACGAGCTGGCGTCGTTGACGCGAGAGGCGTGGGACGATCTGGCGCCGTACCAGTGGCGCGCCGGTGATTTCCCGCAAAGAACGATTGTTCCGGTTGAGCCCTCAACGCAGGGCGCCTGCGTTAACGAACTGTACCCGTTAATACTGAACAGCGGGCGCATCCGCGATCAGTGGCACACCATGACGCGCACGGGGTATGTTCCGCGCCTGATGCAGCATATCGACGAGCCATTTGTTGAGTTAAGCGCAGCCGATGCGGCCCGCGCGGCCCTGACGGACGGCCAGCTGGCGCGGATAAGCTCCCCGCGCGGAGTGATGGTTGCCAGAGTACGTATTTTCCCCGGACAGCGTGCGGGCGAGCTGTTTGCGCCGATGCACTGGAACGCGCAGTTTGCCCGGCAGGGGAAGGTCAATGCGCTGGTGGAGGGACGGGTGGATGCCTGTTCCGGCCAGCCTGAGAGTAAACAAACGGCGGTAAGGATCATGTCCTGGCTCCCCGCCTGGCAGGGAGAACTGTATGCCCGCGAACTGCCGGCGTTGCCGCCGTCGGTCTGCTGGTGGCGTAAAGCCTCACGTCTGACGGTAGCGGGAGATCGGCCTCTGCTGTCGTGGATTATGGCGTATGCCAGCGCCCGGGGCTGGCAGCTACAGGTGGCTCAGACGGGGGAAGGCAGCAGCATACTGGCCTGGCATCTCGGCGAGCTGATGCTTGGCTACTGGGAGGGCCATACGCTGCCGGCGCTGGCGCATGCGTTTATTGAAGAAGCCTTTGCTTCTGCGCCCGTACAAATCGCTGAACGCCATGCGCTGCTGCACGGACAACGGCCGGGTGAAGGTGCCGATCCCGGTCGAATTATCTGTAGCTGCTTCAGCGTGGGTGAAAACACGATACGCCAGGCGATAGCCGGAGGCTGTGATTCTGCGACAGCGCTGGGAGTGAAGTTGCGCTGCGGGACTAACTGCGGCTCCTGCGTGCCGGAGCTGAAAGGGCTGTTGGGATAATGGCGTCGGGTGGCGGCTACGCCTTACCCGACCTACGGGCCGGTACAAATTTGTAGGTCGGGTAAGGCGAAGCCGCCACCCGACAAATCTTTTCAGGATATTCCTGAAATTTCTGTTAAGGCTGGTTTTCAGGGCTTATGGCGTTAACATATAAGTGTTTGTTCAAAAACACAGGTTCTTATTGACGACGTTGAAGGCTGTATCGTCCCGCATCCGTTTTTTGCTGTTACTCCCCCTTATTTCGGCTGGAGCCGTTCACGGTGCGCCGAAATCCTTCGTGCAGCAGGCACAAAATCCGTTTGATAACAACGGCGATAGCCTGCCGGATCTGGGTATGGCGCAACCGACGAGCGAGGGCGAAAAGCACCTGGCTGAAATGGCAAAAGCCTTCGGTGAAGCCAGTATGACCGATAACGGCCTGACCGCCGGGCAGCAGGCGCGAGAGTTCGCGTTTGGCAAAGTGCGGGATGCCGTGAGCGGGGAAGTTAACGAGCAGATTGAATCCTGGCTTTCGCCCTGGGGGAATGCCAGCGTCAACGTGCTGGTGGATGACGAAGGGAACTTCAACGGCAGCAGCGGCAGCTGGTTTATCCCCTGGAACGATAACAACCGTTATCTGAGCTGGAGCCAGCTTGGCCTGACGCAGCAGACGGATGGGCTGGTGAGCAACGTGGGGATTGGCCAGCGCTGGGTGGCCGGAAAGTGGCTGCTTGGCTACAACACCTTTTACGACAACCTGCTTGAAGACAACCTGCAACGCGCCGGATTGGGCGCAGAGGCGTGGGGAGAAAACCTGCGCCTGTCGGCTAATTACCACCAGCCGTTTGCCGGCTGGCAGCCGGGTTCCGACATTCGGGAGCAGCGCATGGCGCGCGGGTACGACGTAACGGCCAAAGCCTGGCTACCCTGGTTTCATCATCTGAACACCAGCGTCAGCTTTGAACAGTATTTCGGCGATAACGTCGATCTGTTTAACAGCGGTACGGGGTATCACAACCCGGTCGCGGTCAACCTGGGGCTGAACTATACCCCCGTCCCACTGGTCACCCTGACGGCAGCCCATAAGCAGGGGGAGAGCGGGGTTAGCCAGAATAACCTCGGGCTGAAGCTCAACTATCGTTTTGGCGTGCCGCTGGCGAAACAGCTTTCCGCCGGGGAAGTGGCGGCGACGCGCTCGCTGCGGGGAAGCCGCTATGATTCACCGGAGCGCGACAATCTGCCCGTCATGGAGTTTCGTCAGCGAAAAACCCTCTCGGTCTACCTGGCTACGCCGCCGTGGGATCTTAAGCCGGGCGAAACCGTCATGCTGAAGCTGCAAATTCGCAGCACCCACGGTATCCGTCAGATCCACTGGCTGGGTGATACCCAGGCGCTCAGCCTGACCTCACCGGCAAACAGCAACAGCAGCGATGGCTGGAGCGTGATTATGCCCGCCTGGAACGACGCGGAAGGGGCGAAAAACGAATGGCGGCTTGTGGCCGTGGTGGAAGATAAGGATGGGCAGCGTGTCTCCTCCAATGAGATCACGCTTTCCGTGGTGCAACCGCTCGTCGCAATGCCTGACGACGATCCACGGTGGAAGTTGCTGCCGGACGACTAAGTTAAAAAATGCGTTCCTGATGCACCCAGACGGCAGCTTCGACGCGGGATTTTAGCTTCATTTTCTTCAGCATGTGTTTGACATGCACCTTGACCGTACTTTCAGTGATGTCCAGACGGCGGGCGATCATTTTGTTAGGCAGGCCCTGGGCAATCAGCTTCAGAATGTCGCGCTCGCGCGGGGTCAGCTGGCTGACGTCACGATCGGACGTAGCGCGGTTCGCACGCAGGCTGGCGGCCAGCACCGGCGTTAACGCTTCGCTCAGCACCATCTCGCCTGCGGCAGCCTGTTGCAGCGCCTTGAGCAGATCTTCCGGCTCCATATCCTTCAGCAGATAGCCGTCTGCTCCCCGCTTGAGGGCGGTGACCACGTCTTCCTCGTGGTTGGAGACGCTGAAGACCACCACCCGGCCAGAAAGGGATTTCTCCCGCAGCTTGTCGAGGGTTTCCAGGCCATTCATGCCCGGCATGTTGAGATCGAGCAAGATCAAATCAGGATCGAGCGATTCGGCAAGTTCAATCCCCTGTTCACCGTTGCTGGCTTCACCGACGACGGTGATATCCGGCGCCATACTGACAAGCTGTTTAACGCCAGTGCGCAGCATCGGGTGATCGTCAATCAGCAGGATCGATGCCGGTTCCTGATTAGTCATGGTTTTCTCCTTGAGCAGTTATAAGGGACTTTTCGGGTATAAAGGTGACCACGACTTCGGTGCCACCTGACTCTCCCCGGCGAACCTGGCAATCACCGCGCAGGCTTTGCGCGCGGTCTCGCATGATAATTAAACCATAATGGTTCGTTCGTTCGGCATTTTCCGGCACGCCGCGACCGTTATCCTGAACCCTGAGCTTCACCTGATTATCCTGGCAGCTGACGGTGACCGTAACGGCCGTTGCCTCGGCATGCTTGAGCACGTTGCTCAGGGCTTCACGGGCAATTTGCAGCACATGGATCGCCTGGTGAGAAGGGACAAAACGCGGCGGCAGCTGGTAATCCAGCTTTACCGGGAAGCCCAGCCGGGCGCTAAATTCCTGGCAGCTGGACTCCAGCGCCGGGCGCAGCCCCGGCTCGGTGAGCTGCAAGCGGAAAGTAGTCAGCAGTTCGCGAAGCTGAACCCATGAGGTGTTAAGCTCGTTGCGGATCTGGCTGAGCAGCTGTTTGTTGCTATCGGGCATGCCTTCGTCCTGCATTTGCAGGCAGCTCACCTGCATCTTCATGCAGGAGAGGGACTGGGCGATGGAGTCGTGCAGCTCGCGGGCGATGGTGGCACGCTCCTCCATAACAATCAGCTGCTGCTGTTTCTCCTGGTGGCGATCGAGCGCGAGGGTGGCCGTGAGCTGCTCAACCAGGGTATCCACAAGCTGCTGCTGGTCGTGGCTGAGGTGACGACCGGCTGGCAGGGTGGCCAGCAGAATACCGTACTGGGTATGGCTGTCCATCAGCCGCCACTTGAGGGTCGTGCCGCTGGTGGTCAGCGGAGGCAAGCCGCGCGGGCACAGATGACACCCTTTATCGTCGCAGGAGATGTCCGACTGACAGGTAAATTCCTGGTGGTTTTCTTCGTCTTCAACGTCGTAAACCCGTAGCTCTAGATCGCGGAGCAGGGTCAGGTTTTGCAGGCCGTTCAGTACCGGCGAGAGACGCTCGCAAAGCGGCACCTGCATATGCAGGCGACGGTTCGCCTGCCACAGGAAAGAGAGGATCTCGTTTTTCTGCTCAAGCCCGGCGGTTTTCTCCTGGACGCGTTTTTCCAGTACCGCGTAGCTTTCCGAGAGTTCAGCCGACATGGTATTGAGCGCCTCGCCGAGCATCGCCATTTCGTTGCGCCCGCTGATGTGCGTGCGTTGGGTAAAATCGCGTTGAGTGACGGCGCGGGCCATCGCCAGAAGTTGTTTCCAGGGGTTCAGCAGCCGCGCGCGCAGCCAGATAACCGTGAAAATCAGCAGCAAACCCATAAACAGCGCCATCGCACGATGAACCATCACCACACGGTCAATGCGTAACTCTGTCGTGCGATCGAAAGAGCTGACAAGATGGTCGATGCGTGACACAAACCCGGCGACATCCTGCGCGACCGTTTCCCGATTTTCCGCCCGTTTTAGCCCGGGCGCCAGCTGGGTGTGCCAGTAGCCCTGAAGCGCCTTAAGCTGAGATTGTTGGCCGTCACGAATAGCGGCTCTTTCCAGCTCAGGGCTGAATGCGGTACGCTCCATTTCGTCGATAAGCGGCTGGTCAGCCTGCGTCAGCGGAACCGACGCCAGCAGCCGGTAACTCTGCATGCGTAGCGAGCCTGCCTCGTTGATGGCATGCGCATTACCCTGTACGCCCTGTACCAGCCAGCCAGAAATAGCCATGCCGGTCACACCGATAGCGGTGGACAGCAGAACGATAAGCGCCAGCTGGTTAACCAGCGTTAGCGGAGATAAACATCTTTTTAACATAGAGTTGACGGGCTCCTGACGTGACCTGCTTGCAGGAATGGCGCTATTCTGGTGCATACCCCGGAGTATACCCATACCAATAAAGGATTACCTCTAAATTGCCGCAGGGGTAACGGTTAGTGGGTGGACGAAGCAGGGATGCGTCAGCACCGTGAAAAACCACACCTTTTTTACGTTTTGCATCTACTCACTAAGAGTGATGGCTTTTTTTTCACCGCGAAACCTCCCACTTTTCCTTTGATTTATATCAACTTACCGCCGCTCTAAAGCCCTAATGTTTGCAGCATCATTCGAGAATCAGAGGTGTCTATGAGTCACTCTTCCGCTCCCGAAAGGGAAACTGGTGCCGTAATTACAGACTGGCGTCCAGAGGATCCGGCGTTCTGGCAACAGCGCGGCCACCGTGTAGCAAGTCGTAATCTGTGGATTTCCGTTCCATGTCTGTTACTGGCGTTTTGCGTCTGGATGTTGTTCAGTGCGGTTGCGGTTAACCTGCCTAAAGTGGGCTTTACCTTTACCACCGATCAGCTGTTTATGCTGACCGCGTTGCCGTCGCTTTCAGGTGCACTGCTGCGCGTGCCTTACGCATTTATGGTGCCTGTCTTCGGCGGTCGTCGCTGGACGGCTTTCAGTACCGGGATCATGATCGTCCCGTGCGTATGGCTCGGTTTTGCGGTGCAGGATACCTCCACGCCGTTTAGCGTGTTCGTGATTATCTCTCTGCTGTGCGGTTTTGCGGGTGCGAACTTTGCGTCCAGCATGGCGAACATCAGCTTCTTCTTCCCGAAAGCGAAGCAGGGCGGTGCGCTGGGCATTAACGGCGGTCTGGGTAACATGGGCGTGAGCGTGATGCAGCTGCTTGCGCCGCTGGCGATCTCCGTCTCCATCTTTGCCGCCTTTGGTGGCGGTGGCGTGACGCAGCCTGACGGTTCAATGCTGTTCCTGCAAAACGCAGCCTGGATCTGGGTGCCGTTCCTGGTGGTCTTTACGCTGGCGGCGTGGTTCTTCATGAACGATCTGTCCGCGTCCAAAGCTTCCCTGAGCGAGCAGCTGCCGGTGCTGAAACGCGGCCACCTGTGGGTGATGGCGCTGCTGTATCTGGCAACCTTCGGCTCGTTCATCGGCTTCTCCGCGGGCTTTGCGATGCTGTCGAAAACCCAGTTCCCGGACGTGCAGATCCTTCAGTTTGCCTTCTTCGGTCCGTTTATTGGCGCGCTGGCACGTTCGCTGGGCGGGATGATCTCCGACCGTCTGGGCGGGACTCGCGTTACGCTGGTGAACTTTGTTGTGATGGCTATCTTCTGTGCGCTGCTGTTCCTGACGCTGCCTGTTGATGGTCAGGGCGGTAACTTCTTTGCCTTCTTCGGCGTCTTCATGGTGCTGTTCCTGACGGCCGGGCTGGGCAGTGCGTCTACCTTCCAGATGATCTCTGTCATCTTCCGCAAGCTGACCATGGACCGCGTGAAAGCGCAGGGTGGGAGCGACGAGCAGGCGATGCGTGAAGCCGCCACCGATACCGCTGCGGCACTTGGGTTTATCTCTGCAATTGGCGCGATTGGTGGCTTCTTTATTCCAAAAGCGTTTGGTATCTCACTGGATCTGACCGGCTCTCCGGCGGGTGCGATGAAAGTCTTCCTCGTCTTCTATATCGCCTGCGTGGCCATCACGTGGCTGGTATACGGCCGTAATACCAAGAAAAACAAGTAAGCTTGATTATCCGTTTGCGCGGCCTCAGTGCCGCGCTTTTTTTTATACTTAATTAGTTACAACATACTAAAAAACGTATTCACGTTCACTCGCAGGTAACACTGTGATCGCCATCGCTTTACAGGTGTTTCTACCCCTTAATACCTAAGATGTTAAATTTTGCTTCGTCTTTTGTACGATAAATAAAAAATATCCATATAAATCATGTATATAAAAAATAATAACAGATACCGCTTTGGTGGTATTTGATCTAATACCCCCCGTGACAGACCCCCTTCGCCTTGATCGTTATCAATTCTCACCATCTTTCATAGCGTTACCTTCGCTGCAAATCAGCAATGTCGATTTAGAGAGCCACAGGCTCCACACAGGAGATACCCGATGAGCAAATTTTTGGACCGGTTTCGCTACTTCAAACAGAAGGGTGAAACTTTTGCCGATGGGCACGGCCAGGTTCTGGATACCAACCGGGACTGGGAAGACGGTTACCGTCAACGCTGGCAGCATGACAAAGTTGTCCGTTCTACCCACGGCGTAAACTGCACTGGCTCATGTAGCTGGAAGATTTTCGTTAAAAACGGTCTGGTGACTTGGGAAATGCAGCAGACCGACTATCCGCGTACCCGTCCGGATATGCCGAACCATGAACCGCGCGGCTGCCCGCGTGGGGCCAGCTACTCCTGGTATCTATATAGCGCCAACCGTCTGAAATATCCGCTGATGCGTAAACGCCTGATGAAAATGTGGCGTGAAGCGAAAGTGCAGCACAGCGATCCGGTTGATGCGTGGGCCTCTATCATTGAAGATGCCGACAAAGCGAAAAGCTTCAAGCAGGCGCGCGGTCGCGGTGGTTTTGTTCGTTCTTCCTGGAAAGAGGTGAACGAGCTGATTGCGGCCTCTAACGTCTACACCGTGAAAACCTACGGTCCTGACCGCGTGGCGGGCTTCTCGCCAATCCCGGCGATGTCGATGGTCTCTTACGCTTCCGGCGCGCGCTACCTGTCGCTTATCGGCGGGACCTGCCTGAGCTTCTACGACTGGTACTGTGACCTGCCACCTGCGTCACCGCAGACCTGGGGTGAGCAGACCGACGTGCCGGAATCCGCTGACTGGTACAACTCCAGCTACATCATCGCCTGGGGCTCTAACGTGCCGCAGACCCGTACCCCGGATGCGCACTTCTTCACCGAAGTACGTTACAAAGGGACGAAAACCGTCGCGGTAACGCCGGACTACGCGGAAATCGCCAAGCTGTGCGACCTGTGGCTGGCACCGAAACAGGGTACCGATGCCGCAATGGCGCTGGCGATGGGCCACGTCATGCTGCGTGAGTTCCACCTCGACAAGCCAAGCCAGTACTTCACCGATTACGTCCGTCGCTACACCGACATGCCTATGCTGGTGATGCTCGAAGAGCGCGACGGCTACTACGCGGCGGGCCGTATGCTGCGTGCTGCGGATCTGGTGGACGCGCTGGGGCAGGAAAACAACCCAGAGTGGAAAACAGTCGCCTGCAACAGCAACGGCGAGCTGGTGGCACCTAACGGTTCTATCGGTTTCCGCTGGGGCGAGAAAGGCAAATGGAACCTGGAGCAGCGTAACGGCACCACCGGCGAAGAGACGGAACTGCGCCTCAGCATGCTGGGCAGCCAGGACGAGATCGCCGATGTCGGCTTCCCGTACTTTGGCGGTGAAGGTTCCGAGCACTTCAACAAGGTTGAGCTGCAAAACGTCCTGATGCACAAACTGCCGGTTAAGCGCCTGCAACTGGCGGACGGCTCTACCGCGCTGGTCACGACGGTCTACGACCTGACCATGGCAAACTACGGCCTGGAGCGCGGTCTGAACGACGAAAACTGCGCAACCAGCTACGACGACGTGAAGGCCTATACCCCGGCCTGGGCGGAGCAGATCACCGGCGTGCCGCGCGCGCAAATCACCCGTATCGCGCGTGAATTTGCGGAAAACGCCGACAAAACACACGGTCGTTCGATGATCATCGTGGGTGCCGGTCTGAACCACTGGTATCACCTCGATATGAACTATCGCGGCCTGATCAACATGCTGATCTTCTGCGGCTGCGTCGGTCAGAGCGGCGGCGGCTGGGCGCACTACGTGGGCCAGGAAAAACTGCGTCCGCAGACCGGCTGGCAGCCGCTGGCGTTTGCCCTTGACTGGCAGCGTCCGGCACGTCACATGAACAGCACCTCCTACTTCTATAACCACTCCAGCCAGTGGCGCTACGAGACGGTTACCGCGCAGGAACTGCTGTCGCCGATGGCGGATAAATCCCGCTACAGCGGCCACCTGATTGATTTTAACGTGCGCGCTGAACGCATGGGCTGGCTGCCGTCGGCGCCGCAGCTGGGCACTAACCCGCTGCGCATTGCACAAGAGGCGAAGCAGGCGGGCATGTCGCCGGTAGATTACACCGTGAAATCGCTCAAGGAAGGCTCAATTCGTTTCGCGGCAGAACAGCCTGAGAACGGTAAAAACCATCCGCGCAACCTGTTCATCTGGCGTTCCAACCTGCTGGGCTCATCCGGTAAAGGCCACGAGTACATGCTGAAATACCTGCTGGGCACCGAGAACGGTATTCAGGGTAAAGACCTCGGCAAGCAGGGCGGCGTGAAGCCAGAAGAAGTGGAATGGAAAGACAACGGTCTGGACGGCAAGCTGGATCTGGTGGTGACGCTGGACTTCCGTCTGTCCAGTACCTGCCTGTACTCCGATATCGTGCTGCCAACCGCCACCTGGTACGAAAAAGACGACATGAATACCTCGGATATGCATCCGTTTATTCATCCGCTGTCTGCCGCCGTTGACCCGGCGTGGGAATCGAAAAGCGACTGGGATATCTACAAAGACATCGCGAAGAAATTCTCCGAAGTCTGCGTAGGTCACCTGGGCAAAGAGACCGACGTGGTGACGCTGCCAATCCAGCACGACTCCGCTGCCGAACTGGCGCAGCCGCTTGACGTGAAGGACTGGAAAAAAGGCGAGTGCGACCTGATCCCGGGCGTGACCGCGCCGCACATCATTCCGGTTGAACGTGATTACCCGGCAACCTACGAGCGCTTCACCTCTATCGGACCGCTGATGGAGAAAATCGGTAACGGCGGCAAAGGCATCGCCTGGAACACCCAGAGCGAAATGGACCTGCTGCGTAAGCTCAATTACACCAAAGCAGACGGCCCGGCCAAAGGCCAGCCAATGCTGAACACGGCAATTGATGCGGCGGAGATGATCCTGACCCTGGCACCGGAAACCAACGGCCACGTGGCGGTGAAAGCGTGGGCGGCCCTGAGTGAATTTACCGGTCGTGACCACACGCATCTGGCGAAGAATAAAGAGGAAGAGAAAATTCGCTTCCGCGATATTCAGGCCCAGCCGCGAAAAATTATCTCCAGCCCGACCTGGTCAGGTCTGGAAGATGAACATGTCTCCTATAACGCTGGCTATACCAACGTTCACGAGCTGATCCCATGGCGCACGCTTTCTGGTCGTCAGTCTCTGTACCAGGACCACCAGTGGATGCGCGACTTCGGTGAAAGCCTGCTGGTGTACCGTCCGCCAATCGACACCCGCTCCGTGAAAGCGGTGATGGGCGCGAAATCGAACGGTAACCCGGAGAAGGCGCTGAACTTCCTGACGCCGCACCAGAAGTGGGGTATCCACTCCACCTACAGCGACAACCTGCTGATGCTGACGCTGTCACGCGGGGGGCCGATTGTCTGGATGAGCGAAGCGGACGCCAAAGATCTGGGTATCGAAGATAACGACTGGATCGAAGTGTTCAACAGTAACGGTGCCCTGACGGCACGAGCCGTGGTAAGCCAGCGCGTGCCGGCTGGGATGACCATGATGTATCACGCGCAGGAACGTATCGTTAACCTGCCGGGTTCAGAGATCACCGAGCAGCGCGGCGGTATTCACAACTCCGTGACCCGTATTACGCCGAAGCCGACCCATATGATCGGTGGTTATGCTCAGCTGGCCTACGGCTTTAACTACTACGGCACCGTAGGATCGAACCGCGATGAGTTCGTGGTGGTACGTAAGATGAAGAATATTAACTGGTTAGACGGCGAAGGTAATGACCAGGTACAGGAGAGCGTAAAATGAAAATTCGTTCACAAGTCGGCATGGTGCTGAATCTGGATAAATGCATCGGCTGTCATACCTGCTCGGTCACCTGTAAAAACGTCTGGACCAGCCGTGAAGGTATGGAGTACGCCTGGTTCAACAACGTGGAAAGCAAGCCGGGCACTGGCTTCCCGACCGACTGGGAAAACCAGGAGAAGTGGAAGGGCGGCTGGATCCGTAAAATCAACGGCAAACTGCAACCGCGCATGGGTAACCGCGCGATGCTGCTCGGTAAAATCTTCGCTAACCCGCATCTGCCGGGCATCGACGATTACTACGAGCCGTTTGATTACGACTATCAGAACCTGCACAACGCGCCGGAAAGCAAACACCAGCCGATCGCCCGTCCTCGCTCGCTGATCACCGGTAAGCGCATGGACAAAATTACCAGCGGTCCAAACTGGGAAGAAATTCTGGGCGGCGAGTTCGAAAAACGCGCGAAGGACCAGAACTTCGAGAACATGCAGAAGGCGATGTACGGCCAGTTCGAAAACACCTTCATGATGTATCTGCCGCGCCTGTGCGAACACTGCCTGAACCCGGCGTGCGTCGCGACCTGCCCGAGCGGCGCCATCTACAAGCGTGAAGAAGACGGCATCGTGCTGATCGACCAGGACAAGTGCCGCGGCTGGCGTATGTGCATCACCGGCTGCCCGTACAAAAAAATCTACTTCAACTGGAAGAGCGGTAAGTCAGAGAAGTGCATCTTCTGCTATCCGCGCATCGAAGCCGGTATGCCGACCGTCTGCTCCGAGAGCTGCGTAGGCCGTATCCGCTACCTCGGCGTGCTGCTGTACGACGCGGACGCGATTGAAAATGCCGCAAGCACCGAGAACGAAAAAGACCTCTATCAGCGTCAGCTGGACGTCTTCCTCGATCCGAACGATCCGAAGGTGATTGAGCAGGCGCTGAAAGACGGCGTTCCGCAGAGCGTGATCGACGCCGCGCAGCAGTCTCCGGTGTACAAAATGGCGATGGACTGGAAGCTGGCCCTGCCGCTGCACCCGGAATACCGCACGCTGCCGATGGTCTGGTACGTACCGCCTCTGTCGCCGATTCAGTCTGCGGCGGACGCGGGCGAGCTGGGCAGCAACGGTATTCTGCCGGACGTGGAAAGCCTGCGTATCCCGGTTCAGTACCTGGCAAACCTGCTGACCGCCGGAGATACCCAGCCGGTGCTGCTGGCGCTGAAACGTATGCTGGCGATGCGTCACTTCAAACGTGCGGAAACCGTTGACGGCGTTAACGATACCCGCGCGCTGGAAGAGGTCGGCCTGACCGAAGCGCAGGCGCAGGAGATGTACCGCTATCTGGCAATCGCTAACTACGAAGATCGTTTCGTGGTGCCAAGCAGCCACCGCGAGCTGGCTCGCGAGGCCTTCCCGGAGAAAAGCGGGTGTGGCTTTACCTTTGGCGACGGTTGCCACGGGTCAGACAGTAAATTCAACCTGTTCAACAGCCGCCGCATCGACGCGATGGATGTGACCAGCAAAACGGAGCCGCACCAATGATTGAACTCGTCATTGTTTCGCGTCTGCTCGAGTACCCTGATGCTGCGCTTGCGCAGCATCAACAGGAACTCTTTGATGCACTCGCGTCATCTGAAAACCTGGATAAAGAGGATGCCCAGAAGCTGGGCGTTTTCCTCCGCGACCTGCTGGCGCGCGATCTTCTCGACGCGCAGGCGGACTACAGCCAGCTGTTTGACCGTGGTCGTGCGACGTCTCTGCTGCTGTTTGAACACGTTCACGGTGAATCCCGCGACCGTGGTCAGGCGATGGTGGATCTGATGGCCCAGTACGAACAGCACGGCCTGCAACTCGACAGCCGCGAGCTGCCGGATCACCTGCCGCTGTACCTGGAGTATCTGGCGCAGCTGCCGAAAGAAGAGGCCCTGGGGGGGTTGCAGGACATCGCTCCCATTCTGGCGCTGCTCGGCGCACGTCTACAGCAGCGTGAAAGCCGCTATGCCGTACTGTTCGATCTGCTGGTGAAGCTGGCGAACGCCTCGGTCGACAGTGAAAAAGTGGCGGAAAAAATCGCGGATGAAGCTCGCGACGATACCCCACAAGCGCTGGACGCCGTCTGGGAAGAAGAGCAGGTGAAATTCTTTGCTGACCAGAACTGTGGTGAGTCTGAAATCTCTGCGCATCAGCGTCGTTTTGCCGGAGCGGTGGCTCCGCAATATTTGAATATCTCTAACGGAGGACAGCACTAATGCACTTCCTGAATATGTTCTTCTTTGACATTTACCCGTATATCGCGGGCACCGTGTTCCTGGTGGGAAGCTGGCTGCGTTATGACTATGGCCAGTACACCTGGCGTGCTGCCTCCAGCCAGATGCTGGATCGTAAGGGGATGAACCTGGCGTCAAACCTGTTCCACATCGGGATTTTGGGGATTTTCGCCGGTCACTTCCTGGGGATGCTGACGCCGCACTGGATGTACGAAGCGTGGCTGCCGATTGAAGTGAAGCAGAAGATGGCGATGATCGCCGGGGGTGCCTGCGGCGTGATGACCCTGGTGGGTGGTCTGCTGCTGCTGAAACGTCGTCTGTTCAGCCCACGCGTGCGGGCTACCACCACAGGCGCGGACATCCTGATCCTCTCCCTGCTGATGGTGCAATGCGCGCTGGGTCTGCTGACTATTCCATTCTCTGCGCAGCATATGGACGGCAGTGAAATGATGAAGCTGGTGGGGTGGGCGCAGTCCGTCGTGACCTTCCACGGCGGTGCATCAGAGCATCTGGACGGCGTGGCATTTATCTTCCGCGTTCACCTCGTGCTGGGTATGACGCTGTTTGTGCTGTTCCCGTTCTCCCGTCTGGTGCATATCTGGAGCGCGCCGGTGGAGTACCTGACGCGCAAATATCAGGTAGTGCGTGCGCGTCGCTGATTCGTTGTTTTGAAAGAACCCCGCTTTTGCGGGGTTTTTTTTGGCCTGGTGCCTGGGTTTAGCGCGGATGTCGCGGTCGGATGCCGGGTGGCGGCTGCGCCTTACCCGGCCTACGAATATGTTTGTAGCCCCGGTAAGCGAAGCGCCACCGTGGAAAACAGGCAGGGACGGATGACTCCCGGCATCGGAGAATATGGCGCATTGTGCTTTTGGCGAGTGCTGAAGGATCTGGAAAGTGATGGTGGTGGGGGAAGGATGACTCGGCGCGTTGCGCCTCGCCCTTCGGGTCGTTGCCTGCGGCAACGCTTTCTCGCTACGCTCGAATCGAACCTTGGTCGAAGCTTCTCATCCTTCCCCGCACTGGAGAAACATGGCGCATTGTGCTTTTGAAGAGTGCTGAAGGATCTGGA
>NZ_JADBQL010000032.1:0-12744 GCF_014895905.1 Enterobacter cloacae complex sp. P15RS | reverse complement strand
GCCGCTCGGGAACCCCACCACGGGGTAATGCTTTTTTACTGGCCTGCTTCCTGTTGGAAGCGGGGCGCATCATATCAAATGAGACGCCCCTGTAAAGCATTCCTTTAGGTAAATGACGCTGTTTGCCTGCTTTTTATCCGTAAAGGCGCAAAGCTAATCAATTCATTTTACAAAGGATTAAAGAATAATCGTTCTGTTGCCGTACACGAAAACGCGCTGGGCAAGAACCTGATACAGCGCACGGCTCAGTACGTTCTTCTCAACGTCACGGCCCGCTCGCATCATATCTTCTGCCGTGTAGGTGTGATCCACGTGAATCACGTCCTGCATGATGATTGGACCTTCGTCCAGATTATCATTCACGTAGTGGGCGGTCGCACCAATGATCTTCACCCCACGCTCGTAAGCCTGGTGATATGGACGCGCGCCAATGAAGGCTGGCAGGAACGAATGGTGAATGTTGATGATTTTGTTCGGGAAGCGTGCCACGAAGGACGGCGTCAGGACGCGCATGTATTTTGCCAGCACAACGTAGTCCGGGTTATGCGCCTCGATGGCCTGCGCCATGAGGTTATCGTGTTCTTCACGGGTATGGCCTTCATGGCTGACCAACTCGAACGGAATGTCGAAGCGCTCAACCAGAGTACGCAGCGTTTCATGGTTGCCGATGACGGCAGCAATTTCGACGTCCAGGCCACCGTAGTTGGCTTTCATCAGCAGATCGCCCAGGCAGTGCGCCTCTTTGGTGACCAGAATCACGATGCGGCGACGACCCGCCGGGTTCAGTTCGCGCACCGAGCCTTCCGGCAGGGCGCTGTCCAGATCGGCAAGCAGGGTGGTGTCGTTGAAAATGCCTTCCAGCTCGGTACGCATAAAGAAGCGACCGGTACGGTGGTCAACGAACTCGTTGTTCTGCACGATATTCAGTTCATGTTTGTAGCAAATGTTGGTGATTCGTGCGATCAGCCCTTTTTGATCGGGACAGATGGTGCGCAGAACTTTACGTTGTAGTGATTGCATCGCCGGGAAATCCTGTTTATGTATTTGCGAAGTCTGAGTTGTCAGGCATTGCTGCCGCAACACTTTTTAAATTTTTTTCCTGAACCACAGGGGCAGGAATCGTTACGACCGAACTGCGGACGTGTACCGTCAATATAATACCATTGCCCGCTGTCCTTTAAGAACCGGGAGCGTTCAATGATGGCGCCAGGTCTGTTTTGTTCACTAAAGCGGGCGACAAAACTGACATAGCCTTCGTTGGCATCGCGGCCGGGAGCGGCATCAAAGACGGTGAGGCCCAGCCAGACGGTGTTGGCAAAACCGGCTTCAATCTCTTGACGAAAATCGGCCGCATGGCAGGACGGATGCCAGGTTTTAATCAGGTAGTCTGCGTTATTGATCACAAAAGCAGTATACCGTGAGCGCATAAGGTGTGACGGGTCTGGTGCAACCTGCTCGCCAGAAAGATATCGCTGGCAACATAGGCTATACTCCAGAGCGCTACCACAGGGGCAGAGTTGAGACACAATTCTTTTCCTGGAACAAAAAATAAGGCGTTAAACGCTTAAGGTAGCAATATGTTAACTGAGCAGTTACGTTGACGCTATGTCGGGAATCCAGGGGAAGTAAAACAGGGCTAATGAGAAAGATAAAAATTGGACTGGCGTTGGGCTCAGGTGCCGCCCGGGGCTGGTCGCATATTGGCGTTATTAATGCTTTAAAGCAGATGGGAATTGACGTTGATATTGTTGCAGGGTGTTCGATAGGGTCGCTGGTCGGATCCGCGTACGCCTGCGGTAAGCTCCCGGAGCTTGAAAGCTGGGTGCGCTCCTTCAGTTACTGGGATGTGCTGCGCCTGATGGATCTCTCCTGGCAGCGTGGTGGCCTGCTGCGCGGCGAACGCGTGTTCAATCAGTTTCGTAAGATAATGCCTCTCGCTGACTTCAGTCACTGCCAAATGCCTTTTGGTGCCGTTGCAACCAACCTCAGTACGGGCAGGGAGTTATGGCTCACCGAAGGGGATATCCATCTCGCCGTACGTGCCTCCTGTAGTATACCTGGGTTAATGGCGCCTGTGCCTCATAACGGCTACTGGCTCGTTGACGGTGGCGTAGTGAATCCTGTCCCTATCTCACTGACGCGGGCCTTGGGCGCGGATATCGTCATCGCCGTGGATTTACAACACGACGCTCACCTTATGCAGCAGGATTTGATGTCGGTTAATCTTCACAGCAATGATGCCGAAGAAGAGAAACTTGCCTGGCATGCGCGTTTACGCGGCAGAATAGGGCGCCTGACTGCGCGTCGTGCGGTGACCGCACCGAACGCCGTTGAAATCATGACGACTTCGATACAAATTCTCGAGAATCGCCTGAAGCGAAACCGTATGGCGGGCGATCCTCCGGATATTCTTATTCAACCCTATTGTCCGCAAATCTCTACACTTGATTTCCACCGGGCTGAGGCCGCCATAGCAGCGGGCTCGTTAGCCGTCGAAAAGAAAATAGATGAACTGTTGCCTTTTGTGCGTACAGCACGTTAAGCACTTTTTTGATTACTTCAGCAAAATCTGACAGGCGATAGTACTAATAGCATGCCACTATTGAGTAACTGTCAGCCAGGGGAGGAACCATGACACAGCCATTGGCCGGAAAACACATTTTGATAGTTGAAGACGAGCCCGTTTTCCGATCGCTACTGGATTCGTGGTTATCCTCGCTGGGTGCAACCACGTCCCTTGCCGAAGATGGCGTCGAGGCGCTGGAAAAGATGGCCAGCATTGCGCCTGACCTGATGATCTGCGATCTCGAGATGCCGCGGATGAACGGCTTAATGCTGGTGGAAAAGCTGCGTAATGAAGGTTACCAGACACCGATACTCGTGATTTCGGCCACCGAAAATATGGCCGATATTGCCAGGGCATTGCGTTTGGGGGTGCAGGATATCCTGCTCAAACCGGTCAAAGATTTAAACCGACTGCGTGAAACGGTATTGGCCTGCCTGTATCCCAATATGTTTAATTCCCGCGTTGAAGAAGAGGAGCGTCTTTTTCAGGACTGGGATGCCTTAGTCAGTAATCCGCTCGCGGCGGCAAAGCTGCTTCAGGAACTCCAGCCGCCGGTGCAGCAAAATATTTCTCATTGCAGAGTAAATTATCGCCAGCTGGTAGCGGCTGACCAGCCTGGACTGGTGCTGGATATTGCGCCGTTATCGGATGCCGACCTCGCCTTTTATTGCCTGGATGTTACCCGAGCGGGAGATAACGGCGTTTTGGCGGCCTTATTACTGCGAGCGCTCTTTAATGGATTGCTACAGGAACAATTATCCCATCAGGGGCAACGACTTCCTGAGTTAGGCAGTTTGCTAAAACAGGTGAACCAACTTTTTCGCCAGGCCAATTTACCGGGGCAGTTCCCGCTTCTGGTTGGCTATTATCACAGCGGGTTGAATAACCTTATTCTGGTGTCTGCGGGTTTAAATGCCACACTGAATACTGGAGAACACCATATTCAGGTGAGTAACGGCGTGCCGTTGGGCACGCTGGGTAATACTTACCTTAATCAAATTAGCCACCGCTGCACCTCATGGCAGTGCCAAATTTGGGGGGCAGGAGGGCGGTTACGCTTAATGTTGTCCACAGAGTAAGCAGTCAGATTTTATTTTTCAGATTGCTTTACCTGTGTTTTTGCTGGCGGTGCTACTATCGCGGCAAGTTTCATGCGTATTTGTCTTAATTGATCGGCAACGCGTTCTTTTCAGACCCCTATTAGTGGCTGAGACTGTATACTCAACGCGTTATTCAATGCATAAAAGTTCAAAACTTGAACAGTTCAGGAGAATTTCAATGGCTGCCCTAAATTCGAAAGTCAGAAAGGCCGTTATCCCGGTGGCGGGATTGGGTACCAGGATGTTGCCAGCAACGAAGGCAATCCCAAAAGAGATGCTGCCTCTGGTTGATAAGCCATTAATCCAATATGTCGTGAATGAATGTATTGCAGCAGGCATCACCGAAATTGTGCTGGTTACGCATTCATCTAAAAACTCTATCGAAAACCATTTTGATACCAGTTTCGAACTCGAAGCGATGCTGGAAAAACGCGTTAAGCGCCAGCTGCTGGAGGAAGTGCAGTCTATTTGCCCTCCGCACGTTACCATTATGCAGGTTCGTCAGGGCCTGGCGAAAGGTCTGGGGCACGCGGTATTGTGTGCACATCCGGTAGTGGGTGATGAGCCGGTCGCGGTTATTCTGCCGGACGTGATTCTTGATGAGTACGAGTCCGATCTTTCCCAGGAAAACCTGGCAGAGATGATTAAACGCTTTGATGAAACCGGCAGCAGCCAGATTATGGTTGAGCCAGTTGACGACGTAACCGCTTACGGTGTGGTTGACTGCAAAGGCGTTGCTCTGAAGCCTGGCGAAAGCGTACCGATGGTTGGCGTTGTTGAAAAACCTAAAGCTGACGTCGCGCCGTCTAACCTTGCTGTCGTGGGACGTTACGTGCTGAGTGCTGAAATCTGGGCGCTGCTGGCGAAAACGCCTCCAGGTGCGGGCGATGAGATCCAGCTGACGGATGCTATCGATATGCTGATCGAGAAAGAGACCGTAGAAGCCTACCATATGAAAGGTAAGAGCCATGACTGCGGGAATAAACTCGGTTATATGCAGGCCTTCGTAGAATATGGTATTCGCCATAACAGCCTGGGTGAAGAATTTAAAGCCTGGCTCAAAGGCAGCATGGGTATTAAGTAATTAACCCACAGGCTGCTGAACAAGACCGGTGTGGCGATGCCCACCGGTTTTTTTATGCCTGTCGCCTGGTAATTGTCGGCGGATTGTCAAGGACGTTAAATAGTGAATCTCGCAATATGACAGAATGTAAGGAGATGTTCGGGCGAATATTACGGGCATAAAAAATCCCGCACCAGGCGGGATTTTTCAGAATCTTTCCAGATTAATCCTTGATCAGGAAGTCATCCAGTTGTTTACCTTGTTCGTCCATTGCTTTCTTGATTACAGCAGGAGTACGACCCTGGCCAGTCCAGGTTTTCTCTTCGCCGTTCTCATCGATGTAGCTATATTTAGCTGGACGTGCTGCACGTTTTGCTTTGGTGCCGGTTTTAGCCGCAGCCATGCTGTTCAGCAATTCGTTTGGATCGATACCATCGGCAATCAGCATTTCGCGGTACTGTTGCAGTTTACGTGTACGTTCTTCGATTTCAGCCGCAGCTGCGCTTTCTTCTTCACGACGTTCGTTAACGACAACTTCTAATTTTTCGAGCATTTCTTCAAGCGTCTCAAGGGTACATTCTCTTGCCTGCGCACGAAGAGTACGGATGTTGTTCAGAATTTTAAGTGCTTCGCTCATTGTAGTAATCTCAAACTTATAATGGGGGTGGGTTTGTTGTCCTAATAATAGAGCGTTAATTTCACTTGTGCAATAGGTGGGAATGTAAGGAATTCAAAAAATACAAAATAAACGACGCTATTATTAATTACGCTAACTTAAATTTCATTGTTTGCTCGGTCTGTGAGATATCGTTTCAAACGGCAAAAGCTTGTCATTTGCATGTTTGTTTTGTGACTTTTACCTCAGGAATTATAGTTGCGGTTGATAAATATCAGCCTTTTGTATTACCCCCGCTAAGCGTAGCGAAGGCCAGAATAGTTAATAAATAGTGAATTTTAATGAACGGAGAAGCCACTATAAAAAGAAGTGTTATCTCTGGACTGGTGCTCACCTTATTGTCCGTGCTTAATGCCTTTACTACCTGTTTTAACGCATTATTTTGCGCTAGCCACAAAGGGTTTATTGGCGCGGAAGAGCCTTGCGCGTGCAGCCCACGGCTGATGACGGTACAAAATATGGTACAATGATTCATCGGGAATATTACACATTGATTAGGGTTCTTTGGCCAATGGCACAACTTTATTTCTACTATTCGGCAATGAATGCAGGGAAATCGACGGCGTTACTGCAATCCTCATACAATTATCAGGAGCGGGGGATGCGTACGGTTGTTTATACCGCCGAAATCGACGATCGCTTCGGGGCGGGGAAGGTAAGCTCAAGAATAGGCCTCTCGTCGCCTGCAAGGCTGTTTAACCCTGAAACGGACCTGCTGGAGGACATTCGTGCTGAGCACGCCTCTAAGCCTGTCCATTGCGTCCTGGTAGACGAAAGCCAGTTCCTGACCCGTGAGCAGGTCCATGCGCTTTCTGAGGTCGTGGATGAGCTGGATATTCCCGTTCTTTGCTATGGTTTACGCACCGATTTTCGCGGTGAGCTATTTGCCGGCAGCCAATATTTACTTGCCTGGTCGGATAAGCTGGTGGAGCTAAAAACGATCTGCTTTTGTGGCCGTAAGGCGAGCATGGTTCTTCGCCTTGACCAGTCCGGTAAACCTTATGCTGATGGCGAGCAGGTGGTGATAGGGGGCAATGAACGCTATGTCTCGGTCTGCCGCAAGCATTATAAAGAGGCGCTGGTTGTAGGTTCGTTGACGGCGTTACAGGGCGACAGTCGAAAGTAACAGGAATTTTTTACTCTTTTTCAGATATAAAAAAACCCGCCATCGGCGGGTTTTTTATCACACTGTCAATTAAGCGTTTTTCTTCGCTTTCTTGTCAGCCTTTACCACTGCGGGGATGTCAGCTTTCACAGCAGCGACATCGCTTTCAGTGAAGTTACGACCGTAATAAGTATCCAACAGGATCTGTTTCAGTTCGGAAATCAGTGGGTAGCGTGGGTTAGCACCGGTACACTGGTCATCGAATGCATCTTCAGACAGCTTATCTACGTGAGCGAGGAAGTCAGCTTCCTGAACGCCCGCTTCGCGGATAGATTTAGGAATACCCAGTTCAGCCTTCAGGCTTTCCAGCCATGCCAGCAGTTTCTCGATCTTCGCGGCAGTACGGTCGCCCGGTGCGCTCAGACCCAAGTGGTCTGCGATTTCAGCGTAGCGACGACGAGCCTGAGGGCGGTCGTACTGGCTGAATGCAGTCTGCTTGGTTGGGTTGTCGTTGGCGTTATAGCGGATAACGTTGCTGATCAACAGGGCGTTCGCCAGACCGTGAGGAATGTGGAACTGTGAACCCAGCTTGTGCGCCATGGAGTGACACACGCCCAGGAAGGCGTTAGCAAACGCGATGCCCGCGATGGTGGCAGCACTGTGTACACGTTCACGCGCAACAGGGTTTTTTGAACCTTCGTTGTAAGAGGCTGGCAGGTTTTCTTTAAGCAGTTTCAGCGCCTGCAAGGCCTGACCGTCAGAGAACTCGGAAGCCAGTACGGAAACGTAAGCTTCCAGAGCGTGAGTCACCGCATCCAGACCACCGAACGCACACAGTGATTTCGGCATATCCATCACCAGGTTGGCGTCAACGATAGCCATATCTGGCGTCAGCGCGTAGTCGGCCAGCGGGTATTTCTGACCCGTTGCGTCATCCGTCACAACCGCAAATGGCGTGACTTCAGAACCGGTACCGGAAGTGGTGGTGACGGCGATCATTTTCGCTTTCACGCCCATTTTCGGGAACTTGTAGATACGTTTACGGATATCCATAAAGCGCAGCGCCAGTTCTTCGAAGTGAGTTTCCGGATGCTCGTACATGACCCACATGATTTTCGCGGCGTCCATTGGGGAACCGCCACCCAGTGCGATGATCACATCGGGTTTGAAGGAGTTCGCCAGTTCAGCACCTTTACGGACAACGCTCAGGGTTGGGTCAGCTTCAACTTCAAAGAAGACTTCAGTTTCGACGCCAGACGCTTTCAGAACAGAGGTGATCTGGTCTGCATAGCCATTGTTGAACAGGAAACGGTCAGTCACGATGAGCGCACGCTTGTGGCCATCAGTAATCACTTCATCCAGCGCGATTGGCAGAGAGCCACGACGGAAGTAGATAGATTTCGGAAGTTTGTGCCACAACATGTTTTCAGCTCGCTTAGCAACGGTTTTCTTGTTGATCAGGTGTTTTGGACCAACGTTTTCAGAGATGGAGTTACCACCCCAGGAACCACAACCCAGAGTCAGGGAAGGTGCGAGTTTGAAGTTGTACAGGTCACCGATACCACCCTGAGAAGCTGGGGTGTTAATCAGGATACGTGCCGTTTTCATCTTCTGACCGAAGTGTGCAACACGCTCAGGCTGGTTATCCTGGTCGGTGTACAGGCAAGAGGTGTGACCGATACCGCCCATGGCAACCAGTTTCTCTGCTTTTTCTACCGCGTCATCGAAATCTTTCGCACGGTACATAGCCAACGTCGGAGACAGTTTTTCGTGAGCAAACGGCTCGCTTTCATCAACGACGTTAACTTCACCAATCAGGATCTTGGTGGAAGCAGGAACGCTAAAGCCGGCGAGTTCGGCAATTTTATAGGCTGGCTGACCCACGATAGCGGCGTTCAGCGCGCCATTTTTCAGAATCACGTCCTGAACGGCTTTCAGCTCTTTACCCTGCAACAGGTAGCCGCCGTGGCTGGCGAAACGTTCACGAACGGCGTCGTATACAGAATCAACAACGACAACGGACTGTTCAGATGCACAGATAACGCCGTTATCGAAGGTTTTAGACATCAGCACAGACGCGACGGCACGTTTGATGTCAGCGGTTTCGTCAATAACAACCGGGGTGTTACCCGCGCCTACGCCGATAGCCGGTTTACCGGAGCTGTAAGCGGCTTTAACCATGCCAGGACCACCGGTCGCCAGGATCAGGTTAATGTCCGGGTGATGCATCAGGGCGTTGGACAGCTCGACAGAAGGTTGGTCGATCCAGCCGATCAGATCTTTTGGTGCGCCCGCCGCAATAGCCGCCTGGAGCACGATATCGGCTGCTTTGTTAGTGGCGTCTTTCGCACGTGGATGCGGGGAGAAAATGATTGCGTTACGTGTCTTCAGGCTGATAAGAGATTTGAAGATGGCGGTAGAGGTTGGGTTAGTGGTTGGAACGATACCGCAAATGATGCCGATCGGTTCTGCTATGGTGATGGTGCCAAAAGTATCGTCTTCTGACAGCACGCCGCAGGTTTTCTCATCTTTATAGGCGTTGTAGATATACTCTGAAGCAAAGTGGTTTTTAATCACTTTATCTTCAACGATACCCATGCCAGATTCGGCAACGGCCATTTTAGCGAGAGGGATTCGAGCATCTGCAGCAGCCAGAGCGGCCGCGCGGAAGATTTTATCAACCTGTTCTTGGGTGAAATTGGCATATTCACGCTGGGCTTTTTTAACGCGCTCGACGAGGGCGTTCAGTTCAGCGATATTGGTAACAGCCATAATGCTCTCCTGATAATGTTTAAACTCTTTTAGTAAACCAGCGCTCGATACGTCTGACAGTATAGTCAGTGCCGATCCCTCTTGCGTAACACACAGTAAAACAAAGGATTACGCACTGCTTATGCTCACTAATTTACTAAAAGAGCCTTACCTTAGCATCATACCTTTTTGATAGGTGATCTCCCTGGCGGCGTAACCAAGATTACTCACTTCTGAGTACGAAAATTATGATCAGGATCAATTTTGTCCTAAGCTGATACCTTTCAGCAGGGTTATTTCGTGCTAATTTTTCCAGTGTTAAATAATTAAGTAACTATTGGAAGTGGCGCTATCATTGATTATACAAACGTTTAACATCATGAATTGATAACGTTTTAGAACAGATTTCTGGTGAAGTGTGCGGCTAAAAAGCGTATCTTCAGCGCGGATTTATCATGACACGCTGTTTCTCCCTGGCCATGCTCAATTGCGGAGCTTAATGTGATTCAAACGCTCTTTGATTTCCCTACATATTTTAAGTTTTTTATCGGTTTGTTTGCGCTGGTCAACCCGGTAGGGATCATCCCTGTCTTCATTAGTATGACCAGCTATCAAACGGCCGCCGCAAGAAACAAAACCAACCTGACGGCAAACCTGTCGGTGGCTATCATCTTGCTGACCTCTCTTTATCTGGGGGACGCCATCCTTCAGGTCTTCGGCATCTCGATTGATTCGTTCCGAATAGCGGGTGGGATCCTGGTGGTGACGATTGCCATGTCGATGATCAGCGGCAAGCTGGGGGAGGATAAACAGAACAAGCAGGAGAAATCAGAGACCGCAATCCGCGAAAGCATCGGCGTTGTGCCGCTGGCATTGCCGCTGATGGCAGGCCCGGGGGCAATAAGTTCAACCATCGTCTGGGGAACGCGCTATCACAGCCTGATGCATCTGATCGGCTTTTCTGTCGCCATTGCGCTGTTCGCGCTGTGCTGTTGGGGCGTTTTTCGCATGGCGCCATGGCTGGTTCGCTTGCTGGGACAAACGGGCATCAACGTGATCACCCGTATCATGGGCCTGCTGTTAATGGCATTGGGCATCGAATTTATCGTTACCGGTATAAAAAGCATATTCCCAGGATTATTACATTGACTTTCATTTGAAAGAGCGGAGCCGACGGCTCCGTTTTTTTTACGTGATTATCAGCAAATCATATAAATAAAGTTGAATTACGGTCCAGCCATAATAAGTTCTACTAATAACGCTCTCTTGTTGTTTTTCAAGAGGTTGTTTATTTTCAGCTTCCCCCTCTGCACATAAATCCTTCGAACCCTCTGTTATTTTACTCACATGATACTCTGGGGCTTGCTGACAGATAACCGAAATGATATTAGTAATTTCGAGGCTGACCCAGACGAATGTGCTAAATAATAACCAATTGTTAAATTTTCGTGAAAAATCGTTCAGATTGGTCATGGCATTACGCTCTCGGCGAGGCAATCTTGTAATCCATTGATTTCAAGTGTTTTTACTTTGTATTGGTGGGGTTGAAGATTTATGGCTTAGATGAGCCATCCACCATAAAAGAGAAATACTTAACAAATTTGCAAAATGTATTGGCGAGAGTTGGCACCATTTGGTACTTTCCGGCCTTATATTTCGCAGCATTAATCAAGTTGATGAGAACTATTTTCATATAGGCCTCACGAAAGATATCCAATGCATCTCTCTGACAGGGGAGAGGTGTAAAGAATCGACGCAAGATCGCCGTACGAGCGGTCAGTAATAATGAAGTCGGTGATAGCAAGAAGTAAAAAAAGAACCTGACAGTAGCAAAAAAAACTCCTGCGCTGTACAGGCCCCGACAGGGGATTACACAACTGGCGAAGGCCAGTCATTATAATGAGTGGAGTATCAACACAATGTCCATCATCACAAAAAAAAGTCTGGTAGCGGCGGGGATTTTTACTGCGCTAATCGCGGGGAACGCTGCAATGGCTGCGGACGTTCCTGCCGGTGTTCAGCTGGCTGAGAAGCAAACGCTGGTGCGTAATAACGGTGCGGAAGTGCAGTCTCTCGATCCGCACAAAATTGAAGGTGTTCCAGAGTCTAACGTTAACCGCGATCTGTTTGAAGGTCTGCTGGTAACGGACGTAGACGGCCACCCGGCGCCGGGCGTGGCGGAAAAATGGGACAATAAAGATTTTAAAGTCTGGACCTTCCATCTGCGTAAAGATGCCAAATGGTCCGACGGTACGCCGGTTACCGCCGAAGATTTCGTTTACAGCTGGCAGCGTCTGGCGGATCCGAATACCGCCTCCCCGTATGCGAGTTACCTTCAGTATGGTCATATTGCCAATATTGATGACATCATCACGGGCAAGAAGCCTGTTACCGATCTGGGCGTAAAAGCCATTGATGCCAACACCTTTGAAGTGACGTTGAGCGAGCCTGTTCCGTACTTCTATAAGCTGCTGGTTCACCCGTCTGTTTCCCCGGTACCAAAATCCGCTGTAGAAAAATTTGGTGAAAAATGGACGCAGCCTGCGAATATCGTGACCAACGGTGCGTACAAGCTGAAAAGCTGGGTCGTTAACGAACGTATGGT
Organism: Enterobacter cloacae complex sp. P15RS; assembly: GCF_014895905.1. Taxonomy (NCBI): domain Bacteria; kingdom Pseudomonadati; phylum Pseudomonadota; class Gammaproteobacteria; order Enterobacterales; family Enterobacteriaceae; genus Enterobacter; species Enterobacter cloacae complex sp. P15RS. The sequence goes on along the minus strand of NZ_JADBQL010000032.1, from coordinate 878 downwards.
ACTGGAGCGCAACCCGCAGTATTGGGATAACGCGAAGACCGTAATCAATCAGGTCACCTACCTGCCAATTTCTTCAGAAGTGACCGACGTCAACCGCTACCGCAGCGGTGAAATCGACATGACCTATAACAACATGCCGATTGAACTGTTCCAGAAGTTGAAAAAAGAGATCCCGAAAGAAGTGCACGTCGATCCTTATCTGTGCACCTACTACTACGAAATTAACAACCAGAAAGCACCGTTCACCGACGTGCGCGTGCGTACCGCGCTGAAGCTGGCTCTGGATCGCGATATTATCGTTAATAAAGTGAAGAATCAGGGCGACCTGCCCGCTTACAGCTACACCCCGCCTTATACCGACGGTATGAAACTGGTTGAGCCTGAGTGGTTCAAATGGTCCCAGGAAAAACGTAACGAAGAAGCGAAAAAACTGCTGGCTGAAGCCGGATACACCGCTGATAAGCCGCTGACGTTTAACCTGCTGTACAACACCTCGGATCTGCATAAAAAACTGGCTATCGCCGTGGCGTCAATCTGGAAGAAAAACCTGGGCGTGAACGTGAAGCTGGAAAACCAGGAATGGAAAACCTTCCTCGATACGCGCCACCAGGGAACGTTTGACGTGGCGCGCGCCGGCTGGTGTGCGGACTATAACGAGCCGACCTCCTTCCTGAACACCATGCTCAGCGACAGCTCAAACAACACGGCACACTATAAGAGCCCGGCGTTTGATAAGCTGATTGGCGAGACCCTGAAAGTGGCAGATGACGCCCAGCGCGCCGATCTGTACGCGAAATCAGAACAACAGCTCGATAAAGACTCTGCGATCGTGCCGGTTTACTACTACGTCAACGCCCGCCTGGTGAAACCGTGGGTAG
>NZ_JADBQL010000031.1:0-25006 GCF_014895905.1 Enterobacter cloacae complex sp. P15RS | reverse complement strand
GGAGGCGCATTATAGGGAGTAATTCTGAACCTGCAAGCGTAAAGTGAAAATTATTTACTGACCGCTCACTTTCCAGGCAAATCACTCTTCAGACCTCAATTTTCGCCTGGTTTTTAAACAAAAACGAGCCGCAAGCGGCCCGTTTTTGCGTTTTGTGACTTACTGCACTGCCACAATGCGATCGTCGTTGGCTTCCAGACGGATAACTTTGCCCGGAACCAGCTCCCCGGAGAGAATTTGCTGCGCCAGCGGGTTTTCGATCTGCTGCTGGATGGCACGTTTTAACGGACGCGCGCCATAAACAGGATCGTAACCATTCTCGCTCAGCAGTTTCAGCGCATCATCCGAGATGTGGATTTCATACCCACGGTCTTCCAGACGCTTGTACAGACGCTGCAACTGGATCTGTGCAATCGACGCGATGTGTTTCTCACCCAGCGGATGGAACACGACCACTTCATCAATACGGTTGATGAACTCCGGACGGAAGTTTTGGCTGACCACACCCAGCACCAGATCTTTCATATGGCTGTAATCCAGCTCACCGAAGCGTTCCTGAATTAAATCGGAACCCAGGTTCGAGGTCATGATCACCACTGTGTTACGGAAGTCGACCGTTCTCCCCTGCCCGTCCGTCAGGCGTCCATCATCCAGTACCTGCAACAGGATGTTAAATACGTCAGGGTGTGCCTTTTCCACTTCATCCAGCAGGATGACGGAATAAGGACGACGGCGAACCGCTTCCGTCAGGTAACCGCCCTCTTCATAACCGACATATCCCGGAGGCGCACCGACCAGACGCGAGACGGAGTGTTTCTCCATAAACTCGGACATATCAATACGCACCATCGCGTCATCGCTGTCGAACATAAAGTTAGCCAGCGCTTTACACAGCTCAGTTTTACCGACACCGGTTGGCCCCAGGAATAGGAACGAGCCGATTGGACGATTCGGATCGGACAGCCCTGCACGGCTACGACGAATGGCGTTAGATACCGCTTCGACCGCTTCGTTCTGGCCAATAACGCGCTGATGCAGATCCTGCTCCATACGCAGCAGTTTCTCGCGTTCGCTTTCCATCATGCGAGCCACAGGAATACCCGTCCAGCGCGCCAGCACTTCGGCAATCTCGGCATCCGTCACTTTATTACGCAACAGACGCATGGTTTTGCCTTCCGACTGCGTGGCGATCTCAAGCTGTTTTTCCAGCTCAGGGATCTTGCCGTACTGTAGCTCGGACATCCGCGCCAGGTCCCCTACGCGCCGCGCCTGCTCAATGGCAATTTTCGCCTGCTCCAGTTCAGCCTTGATTGTCTGGGTGCCAGAGAGGGAGGCTTTCTCAGCTTTCCACTCTTCTTCCAACTCAGAATACTGGCGCTCTTTCTCATCCAGCTCTTCGTTGAGCATATCGAGGCGTTTCTTACTCGCCTCATCAGACTCTTTGTTCAGCGCCTGCTGTTCCAGCTTGAGCTGGATAATGCGGCGATCGAGTCGGTCTAACTCTTCCGGTTTCGAGTCAATCTGCATGCGGATACTGGACGCGGCTTCATCGATAAGGTCGATGGCTTTATCCGGCAGCTGACGATCGGCGATATAACGATGCGAAAGCGTCGCCGCCGCAACGATGGCCGGGTCAGTGATCTGCACGTGATGGTGCAGTTCATATCGCTCTTTCAGACCGCGCAAAATAGCGATGGTATCTTCAACGCTTGGTTCAGCGACAAACACCTTCTGGAAACGACGCTCCAGCGCGGCATCTTTTTCAATGAACTGACGATACTCGTCCAGCGTGGTGGCACCGACGCAGTGAAGTTCACCACGCGCCAGCGCAGGTTTCAGCATGTTCCCGGCATCCATTGCGCCGTCAGCTTTACCGGCCCCAACCATGGTATGCAGTTCGTCGATAAACAGGATGACGTTACCTTCCTGTTTCGCCAGATCGTTCAACACGCCTTTCAGACGCTCTTCGAACTCGCCGCGATATTTCGCCCCGGCCACCAGCGCGCCCATATCCAGAGCCAGCACCCGGCGGCCTTTCAGCCCTTCAGGCACTTCACCATTAACGATACGTTGCGCCAGCCCTTCAACGATGGCGGTTTTACCGACGCCGGGCTCACCAATCAGCACCGGGTTGTTTTTGGTACGACGTTGCAGTACCTGGATAGTCCGGCGAATTTCTTCGTCACGGCCGATCACCGGGTCAAGCTTGCCCTGCTCGGCACGTTCGGTCAGGTCGACCGTAAATTTCTTCAAGGCCTGACGTTGGTCTTCGGCTCCCTGATCGTTCACGCTTTCACCTCCGCGCATTTTCTCAATCGCCTGGGTCACATTGGCGGTGGTTGCACCGGCGGATTTCAGCAGGTCGGTCAAGGTACCGCGTGATTCAAGCGCCGCCAGAACAAACAGCTCTGACGAAATAAAGTTGTCCCCACGTTTTTGCGCCAGCTTGTCGCAAAGGTTCAGCACGCGCACCAGATCCTGCGACGGCTGGACGTCGCCACCGGTACCTTCTACCTGTGGTAAACGGCTCAGCGCCTGATCGATGGCGGTGCGTAACTGGCCGGCATTAATGCCAGCGGACGTTAATAAAGGACGTACCGATCCCCCTTCCTGACTCAGCAAGGCGCTCATTAAATGAAGAGGTTCGATAAACTGGTTGTCGTGCCCCAGTGCGAGGGACTGGGCATCGGCGAGAGCAAGCTGGAATTTATTAGTAAGACGATCCAGACGCATAACTCCTCCCATAACAGGTCAAATTTGCTACTGGAGATTAAATGAGGTCATCCCTCAATTATTCAAGGTTAATAACCTGAATTATGTGAAAAGAAAACGGCGCGTGCCGGATCGTCTTGATTCTTTAGGTTATATCAGCCAAATGAAACTTGCCATACGGCCTGTCGTCTTGTCGCGGCGATAGGAGAAAAAATCACCCTTTTCGGTGAAGGTACAGCGATCGCCGCCGAAGACCTGCGTCACCCCAACGTTATTCAAACGTTGACGGGCCAACTGATAAATATCGGCCAGATATTTGTCACCGGAAGCCACAAACGCGTCAACCGCTTGCGGATCTTTTTCCATAAAGGCTTCGCGCACTTCAGGGCCTACCTCAAACGCCTGCGGGCCAATCGCCGGGCCAAGCCAGGCAATGATATTTGCGGGAGTGTCCCGGAAGCAGGCGACGGTCTCTTCCAGCACGCCTTCGCACAGCCCGCGCCATCCGGCATGGGCAGCAGCCACTTCAGTTCCCGCCTGATTGCAGAACAACACAGGCAGGCAATCGGCGGTCATCACCGCGCAAACCGTTCCCGGCGTATTGCTGTACGAGGCATCGGCGCGTTTAGACGCGTAAGGCTCACCCGACAGCGTCAGCACCGCTTTACCGTGCACCTGTTCAAGCCAGACCGGATTTGAAGGAAGGTTTCCCTCAGCAAAAAGGCGCTTACGGTTCTCTTCGACGTGTTCCGGGTTATCACCACAGTGCGCGCCGAGGTTCAGAGACTCCCATGCGCCCTGGCTCACGCCACCGATACGGGTCGAACTACAGGCGGCCACGCCTTCAGGCAGCGGCCACTCCGGGACAATCAGCTTGGTCATAACCAGTCCACGTGATCCTTATGTTCTTCGAAATCTGCGCGCATCGCGTCGATAAGTTCCACCATATCCTGTGGGATCGGCGCATGCCATTCCATCTGAATTCCGGTAATGGGGTGGTAAAGACGTAGCATCGTCGCATGCAGCGCCTGACGATCGAATTTACGCAGCACGGAGATGAATTCATCCGACGCCCCTTTTGGTGGACGCGGACGACCGCCGTAAACCGGGTCACCCACCAGCGGATGGGTAATATGCGCCATGTGCACGCGGATCTGGTGGGTACGCCCGGTTTCCAGACGCAGACGCAGGCGCGTATGAATACGGAAATGCTCCATGATGCGGTAGTGGGTCACCGCCGGTTTACCCATCGGGTGCACGGACATATGCGTACGCTTGGTTGGGTGACGGCTAATCGGCTCTTCCACCGTGCCGCCAGAGGTCATATGACCAATGGCCACCGCCTCATACTCACGCGTGATTTCGCGCAGCTGTAAAGATTCCACCAGGCGAGTCTGAGCGGGAATCGTCTTCGCCACCACCATCAGACCCGTAGTGTCTTTATCCAGACGGTGAACGATCCCGGCACGCGGTACGTCAGCAATCGGCGGATAATAATGAAGGAGTGCGTTAAGTACCGTACCGTCAGGATTGCCCGCGCCCGGATGAACAACAAAATCGCGCGGCTTGTTGATGACCAGAATATCGTCATCTTCGTAGACGATCTCCAGGGGGATGTCCTGCGGCTCGAAGCGAATTTCCTCTTCGATTTCAGCATTGATGGCGACAGCTTCCCCACCAAACACTTTCTCTTTAGGTTTGTCCCAGATCTTGCCGTTTACCAGCACGCGCTGGTCAAGGATCCATTCTTTTATGCGTGAACGCGAATAATCAGGGAACAATTCGGCCAAAGCCTGATCTAAGCGTTGACCGAGCTGATTTTCGGAGACTGTTGCGGTGAGTTCTACTCGTTGTGCCATAAACTGCTTCTTCGTTTAACGTTGGGTTTTACGGCTTTGCCGTTTAATATAGTGTGCTATTGTAGCTGGTCTTAATCGGGAGCAGGAACTGAGTTTCTCCCGGACAAACATTTGAGGAAAGTCAAAACGTCATGACGCGCATGAAATATCTGGTGGCAGCGGCCACGTTGAGCCTGGCTTTGGTGGGCTGCTCCGGTTCGAATGAACAGGTCCCTGACAATCCGCCGAATGAAATCTATGCGACTGCACAACAAAAGTTGCAGGACGGTAACTGGAAACAGGCGATAACGCAACTGGAAGCGTTGGATAATAGCTATCCGTTTGGTCCGTATTCGCAGCAGGTACAGTTAGATCTTATCTACGCCTACTACAAAAACGCCGATCTGCCGCTGGCTCAGGCAACCATCGATCGTTTCATGCGTCTGAACCCTACCCATCCTAACATCGATTACGTGATGTACATGCGCGGCCTGACTAACATGGCGCTGGATGACAGTGCATTGCAGGGCTTCTTCGGGGTGGATCGTTCTGACCGTGACCCGCAACATGCGCGTGATGCTTTCAATGACTTCTCCAAACTGGTGCGTAGCTACCCGAACAGCCAGTACATTACCGATGCCACTAAGCGTCTGGTGTTCCTGAAAAATCGTCTGGCGAAATACGAGTACTCCGTTGCGGAATACTACACCCGCCGCGGCGCATGGGTTGCCGTGGTTAACCGTGTAGAAGGCATGCTGCGTGATTATCCGGATACACAGGCGACGCGTGATGGCCTGAAGCTGATGGAGAATGCTTATCGCCAGATGCAGATGACGGCTCAGGCTGACAAAGTGGCGAAAATTATTGCCGCGAACAGCAGCAATACCTGATCCCGCTACAACGCAAAACGGCAGCCCGCAGGCTGCCGTTTTTTTATTCATTCAGACTCCCGCTGAAGCGGTTTAGCCTCAACACATCCAGTCAACTATGACCGCAATTGCTGGCTTCGACAAGGTAAATCTCACCTCTTCCTGCCCTGCCTCACAAAAAAGATTCCCTGACAAAAACCGACAAAATAACGTGATCTAAATCACACATTTTGACATTAGGTCGGGTATGCTGGAATCACCAAGACGGAAAGACAAGAGGTAAAATTTATGACAATGAACATTACCAGTAAACAAATGGAAATTACTCCGGCAATCCGCCAGCACGTCGCAGACCGTCTCGCCAAACTGGATAAATGGCAAACACATTTGATTAACCCACATATCATCCTGTCCAAGGAGCCGCAGGGTTTCATCGCTGATGCAACTATCAATACTCCAAACGGCCATCTGGTCGCCAGCGCAAAACACGAGGATATGTACACCGCAATTAACGATTTGATCAACAAGCTGGAACGGCAGCTCAATAAAGTGCAACACAAAGGTGAAGCCCGTCGCGCCACAACGTCGGTGAAAGACGCCAGCTTCGCGGAAGAAGTTGAAGAAGAGTAATCCTCTAAAATTGAGTGTACCGACAACGCGCCTCCGGGCGCGTTTTTTATTGACAGGATCAAAACAGTACAGGTACTTTAACCCTATCAATTTCAGGACGACCTTATGAAACAGACGCCGTTTTTCTTCGCATTCTTTTTTACCTTCCCCTGACCGGGAGGCGTTTCGTCGTGTGATAAAGAATGCGAAGACGAACAACAAGGCCTCCCACACCGGGAGGCCTTTTTTATTGATAACGATAAATTGAGACAGACAACACTATGACACCGGAAAACCCGCTCCTGGATTTGCGCGTAAAGATCAGCGCTCTCGATGAAAAATTACTGGCCCTGCTGGCAGAACGCCGCGCCCTCGCCGTTGAAGTGGGCAAAGCCAAGCTGGATTCCCATCGGCCGGTACGCGATATCGATCGCGAACGTGATTTACTGGAACGGTTGATTCAGCTCGGCAAAGCGCATCATCTGGATGCCCACTACATCACCCGCCTGTTCCAGCTCATCATCGAAGATTCCGTTCTGACGCAGCAAGCCTTGCTCCAGCAGCATCTGAACAAAACTAACCCGCACTCTGCGCGCATCGCATTTCTCGGCCCGAAAGGCTCCTATTCTCATCTGGCTGCTCGCCAGTACGCCGCCCGCCATTTCGAAGAGTTTATTGAGAGCGGTTGTGCGAAATTTGCAGACATTTTCAACCAGGTCGAAACCGGCCAGGCGGATTACGCCGTGGTGCCTATCGAGAACACCAGCTCCGGCGCCATCAACGATGTTTACGATCTGCTCCAGCACACCAGCCTGTCGCTGGTCGGTGAGCTGACTATCCCTATCGATCACTGCGTGCTGGTCGCCGGCTCAACGGACCTGAGTCAGATCGAAACGGTTTACAGCCACCCGCAGCCGTTCCAGCAGTGCAGCCAGTTCCTGAACCGTTATCCGCACTGGAAAATTGAGTACACCGAGAGCACCTCGGCGGCGATGGAAAAAGTGGCGCAGGCAAACTCCCCTGCCGTCGCGGCACTCGGTAGCGAAGCGGGCGGCGCGCTGTATGGCTTACAGGTGCTGGAGCGCAATCTGGCTAACCAGACGCAGAATATCACCCGTTTCGTGGTTCTGGCCCGCAAGGCCATCAACGTGTCCGATCAGGTACCGGCGAAAACCACCCTGCTGATGGCGACCGGACAGCAGGCGGGCGCGCTGGTTGAAGCGCTGCTGGTGCTGCGTAATCACAACCTGATCATGACGAAGCTGGAGTCCCGCCCAATCAACGGCAATCCGTGGGAAGAGATGTTCTATCTCGACGTTCAGGCCAACCTGGAATCTGCATCCATGCAGAAAGCCCTGCGTGAGCTGGGCGAGATCACCCGCTCCATGAAAGTGCTGGGATGCTATCCGAGCGAAAACGTGGTCCCGGTCGATCCGGCTTAACGTTCGATAAAGCGGCTTTTCTTCATCCCTGCCACATTTACGGGCAGGGTGAAGATAGCCCCGGAAAGCGGGAATTTTGCCAGCTCCTCCGCCTCCATGTTTTCCCGCGTGGTGGTGATAAACAGCGTTTTCATATCGTCGCCGCCAAAGCAGACCATTGTCGGGCAACGTACCGGCAGCCGGTGCTCTTCCAGCTGTTCTCCCTGCGGGGAAAACCGCGCTATACGCCAGCCGTCAAACAGTGCGCTCCAGTAGCAGCCTTCCTCATCCATTGCCGCACCGTCGGGAATACCTTCTCCCTCGCTAAAACGGCGAAATTCTTCGCGCGTTCCGGGTTCAGCCAGCTCATCAAGCGGCGTACGGTAGATCACGCCGTTCGGCGTATCAGAGGTAAACATCCACCGTTTGTCAGGGCTAAACGCTAAACCGTTATGCCCCTGAATATCGCACTGGATCACTTTCGGCGTCAGGTCGTTGTCGATACGCATCAGCATGGCGCCGTTATAATCTCCCGGTCCCCAGAAGGTGCCCGCGTAAAACCGTCCCTGATGGTCGGTGCCACCGTCATTAAAGCGTGCAAGCAGCGGATTAGACGGGTTATCGCAAACCTTACGCTGGAGCAGGCCGTGTTTATCGGCCAGCCAGATGGCGTTACGCATCGCGACGATAAATCCGCCGCGTTCACGCAGGGCAAAACACCCGACTTCTTCATGGAATGAGAGCACCGAGTGTTCCGCGGTGGGCAGATGATACCGATGGATTTCCCCTTCCAGAATATCTGCCCAGTAGAGCGCATTTTCTTCTGCACTCCACGTCGGGCATTCGGGCAGATGCCCGGTATAGTTCAACAGCAGCTGCGGTTCAGCCATAACAGATCCCCAAAAAGAAAAAAGCCAGCAATGCTGGCTTTCAGTATATACATCATCCGATTACTGGCGACTGTCATTTGCCTGGCGCAACAGGGTGCGGCTTTCACTCTGGAATCGCGTGGCGTAATCACCGAACCAGTGCTCCACTTTACGGAAACTGTCGATAAAGGCCTGTTTATCGCCCTGCTCCAGCAAGGTGATCGCTTCGCCAAAACGCTGATAATAACGTTTGATCAGTGCCAGGTTGTTTTCAGACGACATAATGATGTCGGCATAAAGCTGTGGATCCTGCGCAAACAGTCGCCCGACCATCGCCAGCTCGAGACGATAGATTGGCGAGGAAAGCGCCAGCAATTGTTCAAGCTGAACGTTCTCTTCCGCCAGGTGCAGCCCATAGGCGAAAGTGGCAAAGTGGCGCAGCGCCTGAATAAACGCCATGTTCTGGTCATGCTCTACCGCACTAATGCGGTGTAAACGCGCCCCCCAGACCTGAATTTGTTCCAGGAACCACTGGTAGGCTTCCGGCTGCCGTCCGTCACAATAAACCACGACCTGTTTCGCCAGGCTGCCGCTGTCCGGGCCAAACATCGGATGTAACCCAAGCACAGGGCCGGTGTGTGCCGCCAGCATGGCCTGTAGCGGACCATTTTTAACGGAGGCCAAATCCACCAGAATGCAATCTTCCGGCAGGGGAGGAAGTTTACCGATGATCTGCTCCGTCACGTGGATCGGCACGCTGACGATAACCATACCGGCGTCTTTTATCCGCTCCGCCGCGTGCGGCCAGTCCTCTTTCTCCAGAATGCGCACCTGATAGCCAGAGAGCGTCAGCATTTTTTCAAACAGACGCCCCATCTGCCCGCCGCCACCGACGATAACCACCGGACGCAGCGACGGACAAAGGGTTTTGAAGCCCTTGTCGTTTTCGCTGGAATAGGACTCGCGCATCACGCGGCGCAGGACGTCTTCAATCAAATCAGGTGAAACGCCCAGGGCCTGCGCCTCTTTACGGCGGGAGGCAAGCATAGAGGCCTCGCGCTCCGGAACGTAAATCGGCAGGCCGTATTTGCTTTTCACTTCGCCGACTTCAGCAACCAGCGCCATGCGGCGCGCCAGAAGATCCAGCAGCGCCTTATCCACTTCATCAATTTGATCGCGCAGTGCGGTCAATTCAGCAACCATAACTACCCTCTTAAGCCAGACGCGTCGCCAGCTGGCCGTTCAAATCTTTGTGGATCTCACGCAGCAGCGCATCGGTGGTTTCCCAGCTGATACAGGCATCCGTAACGGAGACGCCGGGCTTCATCGCGCTGCGCGGCTGTTCCGATGACTGATTGCCTTCATGAATATTACTTTCAATCATCAAGCCGATAATTGAACGGTTGCCATCTTTAATCTGTGCAATCACAGACTCTGCAACCGCTGGCTGGCGACGGTAATCTTTATTCGAATTACCATGACTGCAATCTACCATTAGCGCCGGACGCAGTCCTGCCTGTTCCATCTCTTTTTCACACTGCGCAACGTCCGCCGGGCTGTAGTTCGGGGCTTTACCGCCGCGGAGGATCACGTGACCGTCCGGGTTGCCCTGGGTTTGCAGCAGGCATACCTGGCCCGCCTGGTTGATCCCAACAAATCGGTGCGGCATTGCGGCGGCGCGCATGGCGTTAATCGCCGTCGCCAGGCTACCGTCGGTACCGTTTTTAAAACCAACCGGCATAGACAGACCAGACGCCATCTCGCGGTGGGTTTGTGATTCGGTGGTGCGCGCGCCAATCGCGGACCAGCTAAACAGATCGCCAAGGTACTGCGGGCTGTTTGGATCCAGCGCTTCGGTTGCCAGCGGCAGGCCCATGCTAACCAGTTCCACCAGCAGGCGACGCGCAATTTTCAGCCCTGCTTCCACGTCAAACGAGCCATCCATGTGCGGATCGTTGATCAATCCTTTCCAGCCAACCGTCGTGCGTGGCTTTTCAAAATAGACGCGCATCACCAGGTAGAGGCTATCGCTGACCTCCTCCGCTAATGCTTTAAATCGACGTGCGTACTCAATGGCGGTTTCTGGATCGTGAATAGAGCAAGGGCCGCATACCACCAGCAGACGCGGATCGCGGCCAGCGATAATGTCAGAAATGGTCTGGCGAGAATGCTCAATCTGAGCTTCCTGCGCGGCGCTCAGCGGAAACTCCGCCTTCAGTTGATCCGGGGTAATTAAAACCTGTTCATCAGTGATATGTACGTTGTTCAGCGCGTCTTTTTGCATGATTGCGATCCTGTAATACTCGTTTGCGATAGTGGTTTTCCTCAAGGAGGTGACACAACGATACCACAACAAGTAAAGATTTCAATCCAAAATACGTACACTTTAATTTACAGAAACCATTTTAATGCCAAAAAATCAGGCTTAAAACGTAAACATAAAATTACACATGCGCATTTACTGCCCATCTACGCTCACGCAAGGAACACTATCCAGGCGCTGGCCGTGAGCTTAATAACCCTCTGGTGAATCGAAGGGAAACTTGGCTGGCACATGAATCCAGAAAACAAAGAATGAATGAAATTATGAATTCCAGCAGACTTAATCGAAACTGGCTTCATTCTCGGGAATATAATTCGCAGTAAGATTTAGCTTAGGTCAATACAGGGATATTTCTGACATAATGACGGCTTTAAGAAACAATGGTATTCTGCCGGAAATTCTTAAGGACATCTATTTCCGGGGCGGTTTGGCGGATTCTGATGAGAAATACATTCTTGATCGCTTTGCTTCACCTCCCCCTGGCGCTAATGCTGTTCATTTTAGTGAGTCCTGCAAGGGCAGGCTCGTTTACGGAAACGGATAAATCGGTACGTTCGATTGTTTCCGGTATTGTGAGCTACACCCGATGGCCAGCACTGTCCGGCCAGCCGAAGCTCTGTATTTATGCCTCTTCCCGTTACAGACAGGCGCTCAGCAGTGAAGATGTAAATAACCCGTTGCCCTATACCCCTGTCATTGTGTATAGCGATCGGGAAGCGCTCGCGGCAAGGTGTGATGCCCTCTATTTCGGGAGTGAGTTGCCGGCAAAACAACAGGAAATAATAAATCAATATCAAGGCCATGCGTTGCTATTAATGTCAGAGCAAAATCCTGAATGCGTTATTGGCAGCGCATTTTGTCTGATAATAGAGTCCAACCAGGTCAGATTTTCCGTCAATCTGGACGCGCTGGCGCGCAGTGGCGTAAGAGTCAATCCGGATGTATTAATGCTCGCGCGGAATAAGAAGCATGAATAAGGATGTCATATCAACACCGCGTCCGACGTTTAAAAGAACGTTGCGGCGAATCAGCATGATAAGCGTCGTTATAACGATGACGTTTATATGGCTGCTGCTGTGTTTCGCTTCCGTGGTGACATTAAAGCAATACGCGCAAAAAAACCTCGAACTCACCGGCGCCACCATGAGCCACAGCCTTGAAGCCTCTCTGGTGTTCAACGATGCCGTGGCGGCAAATGAAACGCTCGCGACCCTCGGTAAGCAGGGGCAGTTTGCCGTGGCGGAAGTGCTTAACGCGCATCATAAACGGTTTGCATGGTGGTCATGGAACCCGGCGGATAATACCGACACGCTGGGCGCGCTGGTCAGCCGCTGGTTATTCCCTCTTCCTGTCGCACAGCCCATCATGCATAACGGCAATGTGATTGGCGAAATTCGACTTACCGCACGAGACAGCCTGATTAGCCACTTTATCTGGCTCTCATTTGCGGTTCTCACCGGCTGCATTCTTATTGCCTCTGCCGTCGCATTGACCATCACCCGTTCGCTCCATCATGGCATGGTCGCTGAAATGCAAAACATCACTGACGTTGTGCATGATGTCCGCACCAACCGCAACTTCTCTCGCCGGGTAACGGAAGGCCGGATTGAAGAGTTTCACCAGTTTGGTGAAGACTTCAACAGCCTGCTGGATGAAATGGAGGAGTGGCAGCTCAAGCTACAGGCCAAAAACGCGCAGCTATTGCGTACCGCCATGCACGATCCGCTCACGGGGCTCGCAAACCGCGCCGCGTTTCGCAACAACATTGCGGCATTGATGAATGACGCTTCGGCAAAAACCAATTCTGCCCTGCTCTTCCTGGACGGTGATAACTTCAAGTTTATCAACGATACCTGGGGTCATGCCGCGGGTGACTGCGTCCTGATCGAAGCCGCAAAAAGGATGGTCGAGTTTGGCGAAAAGCGTCATCAGTCTTACCGTCTCGGCGGCGACGAGTTTGCCATGATCCTTTACGGCGTCCATACCGAGCGTGAGGTGGAATATATTTGCGCCGCGCTGTCGCAGCAATTTATTCGTCCGTTTGATCTGCATAACGGGCACACAGCATCAATGTCACTCAGCATTGGCTTTGCTCTGGCGTGGGAAAATGGCTCCGTTGAGGCATTACTGGAGCAAGCCGATCGCAATATGTATCTGGTCAAGAACCAGCGTTCGAAAACAATATCCTGAAAGGAAGACGATATGTTAAAGCGATACTTTGCGCCGTTGTTACTGGCATCTCTGGCTATGTCCGGGTGTCAGACGCCGGACGGTAAATTCACACCAGCGCAAATTGCGGCCATGAAGTCCTACGGCTTTAACGAACTGAACGGCGACTGGTCTCTGGGCCTGTCGGATAAGATCCTGTTTGATAAAAATGAAGCCAGACTGCGCCCGGAAAGTGAAACGCAGATCCAGACTATGGCCTCACGTCTGGCGGCAACCGGTCTGAATCACGCCCGGATGGACGGCCATACGGATAACTATGGTGAAGAGCGCTACAACGAAGCGCTTTCGTTAAAACGCGCCAACGTCGTGGCGGATGCCTGGGCGAAGGGCGCGAACATCCCGCGCAGCAACCTCACCACGCGGGGCTTAGGTAAAAAATACCCGGTCAGCAGCAACCGCACTGCGCAAGGGCGCGCTGAAAACCGCCGGGTTGCGGTGGTCATCAGCACGCCATAAGGCTATTTAACGGATGATCCGGCGAGCGACACGCCTGAAGCCGCTCGCCAGCGCAGCCAGTCGATCGCAATGAACACCGCCAGGCTGACGCCCATCACCGGCAACGCCAGCCCCAGCAGAACGCTTATCAGCAAGGTCACTCCCCTTCCCCACAGCGGCAATGCCAGCCAGCTTTGACAGAGCGTCTGGACCGGGTTCGCGGCTGACGTTGCAGGACGACGCATCCACCACATCCGGTATCCCAGGATAATCAGCACGCACAGCGCAACACCAAACGCGATGAGCACCAGCTGATTTGCCAGACCAAACAGGATCCCCATATGGAAATCCACGCCCCAGCGGGTGAGTTTCGCCATCAGCGGAAAATCCTCGAAGCGAGTGCCGTCCAGCACCTTCAGAGAGTGGGGATCCACGGCAACGGCATCAACCTGCGTCGGCCAGCTGCGATCGATTTCCGTCACCGTCCATGCCTGGTCAGCCCTTTTTGCCGGGCGGATCTCAACTTTGTTCGCATCAATCCCCGACTGGCGAGCAGCCTGCAACACGCTGTCAAAAAGCGACAGCTCGACCGGCATGTCAGGCATCGTCATTGCACCGTGATGGCCACGGTGTTCGGCGTGTTCATCCATCATTTCCGGCGCACCGGAAAGCTGGGTATTAACCTGCGGCGTCAGCCAGTTCATCTCTGCCCGCAGCTTATCAACGTTACCCCCGGCCCATTGTGACCAGGTTAAACCGGTGGCTGAGAACAGCAGCATTCCCGCCAGCAGCGTCCAGCCTAACATCACATGCAGGCGACGACGATTCTGGAAACGGTTGTTAATGCGGCGCTTTGGTCGGGTATAGAACCACAGCGCGATACCGCCCAGGGCAGCAACCCACATCCAGGAGGCGGCTAACTCGCTATAGAGCCGCCCGAGGTTGCCCAGCATCAGCGAGGTATGCAGATAATCGATAGTCTGGCGCAGCGGTAAAATCCCGCTGGTGCCGTACACGGTCATATCCCCTCGAACCTCAAGGCTGGCGGGATCAATAAAAACAGCCCGATGCTCGGAGGGACCAAGCTTCGGGTCGGCAAACATCACGCGGGTCGTTTCGCCCTTTTCCAGCCCCGGACGAACGGCATGTAAACGCAGCGCTGAACCCACGGCGTTTTCTGCCACGGCAATTTGTTCAGCAAGAGGCTGCGCATCACCCACGGCATCCGTGTGGAGTGCGTTACGGTACAGCGCATTTTCAAGCTGCGGCGTTGCCACATACAGCGTACCGGTCAACGCGGCGAAGAAGATAAACGGACCGACAAACAGCCCGATGTAGAAATGGAGGCGACGCAGCAGGTTTCCCCATGCCGCGCGCGGAGTGCAGGTAGTCATACTTTTCCTTTTTAAGGCAAAAAGTGAGTGATTTTGTTTTAAAGGGAGAAAGCAGACCGCCGCGGCGGCGCGCGGGTATCAGGATAAAGCCAGGGGAAGAAGTGCCAGTGGCTAACCGCCTGACGTGGCGGCTTCAGCCGCAGCCGCTGCAACACCACGCTGAGCAGAACGATAAGCGCCAGCATCACGCCCGGCACGTGCGCCAGCAGTACGCAGTAGCCGCACGCCTCCGCATGGTCAACCGGCATCGTGTGTGGCATATCGCCGTGATGCTCGTCCATCGACATCATGCTCATATCATGGTGCATGCCAGGCATCGCGCTCATGGGATCTTTTTGCAGCGAGATGGAGATCAGCGGCGCCACGACGATCAGCAGGATCGCAAACAGCGCGGTCAATGCCGCTGCGCGTTTCCAGCTATGCTGATGCAGTACGTTATCCACTTACCCTCCACCCAAGAGGCCAACATTGTAAATGATTTATGACGGAAGGGTTAACGCGAGAGGTGCGATAGGATAAAAAAAGGGCCAGCCTTTCGGCCAGCCCTTTCTAACAGGATGTCGCTTAAGCGAATCTTAGTTCAGACGCTCTTTAATACGAGCAGACTTACCAGTACGCTCACGCAGGTAGTACAGTTTAGCTTTACGTACAGCACCACGACGTTTAACAGCAATGCTGTCAACTACCGGAGAGTGAGTCTGGAAGACACGCTCAACGCCTTCGCCGTTGGAAATTTTACGAACAGTGAATGCAGAGTGCAGACCGCGGTTACGAATAGCGATAACCACGCCCTCGAATGCCTGCAGACGTTTTTTGGAACCTTCAACAACCCATACTTTCACTTCCACGGTGTCACCTGGACGGAAGGAAGGTACGTCCTGCTTCATCTGCTCTTGTTCAAGTTGCTTAATAATGTTGCTCATAATTTAATCTCTTATCCTGGGTAAACTGATATTCGGGAGCGTATTACGCATTCCCATCATGTTCATGCTGCTGGTGCGCGTGTTCAGTTTTGAACTCGGCCAGCAACTTTGCTTGCTCTTCAGTCAGAGCCAGGTTTTCCAGAAGTTCAGGTCTTCTAAGCCAGGTTCGGCCCAGCGACTGCTTCAAACGCCAGCGACGTATCTCGGCATGGTTTCCTGACAGTAACACTGCCGGTACTTCCATCCCTTCTAACACTTCAGGACGAGTATAGTGTGGACAGTCCAGCAATCCATCGGCAAAGGAATCTTCCGTTGCCGAAGCTTCATGGCCCAGAACACCCGGAATAAACCGGGCAACGGAGTCAATCAGCGTCATTGCGGGTAACTCACCACCGCTGAGAACGTAATCGCCGATAGACCATTCTTCGTCAATCTCGGTTTGAATTACGCGCTCATCTATCCCTTCGTAGCGACCACAGACCAGAATCAGCTTTTGATTCGTCGCCAGTTCGCTCACGCCCGCTTGATCAAGCTTGCGTCCCTGAGGTGACAGATAAATCACCTTCGCGCCTTCACCTGCCGCGGCTTTTGCTGTGTGAATGGCGTCCCGTAAGGGTTGCACCATCATCAACATCCCCGGTCCGCCGCCGTAAGGACGATCGTCCACGGTACGGTGCCGGTCATGCGTGAAGTCACGCGGACTCCAGCTTTGGATGCTCAGCAGGCCATTCTTTACTGCCCGGCCAGTTACCCCGTAATCGGTAATCGCGCGGAACATTTCAGGAAACAGGCTAATTATGCCAATCCACATAGCGCCGTCTTTTACCGTTTATCCGGAGAATTAAAAACCAGGATCCCAATCTACTTCAATGGTTTGAGTAGCGAGATCGACTTTCTTGATAACCTGTCCATCGAGGAACGGGACCAGCCGCTCCTTGATGCCAAATGCATCTTTCAGGTTTGCCTTAATGACGAGAACGTCATTTGACCCGGTTTCCATCATGTCGATGACTTTCCCCAGGCTGTAGCCTTCAGTGGTCACTACCTGACAACCCATAAGGTCTTTCCAGTAGTAGTCGCCCTCTTCCAGCTGTGGCAACTGCGACGAATCCACGACAATTTCACAATTAGTCAGCGCATTCGCGGCATCACGATCGTCAATGCCTTTCAGCTTGATGATGATGTCCTGATTGTGGTGACGCCAGCTTTCCAGCTCGACCTCTTCCCACTTACCGGCTTTCTGGATAAACCAGGGCTGGTAATTAAAAATGCTATCAGCGTCTTCAGTGGAGGAAAACACTCTGAGCCAACCACGGATACCGTAGCAAGAACCCATTTTTCCCAATACGATCGGTTCAACAGGTGCTTTATTGCTCATCATGACCACCGTGACAGATTAAGCTGCTTTGTTTGCTGCTTTGATCAGCGTAGCAACGCGATCGGAAACAGTAGCGCCCTGGCCAACCCAGTGAGCGATACGATCCAGATCCAGACGGGTTTCTTCTTCTGCGCCAGAGGCCAGTGGGTTGAAGAAACCAACGCGCTCGATGAAGCGACCGTTGCGTGCATTACGGCTGTCAGTCACAACAACCTGGTAGAACGGACGCTTTTTAGCGCCGTGACGTGCTAAACGAATAGTTACCATAACATCCTCTTGTGTGAATAAAACAACCGGGCCCCATCGAGGAACGGAGCCCGGGTGTCATATTAAAAGCCCGAAAATTTTACTGATTTTTGGGGAAAATGCAATCAGCAGTTGATCAGTCTGCTGTAAAAGGCCGATTAACGCCCAGGGAATCCTGGTGGCATCATGCCTTTCATGCCGCGCATCATCTTCGCCATGCCGCCTTTCTTCATTTTCTTCATCATGCGCTGCATGTCGTCGAACTGTTTCAGAAGGCGGTTAACGTCCTGCACCTGCATGCCGCAGCCGGCTGCGATACGGCGCTTACGCGACCCTTTGATGATTTCTGGCTTAGCACGTTCTTTCAGCGTCATCGAGTTGATGATGGCTTCCATACGCACCAGCACTTTGTCGTCCATCTGCGATTTAACGTTGTCCGGGATCTGCCCCATGCCCGGCAGCTTGCCCATCAGGCTGGCCATGCCGCCCATGTTTTTCATCTGACGCAGCTGCTCAAGGAAGTCGGTCAGATCGAAGCCGTCGCCTTTTTTCAGCTTGCTGGCGAGTTTTTCCGCCTGCGCGCGGTCGACCTTGCTCTCAATATCTTCGATCAGCGACAGCACGTCGCCCATGCCGAGGATACGGGAAGCAATACGATCCGGGTGGAACGGCTCCAGCGCTTCGGTTTTCTCGCCCACGCCGAGGAATTTAATCGGCTTACCGGTGATGTGACGAATAGACAGCGCCGCACCGCCGCGGGCGTCACCGTCCACTTTGGTCAGCACCACGCCGGTCAACGGCAGGGCTTCGTTAAACGCTTTCGCGGTGTTCGCCGCATCCTGACCGGTCATGGCGTCAACGACAAACAGGGTCTCTACCGGGTTGATAGAGGCGTGCACCTGCTTGATCTCGTCCATCATCGCTTCGTCGACGTGCAGACGACCGGCGGTATCCACCAGCAGCACGTCGTAGAATTTCAGCTTCGCCTCTTTCAGCGCGGCATTCACGATATCGACAGGCTTCTGCGCCACGTCGGAGGGGAAGAAGTCCACGCCAACCTGCTCAGCCAGCGTTTCCAGCTGTTTGATCGCCGCCGGGCGATAGACGTCCGCCGAAACCACCAGCACCTTTTTCTTGTGCTTTTCGCGCAGGAATTTACCCAGCTTACCGACGCTGGTGGTTTTACCTGCACCTTGCAGACCCGCCATCAGCACCACGGCCGGCGGCTGGGCCGCCAGGTTAAGCACCTGGTTCTCTTCGCCCATCGCCGAAACCAGTTCGTTACGAACGATTTTGACGAACTCCTGACCCGGGGTCAGGCTCTTGTTAACTTCATGACCAACCGCTTTCTCTTTCACACGGTTGATAAAATCACGGACGACCGGCAACGCAACGTCTGCTTCCAGCAGCGCCATGCGCACTTCGCGCAGCGTTTCCTTGATGTTCTCTTCGGTGAGGCGTCCACGGCCGCTGATGTTGCGCAGCGTGCGCGACAAACGATCGGTTAAATTATCAAACATTGTCTCTCGCCTGGGGTAGAAACGTTAGGTCGCCTGGGCGACACATACACAGAATTTTGCCGGAGTATAACATGAAGGCGCCTTTGTTGTTATGCAACGGTTGGAGCAGGCGTCACGTAACGTTATACTGCTTCTCTTTCTTATTAAGACAACTGTCGACGCCTATATGCCTGTTTTCGCACTGATCGCCCTTGTTGCCTACTCTGTCAGCCTCGCGCTGATCATTCCTGGCCTGCTGCAAAAAAACAGCGGCTGGCGGCGCATGGCTATTCTTTCGGCGGTAATCGCATTGATTAGCCACGCGTTTGCGCTGGAATCACGCATCATTCCCGGCGACGGCAGCGTGCAAAACCTGAGCGTGCTGAACGTCGGCTCGCTGGTCAGCCTGATGATCTGTACGGTCATGACCATTGTCGCGTCTAAAAACCGCGGCTGGCTGCTGCTGCCGATAATCTACGCCTTTGCGCTGATCAACCTGGCGTTAGCCACGTTCATGCCTAATGAGTTTATTACCCATCTGGAAGCCACGCCGGGGATGCTGGTGCATATTGGCCTGTCGCTTTTCGCCTACGCGACGCTAATCATTGCCGCCCTTTACGCCATGCAGCTCGCCTGGATTGACTACCAGCTGAAAAATAAAAAGCTGGCGTTTAACCACGAAATGCCGCCGCTGATGGTGATTGAGCGTAAGATGTTCCACATCACTCAGGTCGGCGTGGTTCTGCTGACGCTGACGCTGTGCACAGGTTTGTTTTATATGAAGAACCTGTTCAGCGTGGAGAATATCGATAAAGCAGTTCTCTCCATCATTGCGTGGTTTGTCTATATTGTCCTGTTATGGGGCCATTATCATGAAGGCTGGCGCGGTCGTCGCGTGGTCTGGTTCAACGTTGCGGGTGCCGGCATTCTCACGCTTGCCTATTTTGGTAGCCGCTTCATACAGCAATTTGCTGGCTAAGTAACAAAAGGAGTTCCCCCTGGAACACATCTCTACCACCACGCTGATCGTCATTCTGGTCATCATGGTGGTCATCTCCGCTTATTTCTCTGGCTCTGAAACCGGCATGATGACGCTGAACCGCTACCGGTTGCGTCATCGGGCCAAGCAGGGTAACCGTGCCGCGCGTCGTGTCGAAAAGCTGTTGCGTAAGCCAGACCGCCTGATTAGCCTGGTGCTTATCGGTAACAACCTGGTCAACATTCTCGCCTCTGCGCTGGGCACCATTGTCGGGATGCGTCTGTACGGCAACGCCGGCGTGGCGATTGCCACAGGGGTGCTCACGTTTGTGGTGCTGGTGTTTGCGGAAGTGCTGCCCAAAACCATCGCGGCGCTTTACCCGGAGAAGGTCGCCTACCCGAGCAGTTTCCTGCTAGCGCCGCTGCTTATTCTGATGATGCCGCTGGTCTGGCTGCTGAATATGGTGACCCGTGTGCTGATGCGCATGGTCGGTATCAAGGCCGACGTCACCATCAGCAGCGCGCTGAGTAAAGACGAGCTGCGTACCATCGTGAACGAATCCCGTTCGCAGATCTCCCGCCGCAATCAGGACATGCTCCTGTCGGTTCTGGATCTGGAAAAGGTCAGCGTTGACGACATCATGGTGCCGCGAAACGAAATCGTCGGAATCGATATTAACGATGACTGGAAGGCGATCGTCCGCCAGCTGACGCACTCCCCGCACGGGCGCATCGTGCTCTATCGCGATTCCCTCGACGATGCCATCAGCATGCTGCGCGTGCGCGAGGCCTATCGCCTGATGACCGAGAAAAACGAGTTCACCAAAGAGGTAATGCTGCGCGCCGCCGACGAAATTTACTACGTACCGGAAGGCACGCCGCTCAGCACGCAGCTGGTGAAGTTCCAGCGCAACAAGAAGAAAGTCGGCCTGGTGGTGGATGAATACGGCGACATTCAGGGGCTGGTAACGGTGGAAGATATTCTGGAAGAGATTGTCGGGGACTTTACCACGTCGATGTCGCCTTCCCTTGCAGAAGAGGTTACCCCGCAAAACGACGGGTCAGTGCTTATCGACGGCAGCGCCAACATTCGTGAAATCAATAAAGCGTTCAACTGGCATTTACCGGAAGACGAAGCGCGGACGATGAACGGCATGATTCTGGAAGCGCTGGAAGAGATCCCGGCGGCAGGTACGCGTGTGCGTATTGAACAGTATGATATTGATATTCTGGACGTTCAGGACAACATGATTAAGCAGGTGAAAGTCCTGCCCGTTACGCCACTTCGGGAAAGTATTGCCGAATAGAAGGTAGGCCGGGTGAGGCGAATGCCGCCACCCGGCACTACAGGTAGCAAATTAGGCTTTCGCTTTCGCCACGGTGACCATCGCAGCGCGAATAGTACGACCGTTCAGGGTATACCCTTTCTGCATCACGCCCAGCACGTTACCCGCGGTAACGTCTTCTGACTCGACCATCGCAATGGCCTGGTGAACGTTTGGATCCAGCGGAACATCCGTATCGGCAATCACTTCAACACCGAACTTACGCACCACATCCAGCATGGATTTCAGCGTCAGCTCGATGCCTTCAATCATCGCCGCGTTATCCGGATTAGCTTTATCCGCCACTTCCAGCGCGCGATCCAGGCTGTCGATCACCGGCAGCAGTTCGTTGACGAATTTCTCCAGCGCAAATTTGTGCGCCTTTTCAACGTCCAGCTCGGTACGACGGCGCAGGTTTTCCATTTCCGCTTTGATGCGCAGTACGCCATCGCGTTCGCGATTCTGCGCTTCTACCAGCTGAGCTTCCAGGTTGGCAATTTTTTCATCGCGCGGGTCCACCTGCTCAGCAGACGCGTCTGGCTCTACTGCCTCAACTTCATCGTGCTGTTCCGTGATAATTTCTTCAGGGGCTTGCCCCTCAGGCGTTTTCTGTTCTTTACTACTCATGAATTTCTCCGCGTTTTTCTGCATTCATCTCGCTAACTTCGCTTATTATGGGGATCAGTTTCCTGGATTCAAGGGAACAAGGCAGATTGTCATCATTCATCAGGCACAAGGACCTCCAGAACATGAATAATCATTTCAGGTGTATTGGGATCGTCGGCCATCCGCGTCACCCTACCGCATTGACGACACATGAAATGTTGTATCGCTGGCTGAGTGGTAAAGGCTATGAAGTGATGGTCGAGCAGCAAATTGCCCAGGAGTTGCAGCTTAAAAGCGTCAGAACCGGCACGCTGGCGGAAATTGGCCAGCAGGCGGATCTCGCCGTGGTGGTCGGCGGCGACGGTAATATGCTGGGCGCGGCGCGAACGCTGGCTCGCTATGATATTAAGGTGATTGGTATTAACCGTGGCAATCTCGGTTTCCTGACCGACCTCGACCCGGACAATGCGCAGCAGCAGCTGGCGGACGTGCTGGAAGGCCACTATATCAGTGAAAAACGGTTTTTGCTGGAAGCCCAGGTGTGTCAGCAAGACTGCCAGAAGCGCATCAGCACCGCCATTAACGAGGTGGTTCTCCACCCCGGTAAAGTGGCGCACATGATCGAGTTTGAAGTCTATATCGACGAAATCTTCGCGTTCTCGCAGCGGTCTGACGGGCTGATTATTTCAACACCAACGGGATCAACCGCCTACTCGCTTTCAGCCGGAGGCCCAATCCTGACGCCATCGCTGGATGCGATAACCCTGGTGCCGATGTTCCCGCACACGCTCTCGGCGCGTCCGCTGGTGATCAACGGCGACAGCACCATCCGCCTGCGTTTCTCCCATCGCCGCAGCGACCTGGAGATCAGCTGCGACAGCCAGATTGCGCTTCCTATTCAGGAAGGTGAAGATGTACTCATTCGCCGCTGCGATTACCACCTGAACCTCATTCACCCGAAAGATTACAGCTATTTCAATACATTAAGCTCCAAGCTCGGCTGGTCAAAAAAATTGTTCTGATTTTGCATCCAGCGCTTTACTGTATATAAAACCAGTTTATACTGTATACAAACACAGTTATGGTTTTTCATACAGGAAAACAATTATGCTGGCACAACTGACCATTAGCAACTTTGCCATTGTTCGTGAGCTTGAGATCGACTTCCATAGCGGAATGACGGCGATTACCGGTGAAACCGGCGCAGGTAAATCCATTGCCATTGATGCCCTCGGCTTGTGCCTCGGCGGTCGTGCTGAGGGCGACATGGTGCGCACAGGCGCAGCCCGTGCAGACCTGTGTGCCCGCTTCTCGTTAAAAGACACGCCTGCCGCCCTGCGCTGGCTGGAAGCAAACCAGCTGGAAGACGGACGTGAGTGTTTACTTCGCCGCGTCATCAGCAATGATGGCCGCTCCCGTGGTTTTATTAACGGCACGGCGGTCCCTCTTTCCCAGCTTCGCGAGCTGGGCCAGTTGCTCATCCAGATCCATGGTCAGCATGCGCATCAGCAGTTAATCAAACCCGAACAACAGAAAGCCCTGCTTGATGGCTACGCAGGTGAGTATGCGCTTACTCAACTGATGGCGGAGCACTATCGTCAGTGGCATCAAAGCTGCCGCGAACTTGCGCAGCATCAGCAGCAAAGCCAGGAGCGTACCGCCCGCGCCGAGCTGCTGGAGTATCAGCTGAAAGAGCTGAACGAATTTAACCCGCAGGCGGGGGAATTTGAGCAAATCGACGAGGAGTACAAGCGTCTGGCCAACAGCGGTCAGCTGCTTTCCACCAGCCAGAATGCCCTGAACATGCTGGCAGATGGCGAGGACGTGAACTTGCAGAGCCAGCTGTACAATGTTCGCCAGCTTGTTACCGAGCTGACCGGCATGGACAATAAGCTGTCTGGCGTACTGGAGATGCTCGAAGAGGCCGCGATTCAGATTTCAGAAGCCGGGGATGAACTGCGCCACTACTGTGAACGTCTGGATCTCGACCCGAACCGTCTGTTTGAACTTGAGCAACGTATCTCCCGTCAGATTTCACTGGCGCGTAAGCATCACGTTACTCCGGAAGAACTGCCGAATTACTATCAGTCTCTGCTGGAAGAACAACAACAGCTGGACGATCAGGCCGATTCCCTCGAAACCCTGTCTCTGGCGGTAAATCTGCATCACCAGCAGGCGCTGGAAACGGCGAAGCGGCTGCACGAGGTGCGCCAACACTATGCGCTGGAGCTTAGCCAGCACATTACCGACAGCATGCATACGCTGGCGATGCCGCACGGGGTGTTCACCATTGACGTTCGCTTTGAAGAGAATCACCTGACGGCGGAAGGCGCAGACCGCATTGAATTCCGCGTCACCACCAACCCGGGCCAGCCTTTACAGGCGATTTCGAAAGTGGCTTCCGGCGGTGAACTGTCGCGTATCGCCCTGGCCATCCAGGTGATCACCGCCCGTAAGATGGAAACCCCGGCGCTGATTTTCGATGAAGTGGATGTGGGTATCAGCGGCCCGACGGCGGCCGTTGTCGGCAAACTGTTGCGTCAGTTGGGTGAATCGACGCAGGTCATGTGTGTGACACACCTGCCTCAGGTAGCTGGCTGTGGTCATCATCACTTTATCGTCAGTAAAGAAACTGACGGCGAAATGACGGAAACACACATGAAGCCGCTGGATAAACGCGCACGCTTGCAGGAACTGGCACGCCTGCTCGGGGGCAGTGAGGTCACGCGCAATACGCTCGCGAATGCGAAAGAACTGCTGGCGGCATAAACTTTTTCGGGATCTCAGGGTCATACAGAACAACAAAAACGCCGCCAGACCGGTTTCAAAGTGGGGCAAGGTCTATTATCATCGGCATATTACATATGAGCCGCGTACTGCTCGGGCCCGAAAAGGAATCAAATCACTATGCGCTGTAAAACGCTGACCGCTGCCGCAGCGGTTCTTCTGATGTTGACCGCAGGCTGTTCCACTCTGGAGAAAGTGGTTTACCGTCCTGACATCAACCAGGGGAACTACCTTACCCCTAACGATGTGTCCAAAATCCGTGTGGGAATGACACAACAGCAGGTCGCTTATGCACTGGGAACCCCGATGATGTCCGATCCGTTCGGTACAAATACCTGGTTCTATGTATTCCGCCAGCAGCCTGGTCATGAAGACGTGAGCCAGCAAACCCTGACCCTGACCTTTAGCAGTGCTGGTGTGCTGACCAATATCGACAACAAGCCTGCCCTGACCAAATAATCAGGCGTCAGCAACGCAAAAAGGTGCTCAATGAGCACCTTTTTTGTGTATGTTTATTTGCGCAGAATTGTAGCCCCGGTAAGCGCAGTGTATGACCGGATACATA